>DGYV01000010.1:4300-4822 GCA_002398485.1 Peptococcaceae bacterium UBA4997 | reverse complement strand
GGAAATTCTTAAAGAATTGCTGAAGGACGGCTTTATTCCCAGCTTCTGCACAGCCTGCTACCGCGCCGGCAGAACAGGCGACCGCTTTATGGCTATGGCCAAAGACGGCTCTATTTCCAACTGCTGCCAGCCCAATGCTATGGTAACATTAAAAGAGTATGCCATGGATTACGGCGATGATGAATTTAAACAAATGGCTGATAAAGTAATTAATGACAATTTGGATAAAATAACTAACCCCAAAGTAAGGGAAAAGGCTGTTGAATATTTGGCTAAAATAGAAGAAGGAGAAAGAGATTTCAGATGGTAGAACACCCTAAAACAGCAGAAACCGATAATACTGAAAACCGTGGCTTAAATGCTATATCCTCCCTTAACGAAACCCCAAGGAGCGAGCGCCTGCATATAGGTTTTTTTGGTAAGACCAACAGCGGCAAATCCAGCCTTATCAATGCTTTGGCAGGTCAGGAGATTGCTTTGGTTTCCCCTGTTCACGGAACTACTACCGACCCGGTTTATAAA
>DGYV01000010.1:3559-4119 GCA_002398485.1 Peptococcaceae bacterium UBA4997 | reverse complement strand
GCCATGGAGCTTTTGCCTATAGGCCCTGTAGTACTTATAGACAGCGCAGGCCTGGATGATAAAAGCATTTTGGGTAGCCTTAGGGTAGCCAAAACCAAGGAGCTTTTGGCCAAAACCGATATAGCTGTTCTGGTAGTGGCAAGCACTGCCGCAAACTGGCAGGAAGAAGAAAAATACTTAAAGGAATTTTCGGCTTACAGCATACCCGTTATAACAGTGATAAACGATTTTGGAGAAAATAACCTACCCCAACCACCCGTAGGCCTTGAACCTATAACACTTAATGCCCTGGAAAAAGAAGGCATAGACAGGCTTAAAACTAAACTTATTGAGTTGAGCCAAGCCGAAATAAAAGAAAAAACCATTGCCGAAAATTTGGTAAAGCCTGATGATTTGGTGCTTTTAGTAATGCCGCAGGATATTCAAGCCCCCAAGGGCAGGCTGATACTGCCGCAGGTACAAACTATTAGAGCGCTATTGGATAGCCATTGTACAGTAATCATCAGCCAAACCGATGAATTGGCAAAAACACTTAAACTGCTAAAAAACCCACCCAACCT
>DGYV01000010.1:3034-3364 GCA_002398485.1 Peptococcaceae bacterium UBA4997 | reverse complement strand
GATTCCCAAGCTTTTCAGGAGGTTTATCAAGTAATAGGCGATACCATACCCCTAACCTCCTTCTCTCTTTTGATGGCTTGCCTTAAAGGCGATGTAGAAGAGTTTGTAGAAGGTGCGCAAGCTATAGCCAGCTTAAAACCCCATGACCGTGTATTGATAGCCGAAGCTTGTACCCACCACGCCCTTAAAAATGATATAGCACGTGAAAAAATACCCGCGCTTTTGGAAAAAAAGGTAGGTGGCAAGTTAGAATTCACTAATTGGAACGGCCACAATTTCCCCGATGATATTCAAAGTTACAAGCTTATCATCCACTGCGGCGCCTGTATG
>DGYV01000010.1:2120-2788 GCA_002398485.1 Peptococcaceae bacterium UBA4997 | reverse complement strand
CCAAGGTTTAGCCAAAACCCATAATGTGCCCATCACTAATTTTGGTGTTTGTCTGGCTTATTTAAGTGGTATATTGAACAAAGTTGTATATTAGGTTAAACAATAAAAAAGCTGCCTTAATAAGGCAGTTTTTTTATTACTGATTTTAGCTATATAACTAAAGCCATTTGATAATGCTATTAATTTATTTTTGTGCAATAATTTCTTTAGCCATTTGAACCAATTCAGCCTTTGTTAAATTACTGTCTAAATCTGTAATAGAATAAGCTAAACCGCTATCGACCCAACTTAATGTTTCAATATTATTTTCCTCTACTTCAGCGCTGCCAAAACTAATTACCAAAGAACCCTCCTCAACAGCTTTATTATCAGCAGCTGTTAATTGATAATCCACCGGCACAAATTTATAATGCTGTTGATAATAATTAAGTTTAATATTATCAACTGTAATTGTTTCAGCATTTGGATCAACTTCTGTATCAATACCGGCAGTAAAAGGGCTAACATCTAAAATGGCCATATTATCAGCAGCACCATCGGGAGCATAACTTAAACTAACAAATTTTTGGCTGGCAACTTTGTTACCATTATCATCTAAGCCATCTGTTTCACCAAGTGAGCCATCCACAAATTTATAACCATTACTAAACTCAGCAACATATTTGGCT
>DGYV01000010.1:0-1952 GCA_002398485.1 Peptococcaceae bacterium UBA4997 | reverse complement strand
AAACTCAGCAACATATTTGGCTGCAAAACCTGCATCGGCCTGTACTTGCTCTATAGTTGGCAATTCATCATATACTCGACCGCTGTGAGAAACAAGGCTGGTTGCTTGGCTTGCAGCATAAGCCACACCCGAAACCAGTGTTACGCACAGGGCACAAATAACAGCAATTTTTCTGATGCTTGTTTTTTTCAATGTTTTATCCATAGTATTTATCGCCTGCTTTCTTTGAATATCGTCATGTATATTATTAATTAAATTATCCGATGGTTGAATATTTTCTGCTTTTATGGTTAAGGAATCAATGATCAAATTATCAAATTGAGTTGAGTTTTTCATCAAAATACTTTCCCTCCTTTACATTTTCAAACTGCAAGTCTTTGAGATTTTGTTTTAAGTTTTTTCTTGCCGTAAATAACCTTGATTTTACAGTACCCTCAAAACAGTCCATAATTTTTGCTATTTCTTTTACATTTAAACCACTGTAATAATATAGCAGAATTACTGTTTTTTGTTTGATTTCCAGCTGTTGGATTTCAGCATAAACCGCCTCTGCAAATTCATTTTGAATATAACAGTTCAATGTATCATTTATGCTTTCAAAATCAGCTTTTTCAATAATACTTTCGGTTGGAATAGCACAATTATCCTTTTTTATCTGCTTCCAGGCTGTGCGTATAAGAATCTTATAAAACCAAGATTTAAATTGATTGGGGTTTTTAAGCTTGCCAATGTGTAAATAACATTGTACAAAAGTTTCTTGAACAATATCCTCACTGGTATACCTATTATTGGAAATCAAATAAGCTGTTCTCAAAACTTGCGTTTGATACTTTTTAACTAAAGTACAAAAAGCATCCTGATCTCCATCTTTTATTTTTAAAATTAATCTAATATCATCCATCGGAAACCTCCTGATTAGGTGCACCTATTAATAAGAGCAAAAAATTAGGTAAATGGTTCATTTAATTATAACATTTTAAAATTTAAGAAATTTTAAAAATAAAAGAAGCTGCCTTTTTAAGGCAGCTTCTTGGTTAGCAGATTGATTTTTTACCCAAAATATCTTTTAAGTAAGCCTTCAAAGCCTTTGCCGTGGCGGGCTTCGTCCTTACACATTTCATGAACCGTATCATGTACGGCGTCATAATTCAATTGCTTGGCTAAGGTAGCCAATTCTTTTTTACCAAGACAAGCCCCGAATTCAGCTTCCGCACGCAGGCTCAAGTTTTTCTTAGTATCCGCATATACCACTTCACCCAAAAGCTCAGCAAATTTAGCTGCGTGTTCAGCTTCTTCCCAAGCATATTTTTCAAAAGCCATACCTATTTCAGGATAGCCTTCACGGTGAGCCTGGCGAGCCATTGCCAAATACATACCTACTTCGGTACATTCACCCATAAAATTGGCACGCAAGCCTTCAACTACTTTTTCATCTAAACCTTGAGCAACACCTATCCTATGCTCATCAGCATATCCAGAGGGCTTATCAGCCTCCATTTCGCTGAATTTAGCAGCGGGAGCCTTGCACTGTGGGCAAAACTCGGGCGCCGCATCACCTGTGTGAACATAACCGCAAATACCGCAAACATACTTTTTCATAATTTTTCCTCCTGGTCTATTTTTATTTATTAGTAACAATTATCATTAGGTATAATTATATTATAGCAAAAAATTTCAAATAGTCAATAGTTATTTTGGTTTATTTTTGTACTTATTTTGCCAACCTAAGTTTTAAGGTAAAGTTCCAATTGCCCAAAAAATTTTGATATACAATAAAATTTATCTGTGTTATTATGTAATTTATGATATAAATGATGATATACACGAAGAAGGTATTATAATGGATACGGCCTCCCAAAAGCCTAAAGCTATGGCCGGCATTAAGAAAAACAGCCGTGATTTGACCATAGGCACGCCCTGGAAAAAAATTGTTCTTTTTGCCCTGCCCATGC
>DGYV01000045.1:28781-41372 GCA_002398485.1 Peptococcaceae bacterium UBA4997 | reverse complement strand
AACGGAGGAATTGAATGAAACAAATAAAAGACAGAAATTACGCATTCAGGGTATCGAAAAAAGAATTAGATACAATTAAAAACAAGGCTAAAAAAGCTAAAATGACCGTTACCGAATATATCACGCAGTCAGCATTAGGCAAAGAAATCATTATTATAGATGGGCTTCCCGAGATAGTAAGTCAGTTAAAAAAGATTGGAAACAACCTCAATCAGCTGACCATGCTATCACATCAAGGTGTAATTAACACTGTAAATCTTGATAAAACTGAAGAATCATTAACAGCAATCTATTGGAAAATCAATGAACTTACAAAGGTGGTGGACAGCAATGGCAGTGTTTAGTGCAGTCAAAAACAAGAAGCAAACTAAGGGTGCAATGGCAGGTGTGCTCAATTACATCTCGGACAGCAACAAGGTTTACTACAATGACATTCCGCTTCGCACAGGATTGAACTGCAATTATTATAGCGGATTTGCTGAGATGTGCCTAACCAAACAGCAGTTCAAGAAAGATGATGGCAGACAGTTTTATCAGTTTGTGCAGTCGTTCCCAGAGGAAGATAATGTCACACCATTGGAGGTTCATAGGATTGGTTTGGAGCTTGCGCAGAAACTGTTCCCCGATTTTGAGGTTATGGTTGCCACACACTGCAATACCAAGCATCCACACAATCACATCATGGTGAACTCTGTTAGCTTCAAAACAGGCAAAAAACTACATCAAAACCACGATGTTCTAATGGAACAGCGAATGATAAATGACCAAATTTGCATGGCTCATGGGCTTAATGTTTTGGAGCCATACCAAAAATTGAAACGAGGACAAGCCATTAAACAGCGAGAATATCGTGCAGCCGAGCGTGGTCAAAGTTGGAAACTGCAACTCATTGCCGCTATTGAAGATGCCCTTTTGTACTCTACCGACAGGGAAAGCTTTATTCACAATATGGAATATGAGGGCTACGAAGTTAACTGGAGCGATAAGAGAAAATATATCACCTACACCACCCCAGAGGGCTACAAGTGCCGTGATAGCAAGCTACACGATGACACCTATCTCAAAGAAAATTTAGAAAAGTTATTTATATTCAGACAAGAAACAGGATTCAAACCACTTACCTATGAGCCACCGGAGGGTTGGTTAGGTGAAATGCAAACACAATATGGACTTACCAGAGATGTCATTTCACTGGGTAAAAACCTTGAAAGCGTTGGTGATACCCCACCTCCAATAACTCCAAAAACTTGGACAGACAGAAAGCAAAAACAACGTGAAAATCTTAAAAAGCTTGCGGCAGGTCACAAAATTCAAAGCGAGCAAGAGCAAGATTTTGAAATGACAATATAAAGGAGAATGACGATATGAGAAATGAAAAAGAAATTGCACAGTATTATTTGAGAACAAAAATTTTAGGTGCGTATGAAAATGCAGATTTAATTTGGCAAAGCGATAGCGAGGGTAATCTAAAAAGAACCTTCGATGACAGTTTTGTTTATTCTGATGATAACCACCACACCATAGAGCGTGATATGGAGGTGGACGGAAAAGTGTTCCGAGTACATTCTGTATTCCCGATAAAGAGTACCTCCACTCCAACTAAAAAAATATTAAAAATCATTGAAAGTGATTGTGAAAAATCTCTTAAAAATGCTTGATTTCAGTAGACTTGTGCAAGCTGTTACGGTATGTTTGAATTACCGTATTCAGTTTGCCACAGAAGAAAAGGAGGATTTTTAAGTATGGCAAACGATAAAAGATATACAATACTTTACGGAAGATTAAGTCAAGAAGATGAGCGTGAGGGCGAGAGCAACAGCATTGGGAATCAGCGAATGATGCTCCAAAAATATGCCGAGGAAAAAGGCTTTGAAAACACAAAATTTTTGTTTGATGATGGTTACAGCGGAACAAACTTTAACCGACCTGCTTGGAATGAAATTATGGAACTCATTGAAAGCAATCAAGTGGACACGCTGATTATTAAAGATATGAGTAGGCTTGGCAGAGATTATCTGCAAATAGGTAACTTGATGGAACACACTTTCCCCAACTTTAATGTAAGGCTTATCGCAATCAATGATGCAGTTGATACCCTATATGGCGACAACGATTTCACGCCGTTCCGAAACCTGTTTAACGATTTCTATGCAAAAGATTGCAGTAAAAAGATACGAGCAGTTAAAAAAGCTCAGGCTGAACGAGGAGAAAGAGTTGCTACAAGGCCCCCTTATGGGTATAAAAAGGATGCTGACAATCCCAAAAAACTTGTGATAGATGAGGATGCAGCTGAGGTTGTAAAGTATATCTTCAAGCTGTGCTCCGAGGGTAGAGGTCCAAGTCAAATTGCAAGGCAGTTAACCGAAGAACAGATTGTAAATCCAAGCAACCATTATTTTAATATGACAGGTGTAGCGCTTACAAATCTAAACACAGAAAAAGCAACAGTTTGGAATAGCCGAACCGTTCGCGCTATCATTGACGATGAAACCTATCTTGGACATACAGTAAGTATGAAATACACAACAGCATCTTACAAAAACAAAAAGCGTATTTTACGTCCTGAAAATGAATGGTTAAGATTTGAGAATACTCACCAATTCATTATCGAGAAAGAACTATGGGATATTGCCCACGATGTTCGAAAAAGCAAAAAGCGACCACGCAAAAACATGGACGAACCCAATCCCTATTCTGGAATGATATTCTGTGCTGACTGTGGTTTTCCACTGGTTCTACATCGTGCTCATACTATGGAAGAAAGTAAAAATAATTTTGCCTGTTCTTCCTACAAGCGATTTGGCAAAGAGAAATGTACCTCTCATTACCTCAGAGAAACGCTGCTTGCAAAAGTAATTTTAGATGACATTAAGAGAGTGACACATTTTGCAAGACAAGATGAAGCCTTGTTTGCACAGTTCATCAATGAGAAAAATACTGCCGAAACAAGAAAAGAAATCACTCGTCTGCAAAAAGAACTTGATGTAATGAAAAAGCGTGACCTTGAGTTGACAGCCTTATTCAAGAGACTTTATGAGGACAATGTACTTGGCAGAATTCCTGATGAACATTACAGGACACTGTCGGAGCAGTACATCTCAGAGCAGAAAACCTTGAGAGAAACCATTCCACAGTCAGAAGAGCGTATGACAAAACTCAAAAATTCACTTACCAATGTGGATAGGTTCATTGAGAAAGCAAAAAAATATACAGACCTCTCAGAGTTGACTCCGGAGATACTGCATATATTCATTGAGAAGATTGAGGTTGGCGAAAGAGCCGAGAAATACTCACGTACTGCACCACAAGATATTTGGATTCACTATCGTGACATTGGAATGTTAAATGATGTGAAAAAGGAATTCGATATTGAGTCCCAAGAAGAAATGTTTGGTACGGATGAACTGTATGCATGGGATGACGGCTTACAGCCTGCGATTTAAAGATAGCAAAAGGCGGACAGCCGTAACTGTCTGCCTAATATACCCCATTATAGGTAGGTTCACAAAATGTCCTTGTGAACACGCACCTAATGCAACGCTCTTTTATATTAGTATCCTTGTATTTTTTTACTGCGAAGGGCAAAACAAAGCTGCAATCTATAATATTGTTTTATATACCGCTTTGTCATTCTGAGTATAAGCAAAGAATCTTAAATGCTTTTTCACCCTATCCTGGTAATTTTTATTGCAGTTGTAATTGTGAGTAGCTTTTGCAAGGCTAATTTTCGTTTTGGCATTCCGCTAAAATACTTGTCATGTAAAATTTTATCGAAATTTGTCGAAATTTATCGCAATTACCCTAAAAAATCCTTGTTTTTTTACGAATAACTATATGAATAGTTTTTCATCTATAAAACAAGGAGGTATATATGATGAAGTATCTTTTTTTCCTGCGCTTAAAAATGCCTGAAAACCAATGGCTCAATTTTGGTGAAAGCCATATCATAAAATGGCAGCTGCGTGATATTATAGCAGCTTCCAGTAACTGGATCATCATGAACGAAAAAAATATGGGACAGGCTTCCAATATTATTCCAAATCTGCAAAAGGGAATAATGGAATTGACTCAACACCCTAAAGATTACCAAAGCTACGAAATTGCGCATGGCTTGGGCACGATCCAAGAAGTACTGGATTTTTACCAAAGTTTATTGAAGGATTGCCGCCGTTATCCCTATACAGAGCTTTACGGACATATTAAAGCTTAAATATTTCAATCATCCACCCCTACACTTTATTTTTATGGCTGATTGAACATTTGTACCACATTTTTATAAGCTTATAATTTTTAACATTATAAAACAATTTTTTATATATCTATCTTTATCAAATTAAAAAGCTGTTTGTTTAAATTTAACAAGCAGCTTTTTTATTTGATTTATTACTTAGCTATTTTAACCGCCTATACTGTTCATACAATGGTTCTGCGCACCAAGGCTGGAACGTTCGGGCTTAAGGTTTACCGCTTCCTTGATTATATCCAACAGCTCGGCATCAGTTGCACCTTCCTTTAAGGGCGTCATAATATCAACACAGGTATTGCTGTGCAGGCAAGGGTAAATCTTGCCGTCGGCGGTAAGGCGCAAACGATTGCACTTAGCGCAGAAATGACCGCTTATAGCATGGATGAAGCCTAATGTGCCCTGCCAGCCCTCTACCTTATATACTTCAGCAGGGCCATTACCGCGAACCTTAGAAGGCACAAGCTTATAACCGGCTTGTTCTATTTTAGCCATAGTATCGGCAGTGGCAACAAAATTTTCTTTGCTCCAGATACCATCCGTACCTACAGGCATAAGCTCAATAAAACGGATATGCAAAGGCTTGTCCTTGGCCATTTCACTCAATCCCACTACCTCGTTATCATTCAAGCTCTTTACTACTACCATATTGAGCTTTACAGGCTCCAAACCCGCGGCCATTGCAGCTTCCACCCCACGCAATACAGCTTGAACATCACCACCGCGGGTAATCCAGCTGAAACGTTCGGCATCCATGGTATCCAGGCTTATGTTCACCCTGTCTATACCTGCTTGTTTTAGCTTTGCCGCCATTTGTTCAAGCAAGATACCATTCGTGGTCAGGCTCAAATCAGTAAGGCCAATATCTCTAAGGGAAGCAATAAAACTAAAAATACCTTTGTGTACCAAGGGTTCACCACCTGTGATCCTAATGTGGTCCACCCCTTCTTTGGCAACTATACCTACAATACGGGTCATTTCCTCTACACGCAGCACCTTTTCATGGCTCAAATGGGGAATACCTTCTTCAGGCATACAATAACGGCAGCGTAAATTACATTTATCCGTAATAGAAACTCTTAAATAATCTATTTTTCTACCCCAGTTATCAATCAACATATATCCTCCCCAAAGCTAAAAACAATCAAGCTCACACGAATGTATTTTTATTCCCAAATTATTGGCGGCCTTGCCAACCTCCTTAGCAGGCACATTAAGCTCCTTGGCCAAAGCACGAGCCATGGGGCAGGAAAGTTTACCGTTCACTGCTTTTATTTTTACGGCCTCGATAACCCTTTCAGATACCTGATTATCCTTTTTCGCATTTTCCATAGTCATAAATACCCCTCCCCGTTGGCTCTTTCAATTTCACCAAAACCGTTTCGGCAAAATTAAAAGAGCACCTTAACGGTACTCTTTTAATTATTATTATTTATTTTACTACACTAAAACTTATTATGCAACTAAATGCTTGGCAATTGAGCAACAGGGTAAGTTAGTTTATTAGGTGAAATAATGTTGCGGTCATTATTATCTTTAGCCAGGCCAGCCAATCCATGCAATATAATATCAAAGGTTGTGCCGTATCCCAGCTCACTTTTCACATTAATACTGCCGCCCATACTGTTTATGAATTGATGACTTATAACAAGGCCCATGCCTGTACCCGTGCTTTTGGTTGTAAAAAAAGCTTTGCCCAACTGAGCTAAGGTTTCTTCGTCCATACCAACACCGTTATCGCTTATTTGTATATGAGCTTCATTCAATGCATAATCATAATAAGTTCTTAATTTAATTTGCCCATTTTCAACTATAGCATCAACAGCATTCACCAAAAAATTTACCAAAACCTGCTTCATTTTACCCGGATCTATTAAAATATTCGGCATATCCTCACTGTATTCTTCTACAAGCTCTATGCGGCTCATGCCAACGTTACCCTGCAAAAGCATTGCCACATTACGGCAAACAACATTAGGATTACATACACATATTTCTTGTTTACGGTTGGGGGTAAGGCTCAAAAACTGGGTAAGCAGATTATTGGCCTGGACGATTTCCTGGTTAAGCATCCCGCTGTATCTTTGAATATCATCATCATCCTGATATTTAAGCTGCAAAAGCTGTACAATACCGCTGATGCTTTGAATAGGATTTTTTACTTCATGGACCACCCCGGCAGCCAGTGTGCCCATATGGTTCAACACAACATTCATTTCCTGAACATTCTGAAGTTTTTTACCCACACTGCTGTTCATGGTTTCCAAATGCACCAACACACCCAACATAGCCCTTTGCCGCCCCTTCAGTATCTTGGTCGTTAGCTGTGTTTTGACTTCCCTACCGTTTTGTCCTTTGCTATCTAAAACGATATTGCTGTGGTTAGCCTTTAAATAAAAGGTTTGATCGATCAAATTTTGGATGTACACGTTTTCCGCTTCCGAAAAGGAGGAATATTGGAGATCCCAATAGTTTTTTCCAACCACATCTTTTTTGGCAAGCCCCAAGTGCTTTTCCAACATACCGGAGCTTACAGCTTCCACTTTACCATCAGCATTCAGCAAAAGCAAACTGCCGGGTACCAAAGAAAAAATATCCTTGTACATCATTGCCACTTGCTCCATTTCATCAATTAAATCGGCTACCAGTAATCTCCAATCTACTTCAGTTGAACATTTCTTTTCCAAAGCCCTTAACATTGATAAAGTTTTTGCCATGATCTCCCCTCCACTAAAAGAATTAGGTAATAATTCTCTTTTTACCATTTATTTCCTTTTTATTTTTCCACAAACTTTCCCCAGGTTTTCAACAAAAAAACCCTCCCCATCGTCAAAAATACAGAATATTGTGTAAAAAAACACTTCTTTGGTGTCGTTAAATGTCAGCATTGGCAATAAAAAGTTGATATTATTTTAAAGTTTTCCCCTAACTTACCACACCTCGATTATTTAATATATATCTCGATTATTTATCTGCTATCTCGATAATCCCACTTTCCGTGCACAAAGCACAGAGTTTTTTGTCGAAGGCTTCTCTTGGCAAAGCCTCCGTAAGCTGGCAATCAAAGCCTATACCTATGGTAAAAGCATTGGTTCTTACCCTGTTTAAGTAACGGTCGTAATAACCACCGCCAAAACCTAAACGATACCCCTGTTTATCGAAAGCAAGGCCGGGCACCAAAAGCACATCGATAGCTTCAGGCGCTGTAAATTCGGGGTTTTCGGGAACCCAAATGCCAAAATCATCTTGCTTTAAGGCAAACAATTCTTCCTGTTTTAACACAGCGGCCTCCATACTGCCGTATTTGTCGGTGCAAGCAGGTATCAATACTTTCATGTCGCTTTCCCACATTTGCAGGCTTAAAGCCACTAAATCCGCCTCGTTGCCCTTAGGCATATAGGTCATCACGTTTCTGGCATAAGTAAGCGGCTTGTATAAAAGCAAATGTGCCACGATTTGTCTACTTTTTGCCAAAACCTGCTCATATGACATTTCATTTCTTATTTGCAGATACTTGTTCCTTAATTCTTTTTTGGTTTCCATAACACACCTCAATCTTTAATGTAATGTCTTACTGCTGTATAAGTTTGTATATATCAAGTACTGATATACTAAAAAAGCATTCCTTTTCCGCTTAACGGAAACGTGGGAAGCCGCTTACAGCAAGGCTCTATTTCAGCCAAACCTCTAAAGTGGGCTTTCGTAATCAGTATTTATTCTCAAATAAAGACTTTTCCCCCTGTTTAAAAGAGCTGAAAACCCCGATTTATCAAGTTATCAACAACTTTATCCACACTATCCACAATAATAATTGGGGAAATTATCATTTTCCATTATCAGGAAAACACTTTTTATTCGGAAAAAAGTTTATTGATAGGAAAATTAGCCACCGCATTTAAAGAAAGCGTGGCAAAATCTTCTTTGGCATATTTAGGTAAAGCAGCCGCACCAATCATAGCGGCATTATCTGTACAAAAAATTAAAGAAGGGTAAACCAGCTTTTGCTTTGGCGCATATACCTTTATTTTGGCACGCAGAGCTTCATTGGCGGCAACACCGCCTGCCAGCACTATAGTATCTAAACCAAGCTCAGCCGCGGCGGCGGCTGCTTTTTTGGCTAAAATATCCACAATAGCTTCCTGGGCTGAGGCAGCTACATCCTCCACCCTATAGCTTTCACCCTTCATTTGGGCATGGTTCAAAAAATTAAGTACAGCGGATTTCAAACCGCTGAAGCTAAAATCATATGTTCCTTTAAGCAAGGCCCGCGGAAAGTCATAAATAACCTTACCCGCTTTGGCGGCCACTTGAATAGAAGGGCCACCGGGATAAGGCAAACCCAAAGCACGAGCTATTTTATCAAAGGCCTCGCCCGCCGCATCATCACGGCTTTGCCCTAAGGCCCTGTATCTACCGAAATCCTCCGCCAAAACCAAACCACTATGGCTGCCTGAAACCACCAAAGCCAAAAAAGGAAAGGTCAAATCTTTATGCTCCAAAAAGGAGGCCAGCATATGCCCTTCCAAATGATGTACCGCAATAAGCGGCTTTTTGGCAGCATATGCCAAAGCCTTAGCATAAGAAACTCCTACCAGCAAAGAACCAATAAGACCGGGCCCCTGCGTTACCGCTATGGCATCAATATCTTCAAGCTTAATATCTGCATCAGCCAAGGCCTGCTCCACTACAGGCACTATGGCATCCAAGTGATGGCGGCTGGCAATTTCCGGAACTACACCACCATAAGGCTGGTGCACAGCTATTTGGGATGCTATCACATTGGCATAAACATTGAACCCCTCACCCACAATGGCAGCGGCTGTTTCATCACAACTGCTTTCTATGGCCAATATTTTTATAGTCATTTTAGTTCTCTCCTAAAACCATATCAGATAGGCCCAACCACATTATATAGGCATCCTCATTATTATCTGTGTAAAAGCCCTTACGGATGCCCACGCTCTTAAAGCCTATTTGCTCATATAAGTAAATAGCAGCAGTATTGGAAACACGAACCTCCAAAGTCATGCGCTTACCGCCTACAGCAAGGCACAGCAAAGTCAAAGCCTGTACTATTTGCCTGCCTATGCCCCTACCCCTGTAACTTGGATGTACGGCAATATTGGAAATATGGCCCTCATCCAAAATCAGCCAAAAGCCGCCATAACCTAAAAGCCTGTTATTTTCAAAATACCCCGTATAATGAGCCAGCTCATTCCTTTTAGCTTCCTCCAAATAAGCCTTACGGCTCCAAGGGCGGGCAAAAGAGGCATTTTCAATTGCTATCATATCATCTATATAAGCATCTATATTATATTCCTGTAAAATGATAATACCGTTTTCTTCATACATTGTTTATCTCCGTTATTTTCCTATTAAAACCTTTTTTTTTACCTCTGCCTCGGAAGCACGCAAATAAAAAGCCTTTAGCTGTTCGGGCATCATAAAATTACCTGCCTTAGCCTCTTTAAGCGCAAGTTCCGCAACAGATGACGCAATAAACAAACGTCTTGCTTTGGGCATAAGCAAAGCCCGTTCAGCCAAGGCCTCTTTAAAAAAAGGAAAAGCCGCTTCCGCGCCATCTCCCAAGAACAGCACCCTACCCCCTTTATGCTGCAAACTTGCCGCCAATTCCGCGACAGTAACCGCACAAGGATTTTCAAGCCTTGAGGCTTCGCTGTTATATAGAGCACTGTAAAGCTGGCTTTTTCTGGCATCCAAAACAGGGCAAATATATTCAGACAAGTGCCTGGCATTATAGGCCAAAGCATCTAAAGTACAAACAGGTATAACGGGCCTTTGCCAGGCTTTAGCCAAGGCCTTGGCCGTGGCTATGCCTATCCTTAACCCCGTAAAAGAACCCGGACCGCTGGTTACGGCCACGGCATCTATTTGTGAAGGGTCCAATTCCGCATTCTCCAAAAGCGCAGCTAAAAGCGGCAAAAGCCTTTGTGAATGGGTTTTACCCACATTAAGGCAGGCCTCGCCGATAAGCTTGTTATCATCAGCCAGAGCCACTCCCATTACTTTGGTTGCGGTATCAATGGATAGTATGCGCATAGGTATAAAGGACCTCCTCCAACCAAGAACTATCGTCAATTGCGGCATCTATAGTAATTTCCCGCCACTCATTGCCCTCTTCATCGTATTCTTTGGCAAAGTTTATATTTATATGCTCCTTAGGTAATATTCCACCCAAAATATCAGGCCATTCCACAGCAACTATGCCGCCTTCCTGAAAATACTCCTCAACTCCTATTTCCAGTAATTCCTCTTCATGGTTCACTCTATAAATATCCATATGATAAAAAGGTATTTCACCTTCCAAATACTCATTGACAATAGTAAAGGTGGGGCTGCTTACATAATCCGGGATTTCAAGCCCCATAGCCAAGCCCTTGGCAAAAAGCGTTTTGCCTGCCCCCAAATCACCACGCAAGGCAAAAACCGTGCCAGCGGGCGCAGAGGCGCCAAGTATCCTGCCCAGTTCCAGCGTTTCCACAGGAGCATGGCTGGTAATTTTCCACATAATGTTCCTCCATCTATATTAAAGCTCAAGACAAAAAAGCTGTAGCCATTATATTATAGCACTTGCTACAGCTTTACGCAATTTTTAATATTTGCTAAAATCCACCCTCTTTTCTAGGCTTTGATCATTCCCTTTCAAAAACCCTATGCCCTTTTATCCAAACTTCCAGCACTTTACTTTCCGCTTTTAAAGGGTCGCCGTCTAAAATCACAAAATCAGCCTCTTTTTCTTCCGCAAGGCTGCCAACTTCATCATCCACATCCAGTATAGAGGCACCATTGATGGTAATAGCGGCCAAAGACGCCTCTCTGGAAAACCCTGCCTCATGCGCCTTAACGGCAAAACCACGCAGGCTGCCAATAGGCATGATGGGGTAATCAGTGCAAAAAGCTATTTTCAGGCCACTTGCCTCCAAACGAGCTAAATTGGACCAATCGATGCTTTCGGGATCATCCGCCTTATTGTAGCTTATAGGGCTTATGACCACGGGTACTTCGTAATTCACTAAATAATTGGCTATATTTTCACATTCATTGCCATGTACTATTACTAAATCAAGGCTGAATTCCCTGGCTAAACGCAGGGCCGTCATCATATCGTCCGCTCTGCGAGCATGCACAAATACGGGCAGCCTGCCTCTTTTGGCCTGAATGATTATATCCATACTCAAATCAAGATCTTTATCCTCGCGCGCATAATTTTCCGCGCGTACAAAAGCTTCCCTAAGGCTTGCCGTAACCATCATCCTAGCTTGAGTAGTTGGCTCACGGTGCAAACCACGATAGGTGAAAATTTCGCCCAAAGCCATTTTCAAAGCAGCAGGCTCCCTTAAAACAATGTGATCCACCACACCGGCTAGGGTTTTTACCACAGCTATTTGCCCTCCTACCACACAAGTACTGCCGGGGCTTACGGCTACGGAAGTTATGCCCGCTTCTCTGGCGGCGGCAAAACCTACAGCCTGTGAATTTATGGCATCTATAACTCTTAAATTGGGCAAAATATAATCATCCATAAATTCCCGCTCCGCCTCAAGGGACTGCAGATCCTGGCTCACGCCAAGGTGGCAGTGGCTGTCTATCATGCCCGGCATCAGGTACTTGCCTTTTATATCATAAACCTGAGCATGCTCGGGTATATCAATATTATCGCCAACCTGCTGAATAACACCATCCCGCACCAATAAAGTACCGCAATTGTATTCCGTACCCTCCATGGTGATGATATGGCCATTGGTTATAGCCAGCATTTTTATCCCTCCCAAATTTGCTAAGCTGTAGATTGTTTCGCCATTTTCAGCAATAATCCTGCTTTTTTTACATACACTGCTTGATAAAATAGTTGAACAGCTCCCTTGATATGCCTTCTTCACGCCATAAATATTCAGGGTGCCACTGCACTGCCCAAATATTTTTTTCACCTAATATCGCTTCGACAATACCGTCTGCGGCCTTGGCAGCCACCCGCAGATTTCTGCCCAGTCTGCGTATACATTGGTGATGACAGCTGTTCACTAACGCCTGTTCGGCTTTCAGCATAAGAGCAAAGTCAGGGTTTGTGATATTAAGCTTATGCCATACCTGGTTATATGAAGAAGTTTGCACATGGGCATTGATACCGGGGTTTTGCTGCCACAGGCTGCCGCCGCAAGCCACGTTGATGATCTGCATGCCTCTGCATATGCCCAGTATGGGCAAGCCGCAGGTCTTAGCGGCATTAAAAAGGGCAATTTCCCAGCCATCCCGCTCTATATCCACCTTACCCAAACCATGCAAAGGTTCCTCATCCCAAAAAGAAGGGTGAATATCTCCTCCACCCG
>DGYV01000045.1:8455-28611 GCA_002398485.1 Peptococcaceae bacterium UBA4997 | reverse complement strand
TATCTCCTCCACCCGCCAAAAGCAAGCCATCCAAGCGTTTTATTATCGGTAAAACATCCTCAGGCTTTTGGCTAGGCAAAAGCACAAACAAGCCACCAAAAGCTCTAACCGCATCACCGTAATAAGAGCGCAAAAGCCAGTTGGCGCCGGCCGCTTCCACACCACAGCTTATACCAATCAAGGGTTTAAACATATTTATCCCTCCCACCCTTAATATATGGCGGAAGGGACAACTTTAGAATTAACATGAAATATGATTTTGATTATTAAACCAATACTAAATAAATATCTGCATTTTTTAATGCTTGTTAAGTTTTGCCTTGAAAGGCTTATTCCCATTTTTAAAAATTATCATTGTTTAGTATACCCATACTTATACCTATGGCATGGTCGATCCTGTTCATGGTAACAGGGTCCAGGGCAGCTATTTTCTGTTGTAGTCTTAACTTATCTATGGTACGTATCTGCTCTGCCAAAACCACCGAATCCTTTGCTAGGCCGCTTTCTTCAGGCCTTAAGGACACATGGGTGGGCAAACGGGCTTTATCCAGCTTAGAGGTAATGGGCAAAACTATGGTGGTGGGGCTGTGGCTGTTACCTACATCATTTTGCACCACCAAAACGGGACGGGTGCCGCCCTGTTCGGAGCCCTGCACCGGGTTCAACTCAGCAAAAAAAATCTCACCGCGTTTTAATGTCATTTACACCTACTCCCTTATGTTTTTATTTTATGTTCTTAAGCTGAAGTTTTCCCCAAAGCAAGGCTTTTAATACATAAAAAAACCTGCCTTAAAGGTTTTTAAAACCTTAAAGCAGGATTTCTTTTCATTTAAATTTGCTTTTTATGCTCTCCAAAAAGCTTAATGCTTTCACGTGGTTTCTATATATCTTCTGGGCAAACGCTCACTTAGCAGGCAGATGACCTCATGGTTTATGGTATGAGTCTTTTCGGCAATTTCCTCTATGGTAATGTTTTCATTACCGTTTTTACCTATGATAACAGCTTTTTCACCTATATCAACAAAACCAAGCTCCGTTACATCCACCATAAGCTGATCCATGCAAATATTGCCAACTATAGGCACCCTTTTACCTCTCAACAAAACCTCTCCGCCTTTGGAAAGGCTGCGGCTGTAACCATCGGCATAGCCCAAAGGCAGGCTTGCTATAATACGCGGTTCAGATGTTATATAATTCCTGCCATAACTTATAGGTGTACCGGCAGGCACTTTTTTGACATAGGAAACCCGCGCTTTTACGGAAAGAGCGGGAATAATATCTATAATATCATGATTCACCTCTTGGGAAGGATAACTACCGTAAATGGCAAGCCCCGGGCGAACCATATTATAATGGGTCTCGGGCATATCTATCATAGCAGCGCTGTTGGCCGCATGCTTGATAGGTATATGGTAACCCTTGTTTTCAATAGCCTCGCAAAAACCGTCAAAAATCTTCTTTTGCCCTAATGTCCAGGTTTTATCTTTATAATCCGCAGTGGAAAAATGTGTATAGATACCTTCTACAAATAAGCCGGGCAGCTTCATGATACGCACGATCTCTTCCAGGGAGGCTTCATTGGGCAAAAAGCCGATACGCCCCATGCCTGTATCAACCTTGATATGTACCAAGGCTTTTCTATTGCGTTCCTGAGCTTTTAGGGAAATAGCCTGTGCCGCGGCAAAGCTGTACACGGTTTGCCCTATGTTATATTTAATAGCCAAATCAGCCTGATCTGCCGCTACATAACCCAAAACAAAAATAGGTGCCATAATGCCCGCCATCCGCAGGCAAACCCCTTCACCCAGAGTTGCAACACCCAAACGGTTGGCACCGCTATCTAAAACACTGAATGCCACCCGTTCCGCACCATGGCCGTAACCATTAGCTTTAACCACAGCCATTATTTCCGTTTCGGGTTTTATGATACGCCTAATTTCCCGCACATTGTGCGTTATCAAGGGCAAGTTGACCTCCACCCAGGCAGGTCGTGGTATATCCCATATATTATGCATTGTAAAGCCCCCTTGCGCTTTAGCTTCTGTTGATATTTTATGCAGGTCAAATTGATTCAAAACTTGTTGCCCTAATTTATGGCAAATGTTTATTAACCTGATTTTTTTTAGCCAAATCTTTTTGGAATAGCACCTATTATACTACAGATAATGTAATTCCGCCAGCGCTTTAGGTAAATAATACAAAATATCTCTTGCAATCATGCCTTCCTGGCTTAAAACCGCAGCTGCTTGGTCGCCCGCCAGCCCATGCACATAAACGGCTATGGCCGCCGCTACTGCAGGTGGCAGGTTCTGAGCCAAAAGCCCACCTATTATGCCTGCCAATACATCACCCGAACCGCCCGTAGCCATACCGGCATTGCCTGTGGAATTAATAAATAGCTTGCCGTCGGGGCAGGCCACTATAGTGCCCGCTCCTTTTAATACAACAATGGCATCATAGTGTTTGGCGGCTGCCTTGGCAATACTGAGCCTATCTTTTTGCACATCTTCAACACTTATCTGCATAAGCCTTGCCATTTCCCCGGCATGGGGCGTTAAAATCAAAGGAACTTTTGCCATATCATTACGCTTTAGGTTCACAAAATGCCATAAGGCATCCGCATCCACCACTGCCGTCCTATCCAGCTTGGCTAAAATTTGCCGTACCAGTGCTTGAGCTGCATCTGTCCTGCCCAAGCCCATACCTAAAACTATCGTTTTACCGCCGAGCCTGTTTATAGCATCACTTTGCGGGCAATTCATAGCTTCAGGGTAAAGCGAGGCCAAAGCCGTAGCTGCAGGTTTTGGTACAGCCGCCGTAACCAGCCCCGCACCGCTCCTTAAAGCACCACCGGCAGCCAAAACAGGCGCACCGAACATATTGCCGCTGCCCCCTACTATAAGAGCATGGCCGTAATTGCCCTTGTGGCTTTCGGGGCTTCTTTGCGGCAGCCAGTGGCGGCAAAAGCCTGCGTCTATATATTCTATATCACTGTTTATATTCGCCAAAAGCTCTTTTGGCAAACCTATATCACAAACTGTTAGTTCACCTGCATGGTAAACCCCCGGTGGCAGCACCAAACCGCACTTGGGCCAGCCAAAAGTAACAGTATGCTTGGCTTTTACGGCTTCACCCTCTACTTGGCCTGTAGTGGCATCTACTGCGGAAGGTATATCTACCGCCAAAACCTGTATATCTGAATTATTAATAACACTGATGATTTCACTAACAAGCCCCGTAGCCGTGCCATGAAAACCCGTACCGAAAATACCGTCTATGATCAAATTGCAGTTCAAAAGCGCCACCTTGGCCATGCGTACATCATGCTCTTCTTTGACCACCTGAGTGCGTATCTGCAAAGCTTTTACTATATCCCAGTTTAGGCGTGCATCGCCCTTTAGTTTTTCAGGAGTGCTAAGCAAAAACAAGCGCACATTAGCTCCCACATTATGTAAATGGCGTGCTGCCACAAAGGCATCACCACCGTTATTGCCACCGCCCGCAAAAATAACTATTTCCGCTTTATTGGCACCATTCGTCATTTCCAAAGCCGCTCTTGCCACGGCAGAACCTGCGTTTTCCATTAAAAGCATGGTTGGTATGCCGTATTCCCGATTTGCCCCTGCATCTATTACGGCAATTTCACTTCCTGTAAGCAAACGCATATGAACACTCCTTCCCGCCTTTGCTATTTAGCTTTTATATCACTTTCCTGTTTTTCTTGTTTTATTATTCTCTAATTAATCCTGTTTTTCCGCCACCACCACAGCTATAGCATTGTTTTCGCTGTGGCTTAAGGATAAATGTAAGTGGCTCACACCCAATTTTTCCGCAAAAAGCTTGGCCTCGCCATGTAAAATAAGGTACGGCAAGCCCAAAGCCCTTTTGCCCACCTCCACACATTGCAGGGGCCAGCCGCTGAAGCCGTGCCCTAAGGCTTTTACCGCCGCTTCCTTAGCGGCAAAGCGTACCGCCAAAGCACTGTGATAATGCCCGCACTCCTTGGCATAGCTAAGCTCTCCCTCGGTATATATCTTACCTTCAAACCCGGGTTTTTTACTTAGCTCCTCTATTCTTTTTATTTCCACTATATCCGTGCCTACTCCTATTATCATAAGCCTCGTCCCTTTTCTTTTGCTGTGTTTTAGGTTGCTTATTTTTCACTTTAGCCAAAGCTTGGAGTTTCTCTACCTTAAGTTTTGGCTTATTTTGTTTTGTCTCTTTAAATTTTTTTGGTACTTGTTTTATTTCGTTACCGTATTTATCCTTAGATATTTTTTCGGCTATTTTATTTTTAGCTTTTAGTACGGCTTCCGCTTTCTTTTTGTATTCTGCTTCCTTGCCCCTGGGCGGCTGCACTAAATAGTTTCTGCCGTAACCTATAAGATCCTCCCTGCCTGCCATCTCCAAGCCTTTTATAACCAAGGCATGGTTTTTGGGGTCCATAAATTGCAGGAGAGCCCGCTGGAGCTGCCTTTCTTTAGGGTTGCGTGCCACATAGATGGGCTGCATGGTTTCGGGGTCAAGCCCCGTATAATACATACAAGTTGAGCGAGTGCCTGGGGTAGGAATAAAAAGCTGTACTTGCTCAGGCTGCAGCCTGCTCATGGCAAACTTTTCTGCCATGACAGCCGCATCCGTTATCCTGCTGCCCGGATGGGCCGCTATAAAATAAGGCACTAAATACTGCTTTTTATCCAGCATTTTGTTCATGTTTTTGTATTTTTCACTAAAACGCTTATAAACCTCAAAATTCGGCTTGCCCATAGCATTTAGCACATGCTCTTCCGTATGCTCGGGCGCTACCTTAAGCTGGCCGCTTATATGATGTTCGCAAAGCTCCCTGAAATAATCGGGGCGCTTGTCCAGCAATAAATAATCATAACGCAGGCCGGAACGGATAAAAACTTTCTTTACACCTTCTATTCTGCGCAATTTTTGCAATAATACCACATTATCAAGTTGATTCGGCTTTAAATTTTTACAGGGCTTAGGGTAAAGGCACTGCTGTAAATGGCAGGGGCCTTTCTTTTTGGCCTTTTCACAGCCCTGGCCGCGAAAATTGGCCGTAGGGCCGCCCACATCGTGGATATAGCCCTTGAATTCGGGATGAGCGGCCAGTTTTTTGGCTTCCCTTATCAAAGAAGCATCACTGCGGTTTTGAATGACCCTGCCTTGATGAAAATTCAAGGAACAGAAGGAACAGCCACCGAAACAGCCCCTATGGGAAATAAGAGAAAAGCGCACTTCTGACAAAGCGGGCACACCACCTGCCTTATCATAGGCAGGGTGCCAATTCCCCTCATAGGGCAGTTCGTAAACAGTATCCATTTCTTTTGTGGTCAAAGGATAAGCGGGCGGGTTTTGCACCATATAAATATCATCATGCCTTTGCACCAAAATTTTACCATCGTAAAAATTCTGTTCCCGCTCGGAAAGTATATAAGCCTTGGCAAAGGCCTGCTTGCTTTTCGTTACCTGCTGCAAAGAAGGCAGTTCCAAACTTTTTTTGGCGGGTGGCTTGTCTGTAAGCCAGCATAATCCCTGAATACGGCGGCAGCCCAAAACACCTTCGCCGCCATCCAGTTTTTCCGCCACTTCTTTAAGAGCCTTTTCCGCCATGCCGTAAACCAATAAGTCTGCTTCAGTTTCCACTAAAATAGAGGGACGCACTTTATCCTGCCAAAAATCGTAGTGGGCAAACCTTCTTAAGCTGGCCTCAACACCGCCTATTATAATAGGTATGCTTTTGCCGAAGGCTTCCCGCACCAGTTTTGTATATACTATGGTAGCATTATCGGGCCTGAAACCTGTTTTACCGCCGGGACTGTAAGCATCCTGACGGCGAGGTTTTTTCATGGCCGTATAATGGTTTATCATCGAATCCATATTGCCTGCACCTATCAAAACCGCAAGCCTGGGTTTGCCCATGATGGCTACAGAAGCGGGATCATGCCAATCAGGCTGGGCAATTATGCCCACCCTATAACCCAAATGCTCCAGCCACCTGCCTACTATAGCCGCACCGAAAGAAGGGTGATCCACATAAGCATCACCGCTTATCAAAAGAAAGTCCAGGTAATGCCAATCCCGCCAATTCATTTCTTCCCTGTTAGTTACCAAAAACAATTATTTGCCCTCCCATAATTTAAGCGGATTAAAACCCAAATAATCACAGGCCACCAGCTTAAAATCCATGCCCCAATGTTCACCCGTAAAATTATTCGCTATATCCTCCGTATGGATATGCCCATAAATACAGGTTTTTACACCGTAATCACTCATCAAATCAATAAAACCGCTGCATTCTAATTTATCATTAACAGGGCGGTAATGCAGCATAACCATTATATCATCGCTTAAAGCCTTTGCTTCCTTTAAAGCCATCTCAAGACGGATGAGTTCCCGCAGGTAAATTTTTTCATCCTCGCCCGTATGATTATAATCCTTAGCTCCTGGGCAAAGCCAGCCTCGGGTAGCACAAACAGCCTTGCCTTCCACTAAAACAGCGCTGTGCTGAAGCGCCTTGGTATTGGCAGGCAAAACTGCTTTAACTTTTTTTAGGCTTTGCCACCAGTAATCATGGTTACCTTTGGAAATAAGCAAATTCCCATTAAGCGCACCTAAAAAAGCAAAATCATATATACAGTCTTCAAGTTTTAGGCCCCAGGAAAGGTCACCGGGCAACAACACGGTATCCTCCGCCTGCACAGTTTCTTGCCAGTTTTCATATATATGTTTATAATGCTCACGCCAATGCTCACCAAAAATAGACATAGGCTTATATTCATGCACATTTTGCCAAATCCCCAAATCAGGCTCAGCCATAAAAGACAAATGTAAATCCGAAATCCCGTAAACCGCCATAAAAACTCCTTCAAGTTTTATTTACCAAACCATAAATATAAAAAAGTACCATGTAAAATAACCGCTAAAACAAAAATGATCCAAAACTGCGGCTTCCTGGTTTTATGATGACCCAAAAGCATGGCCAATATGCCGCCTATACCGCCGCCCAATAAAGCCATTACAAACAAATTGGCTTCGGGCACCCTGCGACGGGCTTTAGTTGCGGCAAGCTTATCCCAAAGCATGACCAAAAACAAAATTATATTGATTACCGCATAATATCCATAAAGCCATTTCATGGTTTTTCTCCTTTGAAATTTTTTGATATTTACTAAATTTTTGAGTATATTATTTAATAATTATAGCATAATAGCTAAAAGAATATAAGGTGCAAAATTTAAGCCCTTGGAAAGGAGGTGGAAAGATGCTAAGATGGAACGGTTGGGATAAATGTTTTCTTATTTTGGCCATTATAGGTGCAATTAACTGGGGACTCATCGGCTTTTTCCAATTTGACCTCGTAGCCTGGATCTTTGGCGGTATGACTGCCGTTTGGAGCCGCATTATTTATGCTTTGGTAGGCCTTGCGGGCTTATGGTGCATCAGCTTTTTCTTCCGTAAAGACTAATATTACAAGCACTTTATTTTCATTTTTATTATTTATTTTTATGGGGAGCGGCTTAAAGCCGTTCCTTTTTTGTGTTGCAAACCCCTGTTATAAGATTTTTTGCAGGTAAAAAAACCAAGAACGGCGAAAATAAAAACATCAAATCAAATCAAATCGAATGGAGGACGAACCCATATGTATATAAACCAAAAGCTGACTCAGGAGTTCAACCTGCGCGCCGAACATACAAAAAACATAGTGAGCTTGATAGACGAGAGCAACACTCTACCCTTTATTGCCCGCTACCGTAAGGAAATGACGGGCTCCATAGACGACCAAATACTGCGGGAACTGAATGACCGCCTGGAATACCTGCGTAATTTGCAAAAACGCAAAGAGGAAGTAACGGAAAGCATAACAGCACAGTCAAAAATGACGCCCGAACTTGAAGACGCCATAACTGCTACCTCTACCCTAGCGGAAATAGAGGATATTTACCGCCCCTACCGACCCAAACGCCGCACCAGAGCCACTATAGCCATGGAAAAGGGTTTAGAACCGCTTGCCAAACTCATCTTTGCCCAAAATATAACCGAAGGCACTTTGGAGGAACTTGCCGCCCCTTATATAAACTCGGAAAAAGAAGTAAACAGTCCAGAAGAAGCAATAGCAGGGGCAAAAGATATTATAGCCGAACAAATCTCCGATACAGCGGAAATGCGCAAAATCATCCGCACGCTTTTGCATAAAGATGCCCTGCTCACTACCAAAGGCACAACAGAGGACACCAGCGTTTACGAGCTTTATTATGAATACACCGAGCCCGTTAGCAAGATACCCCCGCACCGCATTTTGGCAATCAACCGTGGTGAAAAAGAAGGCTTTTTGAAGGTAAGCATTGATATAGAAGAAGAAAAAGTAATAGAAAAATTGAACACCATGTTTGTAAAAAGCGGCTCCCTTACCACCACAACTGTTGCAGAAGCCGTATTGGATAGCTGGAAACGCTTAATCGACCCTTCCGTTAGCCGTGAACTTAGAAACGAACTTACCGATAAAGCTTCAGAGCAAGCCATAGCCATGTTCGGTGCCAATTTAAAACCACTTTTGCTGCAGCCGCCTCTTAAAGGCAAAGTAACCCTGGGGCTGGACCCCGCCTACCGTACAGGCTGTAAAATAGCCGTGGTAGACGCCACAGGCAAGGTATTGGCTCATACAGTGATCTATCCCACCCCGCCCCAAAACCGCACCGAGGAGGCCAAAGCCACCTTAAAAGAACTTATTAAAAAATATGATGTAGAAGTCATCTCCATAGGTAACGGCACCGCCAGTAAGGAATCAGAAATTTTTGTGGCGGAGCTGATAAAAGAAAGTGAACAACCCTTGAGCTATATGGTAGTAAATGAAGCAGGTGCTTCCGTCTATTCGGCATCCCCCTTAGCAGCTAAAGAAATGCCGAATTATGATGTTTCCATCCGCAGTGCAGTTTCCATAGCCCGCCGCCTGCAAGATCCACTCGCTGAGCTGGTGAAAATAGACCCCAAAGCCATAGGCGTTGGCCAATACCAGCACGATATGCCCGAAAACAGGCTGGACAGCACCCTGCAAGGTGTGGTGGAAGATTGCGTGAATAAAGTGGGCGTAAATTTGAACACGGCATCTCCCGCCCTGCTCACCCATATTTCGGGCCTAAATTCTACCATTGCCCAGAACATAGTGGCCTTCCGTGAAGAAAACGGAGCCTTTTCTGAACGCAAACAGCTTAAAAAAGTGGCTCGCCTTGGCCCCAAAGCCTATGAACAATGTGCGGGCTTTTTAAGGATACCGAACGCCAAAAATATTCTGGATAATACCTCCGTACACCCCGAAAGCTATGAGGCCGCCGTCAAGCTGTTGGAAATCACGAGCTATACTCTTTTAGATGTTTCTCAAAACAGGCTAAATGGCCTGGAAGCTAAAGTAAAGGAAATGGGCACGGCAAAAGTTGCCCAAAGCTGCGGCATAGGTTTGCCCACCCTAAAGGATATAATCACCGAACTGCAAAAACCCGGCCGCGACCTGCGCGATGAACTGCCGCCGCCCCTTTTACGTACCGATATAATGGATATAAAGGACCTAAAAGCAGGCATGGAATTAACAGGTACGGTACGGAATGTCATAGATTTCGGTGCTTTTGTGGATATAGGTGTGCATCAAGACGGCTTAGTGCATATTTCCCAAATGACGGATAAATTCATCAAACATCCCAGTGAAGTGGTAAAAGTGGGAGACCTGGTAAAAGTACGGGTGCTTATGGTAGACTTAGCCAAAAACCGCATTTCACTGACCATGAAGCTATAGAATATTTACACTTTATGCTACTTATCATTTTGTATAAGCAAAAAATCTTAAAAGCAAGAGTCGAAACGTAGTTCAGGATGACAAAAACAAATATCGAACATACTATATCATTGCGAGGAGCAAAGCAACGCGGCAATCTGCTTTTCGCTTTTATACTATTCCTGTCCTTCTGAGCTTTGCTCAGAATCCTAAAATTTTTTCCACCCTTTCCCCTTGCTCTTTCCCTCAAGGGAAAGGGAGTTTTGCGCCCTGATCGCTTAGGCTAAAGTTTCCAACTACGGCTAAGTCGGTGCTCTTGGCACGCGGATACGCCTCGGAATTTCCTCGTTGAATCCCCTAAACAGCGTTGCAAACTCTTAAGGTAAACTATTTTTCGCAATGCCGTTTACCTGCGCTTACCGCCTTATCCACAGGGAAACTCTACACCACGCTTTACGGGCGCGAAAAGCATTAAAACAATACAGATAAAACTCATTGTTATTCTGAGCAAAGTGAAGAATCCTAAAAAGCCGCCCTATGCTAAAAAGCATAGGGCGGCTTTAAAAATCTTTTATTTATTGAATCTTGTTATCTAACAATGAATCACAAATCAATATTCCTAATGTTCAAATAGACAAAAGCTTGGCTTTACTGTAAAAACTGGGTATCACACACATTTTCAAAAGCAAAATCGTAATTGCCGTTCAATTCAGGGTTAGCCTGCATCCAAGTGATTATATTTTCCCACTGTTCTTGGCTTGGCGCGTGCAAAGGCTCAAATTCGGTATTTTTCAGGGCAGCAGCTATACCTTCTGAAAACTCGCCTTTTTCAATTACGGTATCCATATATTCGGCAGAATCGGCTTCTGCTATATAAGCCAAAGCATCCGCATAGCCTTTGTAAAAAGCAGCTATAGCTTCAGGCTTTTCCTGGATGGCTTTAGAGGAAAACAGCATTACCGCCGCTTCCACACCCAAATCCTTATCGGTAGCCAATTTTACCGCACCCATATTTGCAGCCATTGTAACATAAGGCTCGGGCACTACTGTTAAATCTATTTGCCCTGCCACCAATTGTTCTACCCTACTGCTCACGGGAGGCAGCAAAACTTTTTCGGCATTGCCTGCTGTATCCGCCAAATATTCTATAAGTCCGTTTAAGGAAATGCCATAAATATGTTCGGGTTTTATATCAGAAACTGTTTTAATGCCACTTTGCGGGCTTGCCAAAACACCAAAACCCGTCTGTACAACGGAAGTCATCTTTAAATCCATGCCTGCTTCCAAATACAGGGCTGTGGCTACCATATCGCTCATTATGCCATCCATTTGGCCCGACTGAAAAGCAGCATCCCTATCGGTAGGGGATTGGAAGTTATGGTTGGTAAGGATAAGCCCGTATTTTTCAAAATAACCCTGCTCTATTCCAACTATAATAGGCACTTTGTCTATGGAAGGCATAGTAGCTATTTCCAAAGTCAAGTCCTGTTCGGCGGTCTCATCGGTGTTGCCGCAGGCCGCTAACATAAAAATACAGCTAAGCACACAAACCAGCAAAACAAATTTTTTCATCCTGTTCATTTTCTTCTCCTTTTTTCTTCCTTTTTTCTCTTGAATCAATACTAAAAGCCAAATTGATTGACAATCTATTCTATTATAGCAAATTATGTTATAATTGAAAATAGTCATTTAGCCTTAAAAGGAGGCCACCATGCTAAGCTTAAAAAATGTGAGTATGGGCTATGATGAAAAAGCCCTGCTTAAAAATGTAAATATAGATTTTGCGGAAAACAGGATATATGCCCTGCTGGGCAAAAGCGGCAGTGGCAAAAGTACCCTGCTTAAAGGCATAAGCAATATTTTGCCCCATATGGGCGAAATAACCTTAAAGGACAAGCCACTGAATGTAAAAAAACAACGCTTGGCCTTGGTACCGCAAAAAAATTCGCTGGTAAAATGGCAAACAGTAAGGCAAAACATACTACTGCCCCATAAACTGCGCAAGGAAGTGGCACCCCAAAACCTGGAAGAACTATGTGCCGAGCTTGGCATTGCCCACCTTTTAGATAAATACCCCGGGCACTTGAGCGGTGGCGAACAACAGCGTGCCGCTATAGCTACCGCCTTGCTTTTCCAACCCGATATACTGCTTTTGGATGAGGCCTTTTCCGCCTTAGACGCCATTACCAAGGATGAAGTACACACCGCTTTTTTGAATGCCATAACCAAACATAAGGTTACGACTGTTTTTGTTACGCATGATATTGATGAAGCCCTTTATTTGGCAGAATCCATCATTATCCTTAAAAACGGCAATTTGCTGGAAAATATGGAAAACCCGCTTTTCGGTATAACCAAACAAGAAAAACCGCTTGCATACAGTAAAAGCCATCAAGAAATCAAAGAGCTTATTTAATATCCCTACAGAATATATAAATAGAATAAACCCCAAAGAGGTATTTATATGAAAAAAATTGTAAACAGCTTAATAGTTATAGCCTTTACGCTTGTGGTTTGGCAAGCTTTGGCTTGGCTCATAAATTCACCTATCGTGCCTTCACCATGGCTGGTGATAGCTAATTTAATTACCTCATTGGGTGATAAATTGCCCCAACACATAGGCATGAGTGCCTTAAGGGTAACGGCAAGCAGTTTTTTTGCCCTGCTCATCGGTGTGCCGCTGGGCATAGCCATAGGCTACAAAGCCAGTTGGGACAGGGTTTTATCACCGTTTATTTATTTATCCTACCCTATACCCAAGCTTGCGCTTTTACCTATCATCATGCTGCTTTTCGGCTTGGGTGAAATTTCCAAAACACTCATGATTTTTTTGATAATCTTTTTCCCCATCGTGGTGGATTGCGCGGGTGCTGTTAAAGCTATGGATAAAGAAGTGTTCATGGTACTGCGCGCTTTTGGAGCCGGAGGTAAATATATCTGTGCCAAAATAGTGGCACCGGGCATTATCCCCGATATTCTCGTTAGCCTAAAAATAACCACAGGCATTGCTCTTTCCATATTATTTTTTGCGGAAAATTTCGGTACCCAAACAGGCTTGGGCTACCTGATAATGACAAGCTGGCAAAAACTGGATTATGTTAACCTATATACAGGCATACTTACACTTTCCCTATTGGGGCTTGCCATATTTCTGATTTTGGATATTTTGGAAAAAAAACTTACTGCTTGGAAATAGCTAGCGCTCAGAACGATAGCATTGCCTGATTAAGAAGAACATATTATCTTTTTAAGGAAACCCTTAAACCTAAAAACTCAACTAAAAAGAACACCTTTATAAAGGTGTTCTTTTAATATGTCTGCTATATTTTCTTTTAACCAAGCACTTCAGCTCAAAATGGGTAGCGCTTAAAAATTCTGGCTGTTAATTTCCTTATAGGTCTGCATATCATAAGCCGTTATCATATCGTTTTGCACGTAATACAAGGTATTACCTATATAACAAAGCCTGCCCTGCGCGTAAAGCGTGTAATCGTTATTGGCGTTTTCCTTAGCAGAAAGTTTAGCTTTTAATTCTATACCTGTGGCATCCACCTTAAAAATGAGTGCGCTTTGCATATAGTTAAAGCTTTTACCGTAAGCCAAAGCCGCATTAAAACCAAACAGGCTTTGCACAGGCTTGGTCAACAAGGCTTTATGATTATAGAAAACATCAGTATAGGAACCATTCTCGCCTATCACAAAAGTATCTGCTTCTTTGGGGTTTGCGGGGTCGCGCACATCGAACAGGGAAAGTTTTATGCCTTCCTGTTGTACGCCTATAACTACCTCATTACCGTTCCTGTCTTTTTTATATATTTCGGTAGTATCCTGCCCAATACCTAAAAGATAACCTTCGGCAACAGGGTGCAGGTAATTGGAAAAGCCGGGTATTTTAAGCTCACCCAAAACTTTGGGGGCAGCAGGGTTTTTCAGGTTTATTACAAATAAGGGGTCCATATTTTCAAAGGTTACCACGTAAGCCGTATCATCCATAAAACGTACGGCATATATGCGCTCGCCTTCCGCCAAATTTTCCACGGAGCCAACACAGTTCAAAGCCTCATCCAGCATGAATAAGCGGTTATTACCGTTTTCCGTGGTAGCAATGCCGAAATAGCCGTTATGCTCATTCATGGAAAATTGGTTCAATACGGAACCTCCTACCTTGCCCGTTGCTTTATATTCAACTTTTAAACCCTCAACCGCAAAGCTGTTTATAACTGTATCCACATTCCAATTTTGATCACTATAATCATATTGGGAGGAAATCAAATAAAGGCCTTTTTCATTCATATAAATATTTTCGTTGCCACCTATAAAAGCTTCAATAGCAGCAGCCTTATCGGACACAGCCGTATCAATGGCGGAAACTGTGGTAAAGCTGCTTTGGGGGCTTGGATAAGGCAAACACAGCATATCTGTAATGGGCAAGGGTTTGGCGGCACCTCCTACAGTGCTGTCATAATAGAGAGGTACTATTTCCTTGCCTTCACCACTGTCTTTGTATATATATTTGGTCGTAACTAAATATAGGGTATTGCCCTGCTTTCTGCTTTGGCTTAAATAACCTTCTATTTTATAACTTTTAAGCTCACTTATATTAGCTATATCCGCAGTATCGTATACGGTAGCACAGGTAAATTGTTTGCTTATGGGCATGACCATTTTGGTCATTACCCCATTTTGGTTTTCCTGAATGGTTACTTCATCATCTTTATACATATTACCTAATACGGTAAGACGGTTTTTATCTACATAAAACTCATTTATATAAGTGTTTTTCGGTTGTGCCACAAAAGCGGCCTTGCTTAGATCCGCATTAAGTATCAAAATGCCATCATTTGCGGAAACATAAATATATTTGCCGTCGGTTTTTATTATATCCCCTTCATCCACACCTTCTACCTGTAGGTTGGTTTGAGAATGATCACTTGAACCGCCGCCTCCACCCATACCGCTGGCGGTATCCTCAGCCACAGCATTTTCTTTACTTGCAAAATCAGAAGGAAAGGCATAACGCCCGCCATCTGCAAATTCTTTATTTACAAGCTCTGCCAAAGCCGCATAGGAAGCTATACGCAGGGGTTTATTACCGTAAGCGGCAAGCTTGCCGCCCTTATAAATACCCAAGCCGTCATTGCCTTTTTCAATTTTATTGTTTGCCGCCAAAGCTTTATAAAATACTCCCGCTTTAGCGCTCATAGTTAAAGTATCGCTTTGAACAGGTTTAACATTTATAATTTTTGGCAAAGTACCTATACCGGCTTCCGATGCCACACTGCCTATATTAATAGTATCTGCATTGTTTGGCTCGGCCTCAACAGCTTTCAATACCGCTGTTGGGTTAATATCCTCACCGTTTTGAGCAGCTTGTTTAGCTGTTTTATCAGCGCAGCCGCTTAAAGCAAAAACAGTCAGAATGAACGTAAGAAAAACTACAAGAAACCTTTTCATAAAAAAACCTCCTTAAAGCATCTTTGCAATACAGACGCCTTAAGAAGGTATTTTGTTCCATTGGTTTAGCAGGTTTAAGCCTTGTTATATTGGGGCTGCAAAGCATGTTCGAGCTTTTGCACCACAGCCTTATCCTGCCATAAACCGCTTTTGTAACGCCATACGGCTATAATAGCGCCTGCCAGCCAGCCAATGACTACCGACCACCAAATAGCCGCCACACCAATAAAAGCGGCCAAAACGTAGGCAGCCGCTATCCTTGTACCAAAGCCCAGTATAGTGCTGAACATAAAAAACCGCATATCGCCTGCGCCCCTAAGTACACCGTTTGCAGAAAACAAAGTACCCATCAGAATATAGAATACACTTACTACCTGCAAATAATTTATGCCTATCTGCACTACCTGCGGATCTGTTTTGGACATATCCACGAAAAGTCCCATCAGGTTACTGCCGAACAGGAAGATAACAGCAGTAATAAATATTCCGAAAACGAGCATCATCTTAACGCCGGCATTGAAGCCCTGCCGTATCCGCTCTATTTTGCCCGCACCTATATTCTGCGCCGTATAGGTGGAAATAGCCATACTTATATTCATCATCGGCATCATGGCTATGGTATCTATTCGTGTAGCCGCCGTATAACCTGCAATTACATTGGAACCATAACTGTTCACCAAACCCTGTATGGCCATAATACCTATGCAAACCAGGCTTTGCTGTATCACGGAAGGCACAGCTATGGTAGCCATTTGTTTTAGGATAGGCAAATCGAAAATTTCTGCTTTCACTTCGGCCTCATCTTCATTAAAAACCAGCTTTTTGAAATAAAGTTTAAGCTTAATGAAAAGTCCAATAGCAGCCACAACCTCTGCTATCACTGTAGCTATGGCAACGCCCGCAACACCCATACCTAAAGATAGCACAAAATAAAAGTCCAGCACTATATTTATAGTGGTTGAAACTATCAAAAAATAAAGTGGAGTCTTGGAATCGCCCAGCGCGCTGAATACAGAGCTTAAGGACTGGAACAGGAAAAAGGCTATCAAACCAAAAAAGTAAATATACAGGTAAGTATAGGCATCACCTATTATATTATTAGGCGTTTGCAAAAGGGCCAAAAGCGGCTTATACACCAAAAGCCCAATGATGGTAAGGATAGCACCTACCCCAACGCCAGCTATAAGAGTGGTGGTGATGGCGCTTTTCAGCTTTTTATACTGGTGCGAGCCAAAATATTGGCTTATCACCACGGAACAGCCCATGGAAGTACCCATGGTGATGGCCAAAGCCAAAAACACTACAGGAAAGGCCGCACCTACTGCTGCCAAAGCATCGGCTCCCACAAAGCGTCCTACCACTATGGAATCCACAACATTATATAATTGCTGGAATATATTGCCCAAAAGCATAGGCAAAGTAAAGAAAAATAATACTTTGGTGGGCTTGCCCACCGTTAAATCTTTTATCATAAACATCATCTCCAAAATTCAAACTAATCACATTTACAGTGGCCTTCATGCACCAAGCTGCGCGCGTTTCTTGCTATTTTAGCTGCCAAGGCCGTAAATTTTTGAACCTCTTGTTCCGTCAAACCCTCCGTAACCTGTTTAGACCAAGTATCCAAGGCATCCTCAACTATATTTACTATTTTTTCGCCTTCCTCAGTAAGGCTGATTATTTTTGCTCTTTTATTGTTGGGGTCCACTTCCCTCATGACCAGCCCCTGCTCCTCCAACCGCGCCAGCGATTTGGCAATTGTAGCCTTATCCAGCATGGTTCTGTGGGAAATAAAATCCTGGTTTACTTGCGGATGTTTGGAAAGAAACATAATAGTTCCATGATCACCTCCGGATACATTATGTTCTTTTAAGGCCTTGCCCATAAAAATAAAACCAAAACGAGAAATTGCCGAAGCATCACGCATCAGCCAGTTTTCTCTTATGTTTTTATTTTTTTCCACTTTGATATACACCCACCTTTTTATGATAAAAACTACTGGAATTATCACACTTTTTTAACAATTGTTGCATATGCAACTGTTGCCCAGACAACTATTATAGCACTTGAAAAATCTTTGTCAACAGATTTTTTAAATATTATTTGCTTTTCTTTTTTTAGCAATAGTATAATTAAGCTTAGAATAAGCAAAAAGGGGGCAAATGCTGTGGTTTTTTATGAAATAGCCGTTATAGGCGGCGGAGCCTCGGGCATGGTGGCAGCCATAGCGGCAGCGGAACAAAGCCGTATTATGGGTCTTTCTACAAATATAACCGTTTACGAAAAGCAGGAAAGGGTAGGCAAAAAACTGCTTGCTACAGGCAATGGCTGTTGCAACCTTGCCAACAGCTCACTTGAGCTTAGCAATTATCACGGCAAGGATACCGCTTTTGCTAAAACAGCCCTCAGCCTTTATAATTTGCCGCATACGCTGGATTTTTTCCAAAAACTGGGTCTGCTTACCAAGGAAGAGGAAAACGGCAAAATTTACCCTTACAGCCGCCAAGCAGCGGCAGTTTTGGATGTGCTGCGTTTTCGAACCGAAGCCTTGGGCATAAAAACTGCCTGCGGCTATGCCGTGAAGCACTTAAAACCTCAAAACAATGGCTTTTTGCTCACTGCTGAAAGCGGCTTGCAAACCTTACAATTTTTTGCCCATAAAGTTGTTCTTGCCACAGGCGGTTTAGCCGCGCCCAAATTAGGCGGCAGTGCCCAAGCCTATGAGCTTGCCTTGCAATTGGGACATACAAATACCCCGCTTTTCCCTGCTTTGGTGCAAATAAAAACCGAAAACACCTTTACCAAGCCCTTAAAGGGCATAAAGGCGAACGCCAAGGCCTCCGTTTGGCAAAATAACGCTCTGCTTGCGGAACACCACGGTGAAATTTTGTTTACGGAATACGGGGTTTCGGGCCCGCCTATTTTTGATCTTTCCCGTTTGATAAGCGAGCATTATACACAAAACCGCAAACCTGTGCTGACCCTAGCTTTAGATTTAATGCCCGAATATAGGGAAGAAACTTTAACAGAAATGCTAAATGCCCGTAAAAGCCTGCTCCAATTTTTGAGTTTGGAAAATTTCCTTACAGGCATGCAGAATAAAAGATTAGGGCAAACTGTTTTAAAAGCTGCGAAAATTTTGCCTTTAAGCAGGCCGGCCGCCAGCCTTAGCCAAACCGAAACCCAAAGGCTTGCCCACTTTTTAAAATGCTTTGCCCTGCCCATTACCGGTACCCTGCCTTGGGCAAATGCGCAGGTAACGGCAGGTGGAATTAATACCGAGCATTTTGACCCCGGCACCATGGAATCCAAACTGGTAAAAGGCTTTTACGCCTGCGGCGAGGTTTTGGATATAGACGGCAACTGCGGCGGCTACAACCTGCAATGGGCCTGGTCCAGCGGCCTTTTGGCAGGCGTTTCTGCTGTAAAAGGCCTAAGCACAGAAGTAAAATAAGCAACAGAAAGCACAGGTAAAAATATGATTCGGATCAATCAGCTTACACTTCAGCTTGATGAAAGCGAAGCCAAGCTTAAAATAATGGTGGCAAAAGCGCTTAAAGTAGAAGTTTCCCGAATCGAGCGTTACCAAATCACCAAAAAGGCTGTAGATGCGCGCAAAAAAGAACGCATCTGCTTTATTTGCAGTGTAGATGTGGAAATTACCCTGCCCCCGAATAGTAAAACCACCAAACACGCTTGTGAAGAAAGGCTGGTTACCAAAGTAAAAAATCCGCAAATAAGTTTGGTAAAACCTTATGAATATATACTGCCGCAAGCCAAACCTCATACCTTGCCACCTGTAGTGGTGGGTGCAGGCCCTGCGGGTCTTTTTGCGGCACTGATTTTGGCGGAAGCAGGCTTAAAGCCCATTCTTTTGGAAAGGGGCAAACCAGCCGCCGAAAGGCTTAAGGATGTAAATCAATTCTGGCAAAAGGGTATTTTGAACCTCTCTTCCAATGTGCAGTTCGGTGAAGGCGGTGCAGGCACGTTTTCGGACGGTAAACTTACCACCAATACCAAAGACATGCGTAACCGTAAAGTCATAAATGAATTTATTGAGGCAGGCGCGCCCCCCGAAATAGCTTACCTGGCCAAACCGCATATAGGCACGGATAAGCTTGTCCATGTGGTAATCGCCTTGCGACAAAAAATCATCGCCTTGGGCGGTACGGTACTGTTCGAACATACGCTAACGGGTTTAGCCATCCACAATAACTCTATAGAAGGCCTTACGGTACAAACAGCTCAGGGTAAAAAGGAAATAGCTGCCAAACAAGTAATTTTGGCTGTAGGCCACAGCGCCAGGGACACCTACCGAATGCTGGTGGCAGCAGGCATAAATATGCAAGCCAAGCCCTTTTCCCTGGGTGCCCGCATTGAACACAGCCAAAAGCTGATAAATTTGAGCCAATACGGAGCTTTTGCAGAACATCCGGCTTTGGGCGCGGCGGATTATAAGCTGTTCTGCCACTTACCCAACGGACATTCTGTTTACACTTTTTGTATGTGCCCCGGCGGTGTAGTAGTAGCGGCGGCCTCGCAGGAGGGCGGCATAGTAACTAACGGCATGAGCTACCACCGGCGGAACGGCGCCACCGCCAACAGCGCTCTTTTGGTGAATGTAGACCCCGAAGATTTTGGCACCCAAGACCCCTTAGCAGGCATCGCCTTACAAGAACAAATAGAACACACAGCCTATAAACTGGGTGGCAGTGATTATAAAGCTCCATGCCAACTGGTGGAAGATTTTTTGGCAGGCAGGCAAAGCACCGCCTTGGGCAATGTACAGCCAACTTATAAACCTAGCATAACTTTAAGCGATATTTCCCTGTGCCTGCCTGATTTTGTAACCGAAAGCATGCGCCTGGCTCTGCCAATATTGAATAAAAAATTAAAAGGCTTTGCCGCACCTGACGCTTTGCTTACC
>DGYV01000045.1:0-8281 GCA_002398485.1 Peptococcaceae bacterium UBA4997 | reverse complement strand
GCCTGACGCTTTGCTTACCGCCCCTGAAACCCGCAGCTCCGCACCGTTACGGATAATACGGAATGAAAAGTGCGAAAGCATAACAAACCTTTACCCCTGCGGCGAAGGCGCAGGCTATGCGGGAGGCATAATTTCCGCCGCGGTAGACGGTATTCGCTGTGCCGAAGCCTTAATGCAAAAATAAAGGCATAGGCACTTAAGTGCCTACGCCTTAAACTTGACCCAATAAAAATATTTACCCAAAACAGCCTAAAGGCTGTTTTTTATGGTTTTAGATACTTTATGCTTAAAGCACCTTTTCCACATCATACATGGCATTAAGCACCAGCCAGTTCTGCGGAAAATAATTATTGGCATTCCAATAGCTTACACCGCCCAAATTATACTCATCCACCAACAACAACTTGGCTTCCACACTGCGGGCATCCTCAAACCACACCACATGCTCCTTGCCCGAAGAGTCATAATAATAAAAGAAAGGCGACTGCGCCTGTTCATCAAATTGAATCTGCGCCCCCACACGCTCCGCCAGCTGAACTGCCCCCGTATTACTGATAGGACGGGCAGCACTTCCCTTCACAAAGGGCAAGGTCCAGTCATAACCATAGTTGGGCATACCCATTAATATCTTTTGGCTGGGGATAGCGCTCACAGCATAATCCAATACTTGGCGCACCTTATTTACAGGAGCAACCGCCTGCGCAGGGCCGTACATATAGCCCCATTCATAGGTCATCAAAATCACATAGTCTACTATTTCACCATGGGCAGCATAGTCATGCGCTTCATACAAAAGCCCCTGCTGATTCGACCCCAGCTTAGGCGCTAAAGCAGTGGAAACCGTATAACCCAAGGGCCGCAGTTTATCTACCGTTTTACGCAAAAAGTTATTATAATTTTCCCTATCCCGCGGGTAAACATATTCAAAATCTATATTCAGTCCCTTATAATTTTTGCTAGACATGGTTTGAATTATATTATTAAGCAAAGTATCTTGAACCGCCTCATTTGTTAAAATAGAGTTGGCAAGATCACTGCTGAAGCCTTCACCCTCTATGGTATTGGTTATGGTTAGCCAAGGAGCTACCTGCTGGTTTATGGCTTTTTCGATGATCACTATATCATCCACTGGGTTCAAGCTACCATCTGCATTTACGGAATAGCCGAAAATACTGGCATAAGTAAGGTTAGGCAAGGTATTGGCCAGCGTAGTGTTACCTATGCCAGGCAAAACATAAGCATTTACCTGTATAGTACCAAGCTTTTGCGGCGGCACGGGTATAATTATTTTTTGCCCCACATAAAGCTGGGAAGGATTCAATATATTGGGGTTTTCCCTTAAAATAGCACTTACCGTAGTACCATAAGTGCGGGCAATGCTGTATAGCGAATCCCCTGCCTTTACCGTATGCACAGTTTTGGGCGCCATCACCACTATGGCCTGGCCTATAGTAAGGTGGGCTGTATTGCCCAAATCGTTATCCATGATCACGCTTTGCACGGGTACACCGTAACGCTTAGATATTGAATAAATACTATCGCCCTTTTGAACCGTATGTATTATCAAAAATACCACACCCTTTTAACTAAATATTTAAAAGGCTTATAGCCCTTTTTGTAATATATGCAAAAGGAGCGGTCTTTATAACAGTACCGTATAATTATCAAATAGCACAGCTAGGAGAAAAACATTTTAAACGCTTTAATTCTTTACTATTCTGCATTTCTTCTTTGATAGTATTATTTTTCGTTTGCACTTCATTCATTGTTGTTCAAACACCAAACTTTTGAGCCTGAAAAAGCTTTATTTTTCCTTCAACCAATACATTAAAAAGTACATTCTAATTAACTGTCTCTCCATTCGCCTCTCTCATTTTTTTACGAAGCATCATTTCATTTTCTGTAATCGGCCAGCCATTTAAAAATGCCATTGCGACAATAAAACAGGATATGACAAAAGTGTTTTTCAATCTATTTCTTGTTAACACTTGATCCCTTCTTAATATAGACCCAAAAAATTCTAAAAATTGTACTTTTAAAAAATTTATTTATTTTTGCTGACGTTTTTTATTTTTACCTAAAATAATAGCTATTGCCAAAGCCGAAAGTATACCTAAAATACCACCGAAGAAAAACGGAGCATTTGAATTTACCGTGTCCCACAACACACCTGCTATTATGGAAGCAAAAAGTAAAGCTATACCTTGCAGCATACCGTAAATACCCAGCACTGTACCTTTATAATCACTAGGAGCCGCTTCCGCAATAAACGCTCTTTCAGCGCCACTGATAAAAGCATTGTAAGCACCGTAAGCAATGAACAAAAACAGCACCACTCCTTTATTTTGGATAAGAGCAAAGCCTAGGTAAACCAAACCGTAAATCATGTAACCGGGCACCAAAATAGCGCTCCTACCAAATTTATCGGATAATCTTCCTGAAGGAACAGCAAGCAAAGAAGCAGAAAGAGAGAAAACTAAATAAAGTAAAATGACCTGTGAAGCCGAAAAACCTGTTTCCTGTGCTTTAAGTAATAAAAAAGCATTTGAAGAATTGCCTAAACAAAAAAGGAAGATAACAGCAAGATAAAGCTTAAGCTTTTTATCCAGTTTAATATTTTTAAAAACAAATTTTTCAGGCTTTGGTTTTGAGCATTTATTTTCTTTTATAAAAGGTATTATCATAACCCCAATAATAGCCGGAATTATGGAATACAAAAAAGCTTTATCAAAAGCATAGCCCGTTGCCACAAAAGCAAAGGCCAATACAACCCCTAAAGAAGAACCCAGCATATCCAGCATTTTATGCAGGCCGAAAGCACCGCCCAAATTATTACTGCCGCAGGATTGAGCCACCAAAGCATCACGCGGAGCGGTGCGTATGCCTTTACCTATACGGTCTATTGCCCTTGCCCCCAAAACCCACAGCCAGGAAGTGGAAAGTAACAAAATTATTTTATATAAAATAGCTGCGGAATAACCTACAAAAGTGAGTTTCTTTTTATTTTGATAAATGTCCCCTATGTAACCGCTGAACACTTTTAGCAAAGAAGCTATGCTTTCCGCTATTCCTTCTATTATGCCAACTACCGCAGGGGTAGCACCAAGGGTAGATGTTAAAAACAAAGGTATAAGCGGGTAAACCATTTCCGTACTCATATCTATAAAAAGACTTACCAAACCTATGAGCACAACATTTGAAAAAAGGGTTTTCTTCATACTATTTCACCTTGGCTTCATCATAATTTATTAAGCTTTTTTATTTAAATAACAAAAATAACCACCCTACAGGGTAGTTATTATTGTTTGGTGACGCGTAGGGGATTCGAACCCCTGGATGCCAGCGTGAAAGGCTGGTGAGTTAAGCCGCTTCTCCAACGCGCCATGTGGTAGCGGTGACTGGATTTGAACCAGTGACACCACGGGTATGAACCGTGTGCTCTGACCAACTGAGCTACACCGCCAAAGTCCTGCCTAACGAATTATATAAAAAAAGCCTCTAAAAGTCAAGCATATTTTTTAAATAAATTGCTATTTTTAAGGCTTTTTTGCAGAAATATTTATTAAAGCACTTTTTAGATATGCTTTATTTGCATAACATTAACTTACCGCCTGCCGCCAAAAGCACCAAGCCAAGGATCTTCCACCAGGTGATAGGCACTTTTTCCATGCCGAAAAAGCCAAACCAATCTATAATCATAGCCATTGCTACTTGTCCTACAATAATTGCTGTAGTGGCATTGGTGGCACCTATTTTAGGTATTGCGGCCATCACCCCATAAATTATGCCCACATTTATTACGCCGCCCAAATAACCATACCAGGGTATATTAGGTATCTTAGTCAAACTGCCCTGCCCCAAACCCAGTACAAAAAGCAACAAGGCCACTACGGCAAGCCCTATTACATGCACCAAAAAATTACCTTCCAAAACGCCTGTTATTTTACCAACCATCCCGTTGATTGTACCCTGTACAGCCATAAGTATGCCCGAAGCGGCCGCTATGCCCAAAAATAACCAGTTCATAAAGCACCCCCTATAATTAGTTAGCATAACCAATTAAGGGGGCTTTATGCAGCTTTGAGAGGTACCACAGGCCTGTTTATGGTAAAAACAGCTAAGCTTATTTTCAGCCTTCCAGCATTTTGTGGTAAACTGCGGCTGTTTTGTGGGCCGTTTTTTCCCAACTGAATCCTTGAGCTTGCCTTAAGCCCATTTCGCCTAAATTTGCGGCCAAAATAGGATCCATAAGTACTTTCACTATGGCAATGGCTATTTCATGAGCATTATAAGGGTTTACCAAAAGCGCCGCTTCACCCGCTACCTCAGGCAAGGAAGAGTTATCTGAACAAATCACGGGCGTGCCGCAGGCAAAAGCCTCTAAAGGCGGCAGGCCAAAACCTTCATAAAATGAAGGATACACAAAAAGGGCGGCGGCTCCATAAAAATAAGGCAAATCTTCCGCAGGCACAAAACCGGGAAAAACCACTTTATCCGCCGTACCTAAAGCGGCAGTCAAGGCATAATTGTTATCCTCTGCCCTTAAGTTGCCCGGGCAAACCAACAAATAATCCTGTTTGATTTCCCGCATAGCCAAAGCATGCGCTATCATTAGCCCACGCAGATTTTTCCTGCTGCCGAAACCGCCTACATATAAAATAAAAGGTTCGCCTATACCATATTTTCTAATTAAAAATTGACGGCAAATATGTTTGGGGATGGGACGGTAAAATGGTTCGGCCGCTTCATATATCACCTCTATATTGGCTTTTGGATAATTAAAAATATCGGAAATATCTTGTTTGGATCTTTCCGAAACCGTAATTATTTTATCTGCATTTGCCATTACCGTAGGCATATGGCTTAAAAATTCCTGCAAATAACCTTTGCCCACAGTTTCCGGGTAAAGGTAGGGTATCAAATCATGGATGGTTACTACTTGCAAGCAACTCTTGGGACAAGGCAAGCCGATCCCGTTCTGTGGCACATGATAAAGCAAAATCTGCTCTTTAGCTATAGCTTCGGGCAAATATACCTCTCGCCAATAATTACAATTCATTTCCAGCCTTTGAAAATCCACCCTATTGGCTATATCCAGCCCGCGTATTTCATCACCTTGCCAAAACAGGCGGTAATCATCCGCTTCCTCCCTTTGCTTTAAATGATGCAAAAGCCTGTATGTATATGTACCTATACCCGTACCCCTATACCAAACCGCTGCCCTGGCATCTATACCTATTTTTCCCGTAAAAACTTTTTCAGTGCCTGTCATAGTTCACCCCTTTAAGTATACTTTGCCTGTAAATAATCTAAAAGTGCGCTTTCCTCAGGCAATACAGCTTGTAATTTTTTTAGCTTAAACAGGCTTTTATTTTTTATACCATCTATAAAATAACGCTTGCCCAAACGCCAAAAACGCCTGGGAAAGCTTAAAAAGGCTATGATCAAAACCATTTCCTCCCTGCTTAAAAAAAGCCTTTCTGTATAAGCTGCCAAGCATTCGTGAAAAACCGCCGCATCATAATACCAAAACCCCAAACTGCGCTCCAATAAACGTGCCGTGTCTGCCTGATGCAGGTCATAACGGCTGTAATCAAAATCGATTAGGGCACCTTTGCCTTCCCTGATAATAAAATTGCGGGCCGCCACGTCGCCGTGAATAAAAGTTTTTGCGGCTTCGGCTTTGGCCGCCTGTTCGTTATAGCAAGCCTTTTCAAGCAGAGCAAAAGCTGTTTCGGCCCTTGCCAGATAAATGGGTAAAAGCTTAATATATAGTGTTGCAAACTCACCGCCTGTTTTTTTGGCCAATGCTTCCCAAGAATGCAGATTACAAACCATGCTTTTAAGTTCTGCTTGCTTATTAAAGTAGCTTTGTTTGGCTCCCGTAAGCGTTAAACCATGGGCAGCGGCATGAAAGTCTGCCAAACAGCTAAAAGCTGCCTGCAAATCCTCTATTTTGCTAAAATCAGCCCTTTCGCCCTCCAAAAAGCGGGAGATGAAATAAATATCCCCCTGCCAAGCAAGGGGGATATCACTTCCGTTCACACTTATCAAAGCAGGTAAAGCAGAAAAACCATGCGTGGGCAAATAGTTTACAGCCCCCCAAACAAACTTCATTTTGTTTAAGGGTTTATTGATTTTTTTTAAGATAAAAGTGCCTTCTTCAGCCTCTATTTTATAAACGTCCTTTTTTAAAAGGCTTATTTCCCGCACCTTTAAGGGCAAGCTTGAAAATAAAGGCTCAAGCATTTTCTTCCGGTATATCCAAAAACAGTTCGTTTTCCAGTTCATCTGCCGTTTCATCTGCAGCCTGCGGGGCTGCCTGGCTTAAAGAGGGCTTTGCGGCTACAGCCTCCAAGCTTTCACTTTTTTTCGGCAAATAAAACTTAAGCCTGTATTCATTACCCACACTTTCTGTAACCGCATACGGACGCTCTGAAACAGTGCTAATCGGCTTAGGTTCGTCAAAAACATAATTCATGGTATCCTCAGTTTCAAGTATAGGTTCCGGTTTGGGTTCCGTTTCCTGTAATGCTGAAGCAGGTTCTTCTAAAACATAATTCATGGTATCCTCAGTTTCAAGTATGGGTTCCGGTTTGGATTCCGCCTCCTGTAATGCTGAAGCAGGTTCTTCCAAATAAGCCAAATCGCCATCCATTATATCATCAGCTAATTCGGCACTTACTTCATGGATTAATTCTTCACGCTTGCCGTTATTTTCATCGGGCATAACCGTATCATCAAGCTCCGCCATGATTTGCACATCATCTGCCAATTCCGCCAAAATGGAGGTTTCTGAAATCATAGGGCTGTTCAGCTTTGGCTTAACATAATTAAGCTTAAAGTCATCGGGCGGCTCCGCCAGTTCATCAAATTCATCAGCGGCGATTGGCAAAACCGTTTTGCTTGTTTCCCGCTGTTTATTTTCCGCAGGTGTTAATACCAGCGTACCCACCAATTCCAAAGCATGGGTGGTAAGCACCTGCCAGCTTAAATTTTCTGTAGTGATATGGCTGGTATTGGCGTTAACACTCGCCCAGGCCTCAGGTAAGGTCTCCGTCATGGGTACATTTATTTGGGCATGATGTAGTTCACCCTCGCCTGCTTTGCTGTGGTAGGCAACATCCACCGCCAGCTCACCGCGGCAAGATACAGCCTCTTCCTCTTGTTCGATATTCATTAGGGCGGTTGCTACGGATATATCCCGTATTTCGCCCAAAGGCGGTGTATCCCTTGCCATAAAAATAGTATGAGTTAAAGGCAAAACCACCTTTTCAGGAACTCTCGTTTCAGCCATTATTTATCCCTCCCGTTAATTATGAGGCATTACCGTTTCGTTTTTTTGCTTTCTTTTCATAATATATTTAGGGAGTACTAAAAATATGACAACTGTTATGCCTTTTTCTCTTTCAAGGCTGCCATGGCCCAAATCTTACCAAAAATCTCCTTGGCTATTTTGTCCACAGCTTCAAAATCCATAGCCTGTATGTAATACGATTCCAGCTTATTGTGGGTTTCCTTAGCTTCCGCTATGCTAAGCGCAGCTTCTGCCACCAATTCCCGCCAAGCCTCTTTTACAGGTAATGTATCTGTGCCTGCTTCTGCTGCTTCTGCTGCTTCTGCTGCTTCCGCTGCTTCCGCTGCTTCCGCTTTCATAGCTATATTTATGATACGGTCATGCGCAAGCTCTGTTATATCAACACATTCGGCATCGGCCAAAGCCACACCTAAGGCAGGCAGAATAACCATTTCCACAGCGGTTGGCTCCATGGTGTGATGAAAAATATCCACATTATGGCCGCGCTCAAGCGCAGACTCTGCCACCTCCGCCAAAATTACGGAAGCCGCATCAGCTTTACCACCCTTAAGCAAGTAACGCACCGGGCATTTCGCAGATAATTCCTGGGCATAACCCATCCAACCCATAGGTGTTACGGCTGTAGCAAAAAAGTGCCTTACCTGAGGCAGGCTGCCGCAAAAGATTTCCTTTACCAAACCATCCGCCAAAGTTGCAAGCTCTTTTTCATCAGTATCTTTTTTTAGCTCCTCAAATGTTTCCTTCCTTATTTTTTGAGCCTCTGCCAGCTTATTATAAGCCTTGCCAAAGCTAAGAGAAATTTCCTTGGTCAGGCTCTTTATTTCCTCTTTATGTTCTTTAAGATATTTTTGGTTCCAATGGTCGCCCAGGTTCACTATTTCATCAACCGCGCCTGGATATACAGGGTCCACAACATGCGGTGCGGTTATTAAACATCTTTTTTAAAAATTTTTATTTCTAAAT
>DGYV01000009.1 GCA_002398485.1 Peptococcaceae bacterium UBA4997 | reverse complement strand
TCCCAGCTGAGCTATACCCCCACGACACTTAGATATTATACTATTAGAAATGCTGTATGTCAAGGAGGAATTAGCCTATAATTATACCTAAAATACCAAACATTAAAATCAGAAATACAGGATGTATTTTTGTAAAAAGGGTAAGTGAAAGGGCAATAAGGCATAATAATATTCCCTGTAAATCTATAATATTGCTTAGGCCAAGGGTAATAGCGGCACCTATTATAAGGGCAATCACAATCGGTTTTATACCGAAAAGTATTTTGTCCATTAAAGGGTTATTTTTATTTTTTTTAAGTAGTATAGCTAAAGAAATAATGATTATAAAGGCAGGCAACAGTAAACCAAGGTTGGCAATTGCCGCACCGCCTATTCCCGCAACCTTGAAACCTACATAAGTTGCTGTATTGACGGCAACAGGTCCCGGTGTTGCTTCCGCAACCGCTATAATATTAGTGAATTCTTGTACACTCATCCAAGCATGATGAACAACCACCTCTTTTTGGATAAGAGAAAGCATTGCATAACCGCCGCCGAAGCTGAAGAGGCCTATAAAGGCAAAGGTACCTAAAAGCTGTAAAAAAATCATTTGAGTGCCCCCTTTCGGTTAAGATAAAGTAAACCGATAAGAGAGCCAAAAATAATAATAAAAACAGGGTGCAGCGGAGTGAATATCATTAAAACAAGCCCTATTACAAGCATCATGAAATCAAATGGCAGTTTAAGCATTTTTTTACCCATTTTTAAGCCTGCTCCTAAAATCAAAGCTATTACAGCAGGGCGCACACCTGTAAAAAAATCATCTAACCATAAAATTTTTTTACCTTGAAGTAAAATATAAGCTATTGCTAGTATAATAATAAATGAAGGTAATACCACTCCTAAAGCTGCTGCTATACCTCCTAATAAGCCCCGTTTTTGATAACCTATAAAAATGGCACAGTTAATGGCAAAGGCTCCGGGTACGGAATTGGTTATGGCAAGCATATTTACAAAATCTGTTTCCGATACCCAATTTTTTTTCTCCACAACAGCTTTTTGTATCAAGGGGAGCATGGCAATGCCGCCGCCAAAGGTAAAGCAGCCTATTTGGAAAAAAACCGCAAAAAGCTGCCAAAGCAATATTTTATCTTCATTTGTTTTGGCTTGTACATTATAATTGCCGTAGTTAGGATCAATCATGAATAATTTCCTTTCTTGAAAGGCATTAACAATATTTTATACCAATAATATTTATAAAACAAGGATTTTAGTTTGGTATACAATATTTGAGAAAGCATATAATAGCATTAATAAATCGGGAAGAGGGATACAATGCTGAATTTAAATATAGGATCTAATATGGCATACAGTGCTTTTTGGCAAATATTTGCAGATTTTTTGCCGGAGCTATGCAATTATAATGTTAATATTCAAATCAAAAAAAGTACTTTTTCCAAGCATAATTTATTTACGCTTTTGCTTCAGCCGGAAAATGAAGTACAAGCTGATAAGCAAAGCTATTATGATGAAGAAATAAAAATCATCATTGCTCAGGTATTGGCAAAATATATTTTAGGTTATCAATCTTGGCAGTGGTTGATCAGAAAAGTAAAAAAAGAATGTCCTGAACTTGCCAAAGAGGAATGGCTGCAAATAGTTTATGCAGCTTCACAATGGCTTAAGGGTATAAGTAATGGAGAGTATGACCTTATAAGCAATAGCTTTAATTATAAGCTCTGTAAAAATATATATAAGTATATTTCTGAAAACACCATGTTTGATGTTGAAGGTTACAGCCGTTTTAGGCTTAGTGATTATTATGCTAAACTGCAAGAGTCTCTGAATATAAGTATTGAGGAATTTTATTGGCAGCGTGAATATGAAGAATTTGTATGGGTTTTAAAAAGTTTTTTGGCTAATCAAAAAGAGATTATTAAAGTACTGCATATTTTAATGCAGGCAGATGGCCAGTTTGTATTGCTGGATGAAAATAAACAGCTTGTGCGTGATGAAAGCGGTGATAGTGTTACTATAGACGGTATAGCAAATTTATATGATGATGTTCTTATAGGCTCTATATTGGCATTGGCTCCCGCAAAAATAATTTTACACCACAGGCATTGTTTAAAAAGGCATTTTCGGGAGTTGCTCGAAGATGTGGTAGGAGAGAGGATTTCTTATTGTAACGGCTGTGATATTTGTAGAGTATAATATTATAACATTTTCATTGTTTTTTATAAAACTAAAAAGTTTTGCTTGACAGGGATTTGTTTTTAAGTTAGAATTATTACAATTAAATCATTGAATGCGTTGATAGGGACAAAAACAATTATTAATTGCTACAGAGAGCCGTTGGTTGCTGCGAAACGGTGCAATGTATTTGTATAACTCCCCCTAGAGCAATTTGTCGAAAGGTTTGCGCCAAGTAGAACAAATCGGGTTTCTCACCGTTATCAAGAGACTGTATTGATGGATACAGAACAAGTGGGCAAATTTTATATTTGCTAACAAGAGTGGTACCGCGACTTACTGTCGTCTCTTTGGAGATGACGGTATTTTTTATTTTAAATCGCTTTTGGGCAACAAGTTCAGGTTTAATGAAAAATTTTTATGGAGGTAATCAAAATGACCGAAAACATGAAAAAAGTGAAAATTTTTGATACCACGTTGCGTGATGGCGAACAAAGCCCGGGTTGCAGTATGAATTTAAGAGAAAAACTAGAAATGGCAATTCAATTGGAAAAACTTGGTGTGGATGTTATTGAAGCGGGTTTTGCTATTGCTTCTCCCGAAGATTTTCAATCTGTAAAGGAAATAGCTGCAGTTTTAGAGAAAACTACAGTAGCAAGCTTAGCTCGTGCTAAAAAAATGGATATAGATGCAGCATATGATGCGGTGAAAGGAGCTAAAAAACCCCGTATCCATGTTTTTTTGGCAAGCTCGGATATTCATTTACAGCATAAGTTAAAAATAACAAGGGAACAAATGCTGGCAAAAGTTAAGGAAATGGTAGCTTATGCCAAAAGCTTGATCGATGATATTCAGTTTTCTGCTGAGGATGCCAGCCGCAGTGATTGGGATTTTTTAGTGGAAGTTTATAGTATAGCAATCGAAAGCGGTGCTACAGTAATTAATGTGCCGGATACAGTTGGTTATGTTAC
>DGYV01000054.1:7181-7509 GCA_002398485.1 Peptococcaceae bacterium UBA4997 | reverse complement strand
GGCTTTTTTGGTAGATGCCTTAACGGATACAGGTATGCCTATTCTTTTGGATAGCCCTGCCGAGTTAGGTTCCGACAGGATAGTAAACGGGGTTTACGGTTTTTATAAATACGGCGGCCCCCTTATAGTGGTAGATTTGGGTACTGCAACTACCTTTGACTGCATTTCCGAAAACTGTGAATATATGGGCGGTGTGATAGCGCCCGGTATAGGTATTTGCATAGAAGCTCTTTTCAACAGTACCGCCAAATTACCAAGAGTAGACTTTGTGGCTCCGCCTACGGCTATTGCTAAAAATACGGTGAATGCTTTGCAATCCGGTGTTTTT
>DGYV01000054.1:6608-7038 GCA_002398485.1 Peptococcaceae bacterium UBA4997 | reverse complement strand
ATGCTTTGCAATCCGGTGTTTTTTACGGTTTTGCAGGGCAAATAGACGGTATTGTAAACAGCTTGCAAAAGGAAATAGGCAGTAAAGCCAAAGTGGTTGCTACAGGTGGTTTGGCGGCAATGATTGGTAAATATTGTACTTCCATTGAAGAGGTTGATAAACTACTGACTTTGGATGGGCTTTTCCATTTATGGTCGCTTAAATATGGTTTTTAGCTTTGAGTAGGATTTTTACTGTAAGATCTAATGATATTATTTTGATTCATAATTGAGGTAATTTGGTGAAAATAGGTAATTTGCAATTAAAGAATAAAATCATTACCGCTCCTATGGCAGGTTATACGGATAGGCCTTACCGTGATATTCTGCATGATATGGGAGCGGCTTTGGTATATACGGAAATGATAAGCGATAAAGCTCTTATTTATAAA
>DGYV01000054.1:837-6412 GCA_002398485.1 Peptococcaceae bacterium UBA4997 | reverse complement strand
GCGATAAAGCTCTTATTTATAAAAATAGCAATACCTTGGAAATGCTGGATTTTGTGGATGAAGAAAAACCCATAGGTGTTCAGCTTTTCGGCTCTGAGCCTGAAACGATGGCCAAAGCCGCCAAAATGCTTGCCGAGTATCCTGTTTCCGTAATAGATATCAACATGGGTTGCCCTGTGCCCAAGGTGGTGCGCAACCATGAAGGAGCGGCCTTGATGCAGGATATTGCATTGGCTTGTAAAATTGTGGCAGCAGTTGCGGAAGCAGTGAAGCTGCCCATTACCGTAAAAATGCGTTTGGGCTGGGATGAAAACAGTTTGAATGCGCCTGAGCTGGCTCAAGCTGTAGCTAAAGCAGGTGCTCAAGCCATAACTGTACATGGGCGTACCCGTAATCAGTTTTACAGAGGTACTGCGGATTGGCAAGCCATAGCGGAAGTGGTGAAAGCTGTGCCTATACCCGTAATAGCCAATGGGGATATATTCAGTATCGAAACGGTTCAAAGCTGTTATGAAGCCACAGGCTGTGCCGCATTTATGATAGGCAGGGGGATGTTAGGCAATCCCTGGTTGATTCGAGATCTGGTAAGAAGTGAGGCGGGTTTGCCTGCAATTCCTGCGCCCGATTTGGCGGAAAAACTGGATATGGCGATAAAACATTTGCAAAGCCAGATTCTCAAAATGGGGGAAGAACGCGGTATTAAACAAATGCGAGCCCATTTGCCGCATTATTTGAAGGGGTTAAAAGGCGGGGCGTCCTTAAGGAACAGCCTAAATCAGCTTAGCGGTTTAGATGAAGTTATTGTAGCTTTAAGAGATTACGGTTTAAAAAACAGAGCTGCGCTTTAATGGCATATCTTTAAGCCAAACAGAATATTTTATAAAGTATATCTGTTTGGGAGGTGCGCCATGCGGAACGAAGATAATTCATTGGCCGAGGGAGTTTTACTGATAAATTTTCGGCAAAAGCCTTTACATGCTTTTAAAAAAATTTGGCTTTTATTGCGCTGGTATTTTTTGTATAAACTGCCCAACCGATGTTTTTGTAAATTTGTGGGCAAAGTAGATAACAAAGAGGTATGGCTTTTGGAACTGCCATGGCAAGAGGAGGAATTTGCTCATTTGCACTTTGAAAAGCAGCGCTTTATTTTATGCCAAATTTTATTAAAGGCCAAAAAGGCAGGAACTAAAATTGCAGGTATGCCAATGCTTTGGCGAGAGGTTTTAGGTGCCAGGGCTCCTTTGGCTGTAGCGGATGGCAGAATGCTTGCCTTTAAGATATTGCTTAAGCAAATAAAAAAAGAGTACCCAAAAGTTAAGGATGTTGCCGTAATAGGTATGGATTCACGCTGGACCAGGGATATTGCACCTTATATGGTAGCAGAAGGTTTTAACCCTATTTTAAGCGGAACCATGGCCATGGCTATTTCCGAAAGTTTGTACCGTAAAGAGGGTTTGGCCGTAGCTGCTTTACAGGCCTTGCGCGCATCTGAACATGCGGAGCTTTCCATAGCCTTAAAGCCTGCCTTGGCAAGCGGTTTATTTGGGAAAGTGATATTATTTAAAGAGCCTGCCGTTCTTATGGAAGGCGCTTGGTATGGCCCTTATTTTGAAGGTTTCTTTCCTGCTGCCATGGCTGAAGCGATCATAAGTATAGGCGGTAAAATAAAAGAGGAGGCAGAAGTTTGCGCTACTTCTTGAAAACACTTCTATGAGGTATTTTTACTTGACAAAGAACACTTAAAAGCATATAATGCGAATATTGAGATAGGTTTATAGGCAAGCATCCCTTGGGGTGCTTGCTATAAGTTTAGCTATTTAATAGTGAAAAGCTTTATAATTTATCATTGTTTATTAAGTAAGATTAGGGGTGATGGAATTGGCTGATAAGGAAACATTGCTTACGGTGGAAGGTTTGAAAAAAATGGAAAAAGAGCTGGAAAACCTTAAAACAGTTCGCCGTAAGGAAGTTGCAGAGAGAATACGTCAGGCTATAGAATTTGGCGACATCAGTGAAAACTCCGAATATGAGGATGCCAAAAACGAACAGGCTTTTATTGAAGGCAATATCATGGATTTAGAGAAAAAGCTGCGTAATGCCAGAGTAATAGATACAGTTGGTCTTGATGGTCAGGTAAGTGTAGGCTCAACCGTTACCTTATTGAATTTAGATACTAATAAAGAGAGAGTATTTACTATAGTTGGCACCAGTGAGTCTGATCCATCCAAAAATAAAATTTCCAATGAAAGCCCTATAGGTAAAGGTATTTTGGGCATGCGTGAAGGTGAAACCAAGGAAATAGCCGTACCTATAGGTATGGTTAGGTTAAAAGTTTTGGCTATAAGCCGGAATTAATTAGATTGCAATTTGGGAGTGGGTATCTTGGCGGAAGAAAAATTAGAAAATATAAGCTTGGAACAAGAAGAACAGGTTAATCAGCAAATAGCTAACAGAATGGCCAAAATGGAGGCTTTGAGAAAAAAGGGCATAAATCCTTTCGGACACGCTTATAAAACCACACATTTGGCTAAGGATATAATAAATAACTTTGAGGAATTAGAAAATGCGCAAGCTAAAATAGCAGGCAGGATAATGGCTGTAAGGGGCCACGGTAAAGCCAGCTTTTTGGTATTGCAGGATTTTTCAGGAACCATTCAAATTTATGTACGTTTGGATGAAGTGGGTGAAGCACAATTTGGTCTTTTGGATAACTTGGATATAGGTGACTTCTTAGGTATAGAAGGTATGGTTTTTCGTACTAAAAGGGGCGAAATTTCCGTAAGGGCCAAAAAAATAGAGTTTTTGAGCAAAAGCCTGCATCCACTCCCTGAAAAATGGCATGGTTTGAAGGATGTGGAAACCCGTTATCGTCAGCGTTATGTGGATTTGATAGTAAACCCTGATGTAAAGAAAACTTTTATTACCAGAAGTAATATTGTAAGGGGTATTCGTGAGTATTTAAATGGGCAGGGCTTTTTGGAGGTTGAGACACCAACATTGCACACTATTCCCGGCGGTGCCGCGGCCAGGCCTTTTGTTACTCACCACAATGCCTTGGATATAGATTTATATATGCGCATTGCTTTGGAATTGCACTTGAAGCGTTTGATCGTAGGCGGCTTGGACAAGGTTTATGAAATTGGCAGGGTTTTTCGTAATGAAGGTATTTCTGTACGCCATAACCCTGAATTCACACTTTTGGAATTGTATCAGGCTTATTCCGATTTGGAAGGCATGATGGAAATTACAGAAAATATGATTTCCCAGGTAGCTCTTAAGGTTTTGGGTACTACTAAGGTGAATTATCAGGATACAGAAATAGATTTTAAACCGCCCTGGCGCAGAATGACCATGATAGAGGCTGTAAAAGAATACAGCGGTGTTGATTTTAAGACTATCAAGGATGATGCGGAAGCGCTGAAGGCTGCAACTCAACATAAAATTGATTTTGAAGGCGCTCAAACACGGGGGCAAATACTTAACTTGTTCTTTGAGGCCTTTGTGGAAGAAAAATTGATTGAACCTACCTTTATTACGGATTATCCCATTGAAATTTCTCCGCTTGCCAAACGCCGTGATGACGATCCTGCTATGACTTACCGTTTTGAGGCTTTTGTTTATGCACGTGAACTGGCCAATGCTTTTTCGGAATTGAATGATCCTATTGACCAGAAAGACAGGTTTATGGAGCAAGTTAAGCAAAGGGCAGCAGGTGATGATGAGGCTCATAGAATGGATGAGGATTTTATCAATGCGCTTTCCTATGGGATGCCGCCTACAGGTGGCTTGGGCATAGGTATTGACCGTTTGGTAATGTTGCTTACCAATTCGGCTTCAATTAGGGATGTACTGCTTTTCCCAACCATGCGCCCTGAAAGGTAAACTTTACCGGATAACTTAATATAATGTAAATAGAGTTTAAATGATTTTTATTAGTTAAAAATAAAAAGGTCGCCATAATGGCGACCTTTTCTTATGCTTGTTATCTATGCTTATTATTATATTAAACTTTTTGATTATAAATAAGGTTTAAAGTTTTATGATATTATCATTCAAACGTTTGAAGTAATCCCTGGTTTCAGCAACTATAACTCCGTTCAAGGCAAGCAGTGCTATTAGGTTGGGAATAGCCATCAAGCCATTGAAAATATCTGCTAAAGTCCAAACAGCGCTTAAAGTTAGGAAAGGGCCAATTAAAACCGCCAAAATATAAAGCCATTTATAAGTTAACAATACGGGTTTGTTCCTGCCCACCAAGTATTCAAGGCAGCGTTCGCTGTAGTAATCCCAACCGAGAATCGTAGTGAAAGCAAACAAAGCTAAGCAAACCATAAGTAAGAAAGAACCAACTTCGGGAGCCCAGGGTATGCCTGTAGAAAAAGCATTTGCGGTAACCGCAGCACCGTTCAAGCCAATATTCCAAGAACCTGTAACCATAATGGCAAAGCCTGTTAAATTACAAATGATTATGGTATCAATAAAAGTACCTGTCATAGAAATAAGACCCTGACGAGCAGGTTCTTTGGTTTGGGCCGCCGCTGCTGCTATAGGAGCACTGCCTAAACCTGCCTCATTGGAGAAAATACCCCTGGCAACACCTTTTTGCATTGCTAGCATCAATGCTCCCAATGCGCCGCCTGCCATTGCTCTTAAACCAAAGGCACTGGCGAATATTTCAACAATGGCAGCAGGGATAGCAGTGATATTGAAAATTAAAATGGTAACACAAATTATTACATAAATAATAGCCATAAAAGGAACGATAAAGCTTGCTACGTTAGCGATCCTTTTTAAGCCGCCTATTATAACCAGGGCTGTTAAAGCGGCAACTACAAGTGCTGTAATAACAATTGCCCAAGAATAGTCGCTACCAAAAAGATGAACAGTATTGGTGTTCTTGGGGTCAAAAAAGTTCTGAACCGCAGAGGAAATACCGTTTACCTGGGTAATGGTGCCTATACCTAATAAACCGGCACCAATACCGAAACTGGCAAAAATCCGGGCAAGCCATTTCCATTTACTGCCCATGCCTTTTTCTATATAGTAGAAGGGGCCGCCCAAAGAGTGGCTGTCTGCATCCACCCTGCGGAATTTTACTGCCAACAAACCTTCTGAATACTTAGTTGCCATACCAAAGCAAGCTGCTAAAACCATCCAAAATAATGCCCCGGGGCCACCTGCCACAACAGCAGTGGCAACCCCCACAATATTACCTGTACCAACCGTTGCTGCCATTGCCGTACATAGTGCGCCGAAGCTTGTAACCTCGCCTATACCGTCTGCCTCATTTTTTACCATGAACTTAAGGGCTGTGCCAAGATGCCTGAATTGTAACACTCCCAGTCTGATAGTAAGGAATATGCCTGTTCCCATAATGAGAACGATAAGCGGCACACCCCAAACTATGTTGTCAATACTTACCAATAATTCTGTAAACTGTGCCAACATAGTACTCTCTTTTCTCCTTTCTTGTATACAATAATTACATGAAAATAAAAAAGCCGAATTTTTGACTTCCCGAAGAGAAGACAATAAGCTGTTTTGAACTATAAGCTCTGTCCTTTTGCCTGAGAGA
>DGYV01000054.1:395-659 GCA_002398485.1 Peptococcaceae bacterium UBA4997 | reverse complement strand
GTCCTTTTGCCTGAGAGATTAACAGGTTGCCCTGCCGTACACCTTCGGCGCTCATTAAAGAGACCCTCCAGAGATTCATAGTATCATGCCGGGCCAAAACAACACCCTAAAGAGTACTTTTTGCTGTATCTTGGTCTGTTTGATAAAATGACTTTTCGATGTTACCATATATTTTAATGTATTTCAATATCTTTTTTGCATTTTATTAACTTAAATATGAAGGAATACAATATTATTGCCAAAGTACAGAGAATTACTTATCTA
>DGYV01000054.1:0-190 GCA_002398485.1 Peptococcaceae bacterium UBA4997 | reverse complement strand
GTATAAGCTTATGAAAAAGGTAAGCAAAAAATAATTATTTGGAAGTACAAATCAAAAGCAGTTAGATATATATATATGGTAGAAGATTTTATATAAGATGCCTGGAACCGAACAAAAAGCCCGATTTAGTTTTTGAAAAATACTTTAGCCGGTAAAAAATCAAACCTTATAATTGAAGCTCTAAACAGAA
>DGYV01000051.1:52089-52501 GCA_002398485.1 Peptococcaceae bacterium UBA4997 | reverse complement strand
CAACCCTAACTTTTATTGCTTTAGGGTCATTATCGTTATCATAAACCATTATCATTATCTTGTATATAAATTTTTGTAAAATTATAGTATCATTTATAAAAAGTTTATGGCTAATAACTGAGCAAGAGCTAAAAAACAGCAGATATTCTTAAAGCAGAAACAATATTTTGATTTATATGTTAGTTTAAAGAAATTATTGCTATAAACCAATATGATAATCATTAAATAGCCATACATTCTTTTTACTTAAATCTTAAACTGCCCATTATATTTTATAATGGTTTTTACTTTTTATAATTCGTTTTATTATACCACTTAATTTGAAATAATTATACCTCTTGTGGCAATATGACTTACTAGAAACTATTTGAAACTCATAATTGATAAATTATTATAATTTTAGGCACACACT
>DGYV01000051.1:51487-51856 GCA_002398485.1 Peptococcaceae bacterium UBA4997 | reverse complement strand
TATTGATTTTATAAAAATATGAATTATTTTGTTTCTGAATCCTGCTCAAAACTTTTTAACTTATGTCCTGCAATCCAGTGTTCAATTTGTTGTGATTGGCTGCGATGCTCTTGCTCACAAATCGGTTCAAGTTTTGCTTTTGCTTCGGGGCTTATCCTAATGGTTAAAGTAGCGGTTTTCATTTTGTTTTTTTCCTCACTTTCAAGCTAAGTGTTATAGTGACTATCGATAAACCGATTGATATAGCCAGCAGCGCATATATAATCATATCAATTATTCTTAACACCTCCACAAAATTTTTTTATCAGCCACGAAAGGCGATTTTGCACCTCTAAAGTATTAGTTTATCATATAAAAGCATAAGTGCTA
>DGYV01000051.1:40477-51307 GCA_002398485.1 Peptococcaceae bacterium UBA4997 | reverse complement strand
TAATTGCGGTAATCAGTGCTAGCTTTACAATTAAATTCTCATTACTGCTTTTTATTGTTTTCTTGCGGTACATAGTGCCTGCCTCCTCTCTGTTTTTTATGTTCTTGTTACGTTACTATAATGTATTTACATTTGCAATACATTATAACAATGAATTGAATTATTTTTAAATTTTAATAATATTGGTGAATGCTTTTGCCATCTTTGCATTTGAAAATCTAAAAACAAGACGCTTTTAAATACTGTTATATTTTTTGAGGATATAGATATCATTGATCTGCCCCTGCTACAAATAAAGCACACACTTTTTAAGTGTGTGCTTTATGTTTTGGTTAAGCTTGCAATATCTGCTTCGGTATAAAGTTTTACACCATTATTATGCAAAAGCCTGGCGGTAACCCCCATGCCCTTTTGGATATTGCCATCAAAACTGCCTGTATGAATGTAATTTACCCCGCATGAAGGGCTTCTTTCCTTAAGTATGGCGGTATCTATATTATGCTCTTTTGTAATTGCCAGCGTTAATTCCGCTCCTTTGATAAAATCTTTTGTATGGTCAATATTTTTCATGTTTATTATTTTTATTTTGCCATCCAGTACATCTTGCCCTTCGCCACCTTGTATTTCGCAGGCTAAACGTGGTATGGGCAGGCCTGCCTCACATTCAGGGCAAAAGGCAATATATTCCTTATCTTTAAGATAGTTTATTACAAACTCATTGGGCTTGGTTTCACCGTTATACCGGCAGTTTTCTCCTAATAAACAAGCACTTACCAAAATCATTTTATTTAACCTTCTTTTTGTTTATTATTTTCCATTCGGGCTTGCCGTTATTCTGCAAGGCTCTTAAGGCTTGCTCCCGCACACGGGGGTTCAGCTTGCTCATTTCCATGATTATTTGTTTCATATCTTCACGTTTGGTTTTGCCATTTGCGGGGCAGCAACTATTTATTATAGGCAAACCTATTTTATTGCTATAGCCTTTTATATCACTTTCAGATACATAAATAAGCGGGCGTATTACCCATAATTTCTGGTTTGAAAGCCAGGTTACGGGTTTAAAGGAATCCAGTCTGCCTTCAAAACACATATTGAGGAGTAAGGTTTCCACAACATCATCCAAATGATGAGCCAGTGCTACTTTGGGGTAACCGTATTTTTTTGCCATACTATTTAGGGCACCGCGCCGCATTTTAGCGCAAAGCGAGCAGGGGTTTTTTTCCTTGCGTATATCAAAAACTATTTCAGTTATATTGGTTCGTTCATAATAAAAGGGTACATCCATTTCAGCGCAATAGGAGGCCATTTTGGCTAAATCATCATCATAACCAAGGCTTACATGGCCTGCTGCCAAAGGGAATTTATATTTTGAGCTTTTTAAAAAAGCCTTCAGTACGGCTAAAAGGGTAAGGCTGTCTTTACCGCCTGAAAGCCCTACCATAATGCCGCCCTCATCGCTTATCATATGGTAGTCTATAATGCCCTTGCGAGAATTTTTCATAATTTTGTCGAAGTAATTTGGCACAATTTGTCCACCTTTCGGTTCTGTATTGGCAGGAAAAAAGTCTTATAATGCAGAAATCTTATAGATTATAAAGGAGGCACGAACATGGCAAAGAATATTGTTACGGTCAAGGGTACGAAGGAAGGCCTTATTTTCTATTTTAATACAGATGGAGTTGATTTGAAAGAACTTTATAGTGCATTGGAAATAAAAATGGCTGAGGGCAGTGCCTTTTTTAACAATTCAGCCTATATAATAGATAAAAAAGCGGCACTTGGTGATGAAGCAAAACAGCATATAAAAAATATCTTAAAATCTCATGGCATGGTAGAGCCTGTACCTAAGGCAACTGTTAAAAGACCAAAGAGGCCTGAACCTGTTTATGAATCAGAACCTATAAAAGGCATTGCACCAACTGTTTACACTGCAAAAGATGGTGATACTGTTTTTATCCGTCGTAGTATCAGAAGCGGGCAAAGCCTGCATATACAAGGAAATGCTGTTATCATGGGCGATGTAAATATAGGCGGCCATGTCATGGCTACAGGCAATATCATAGTTATGGGAAGCTTAAGGGGTATTGCTCATGCGGGTATTCATGGTGAACGAAATGCCTTTATTATTGCCTGGAAAATGCAACCTATTCAGTTAAGGATTGCCAATATTTTAAGCCGTTCCAACGATAATGATAATCAGCTTTCTACATATCCTGAAAAGGCTTTTATAGATGATACTACCATTGTTATCAAACCTTATGAGGAAAGCAAGCGCTTGAAAATGAAAGAAATAGTAATAGCCTAGGAGGAAAAACTGTGGCAGAGCTTACCCCTATGATGAAGCAATATACTTCTATCAAAAAAGATTACCCTGATATGCTGCTTTTTTATCGCATGGGGGATTTTTATGAAATGTTTGGTGAGGACGCTATAATAGGCTCCAAAGCACTGGAAATAACCCTTACCGCGCGCGGCGCAGGTGGGCAGGGTAAAGTACCTATGTGTGGCATTCCTTATCATGCGGCTGATACTTATGTGGCAAAACTTATAGCTCAAGGCCTTAAAGTTGCTATTTGTGAGCAGGTGGAGGATCCTAAGCTTGCCAAAGGTATAGTTAAAAGAGAAGTAATAAGGGTGATAACGCCGGGTACACTGGTGGATGGCAGCTTGTTGAAAGAAGCAAGCGCCAATTACCTGGCGGCTGTTTCTCATAATGGCAACGGTTACGGCATAGCTTACAGTGATATTTCCACAGGTGAATTTTATGTGGCTGAAGTAAAAGGTATACAAAGCTTAGGGCGTTTGGCGGATGAATTGGCCCGTATTAACCCCAGTGAAGTGGTTTTAAGCAAAGATTTGCTGGAGGAAGATTTTTTTCGCTTACATATTTGGACAAACCACAATGTTACTTTGACCGCTCTTTCAGATGAGCTTTTTGTAAGGCGAAATGCCGAAACCCTACTGCTTACACAATTCAAAACCACTTCCTTGGAAGCCTTGGGTCTTAATAATATGCCTATGGCGGTGTTTGCGTCAGCAGCCCTTATCAATACCGTGCAGATAACACAAAAACGTCAACTGGATTATATAAACCGTTTACAGGTTTATAATATAGATGCTTATATGGTTTTGGATGCTACTACCAGAAGGAACCTGGAACTTACCGTATCCATACGCAATAACGATAAATACGGTTCCTTGTTTTGGGTGCTGGATGAAACCAAATGTGCCATGGGTGCCCGTTTATTAAAAGAGTGGTTGGAAAAGCCTTTGTTGGAAAGTGCTCTTATCAATCAACGCCTTGATGCGGTAGAGAATCTGCTGAACAGTCCATTGGTGCTTTCAGCTTTGCGGGAACAGCTTAAAGAAGTATATGATTTAGAGCGTTTGATAGGGCGGGTGGCTTATGGCAATGCTAATCCCAGGGACCTTACTGCTATGCGGCAATCCTTGTCGGTTTTGCCAACTATAGAAGGGCTTTTGACTTCACTTTCCGTTTCACTTTACAAAGATTTATATGATCAGCTTGATCCTTTGGATGATATTTGCAAGCTGATTGCCGAAACTATAGTAGATGAACCTCCAGTTTCAGCTAAGGACGGTGGCTTGATCCGCCCGGGTTTCAATAAGCAAGTAGACGAACTTCGCAGCTTAAGCGGTACGGGCAAGGATTGGCTTATAAAGCTGGAAGCAGATGAAAAAGAAAAAACAAAAATAAAATCACTTAAAGTGGGTTTCAATAAAGTTTTCGGTTATTATATAGAAGTTACCAACAGTAATTTGGATTTAGTACCTGATAACTATATACGTAAGCAAACCCTTGTTAATGGTGAGCGCTATATCACAGAAGAACTTAAAGAATGGGAAAATAAAATCCTGGGTGCGGCTGAAAAACAAGCGGCCTTGGAATTTGAGCTTTTTAATGAATTAAGGCAAAAGATAATTAGCGCTACAGTGCGTATACAGCGGACTGCTTCCTGCCTTGCGCATTTGGATGTATTGCAATCGCTTGCCGTTTCCGCAAGCAATAACGGTTATAACAAGCCTATTGTTGATAATGAAAACATCATTCATATCATTCAGGGCAGACACCCTGTGGTAGAAAAAAGCATAGGCAGGGAAAACTATGTGGCAAATGATGCTTATTTGGATAATGAAAGCTGTTTTGCGCTTATTACAGGCCCCAACATGGCAGGTAAATCAACATATATGCGCCAAATCGCTTTATGTGTGCTTATGGCTCGTATAGGTAGCTTTGTGCCTGCCGAAGCCGCAACCATAGGCAAAACAGATAGGATATTCACACGCGTTGGCGCCAGCGACGATTTGGCGGCAGGGCAAAGCACCTTTATGGTGGAAATGTGTGAAACCTCTAATATTCTACGGAATGCTACTCCCAATAGCCTGATAATCCTTGATGAAATAGGCAGGGGTACCAGCACTTATGATGGTTTGAGTATAGCTTGGGCAGTTTCTGAATATATCCTTCAGCCCAATTTACGGGCAAAAACCCTTTTTGCCACGCATTACCATGAGCTTATCCAGCTTGCGGAAAGTTATCCGCAGGTAAAAAACTATTCCGTGGCCGTTAAAGAGCAGGGTGAGCATATAGTTTTTTTAAGGCAAATAGTGGATGGCGGTACAGACCGCAGTTACGGTATTCATGTTGCTCGTTTGGCAGGCTTACCTGAACAGGTGATCCGCCGTGCCAGGGAAATTTTGGCTGCACTTGAAGCAGACGGCACAAATAAAGAGCTGGATTTAGCACCAATGCAATCGCTTTTGCCTGAACCTCACATCATGCCTGCCCATCATCCTGTTTTGGAGGATATAAAAGCACTTGATCTAAACAATATAAGTCCCTTGGAAGCCATGCTATATCTTGATAAATGGCAAAAGGAGCTGAAGAAAGGGTAGGTATTTATGGTAGAAAATACAGGAATCATTCAAGTATTGGACGAGTTTACCACTAACCAAATAGCGGCAGGTGAAGTAGTTGAAAGGCCGCTTTCCGTGGTAAAGGAATTGGTTGAAAATGCCATAGATGCAGGTAGTAGCCGCATTACAATCCAAGTGGAAGATGGCGGCTTGGAGATCATAAAAGTTGTTGATAATGGCTGCGGTATTTCCAAGCAGGATATACCTATGGCCTTTTTGCGTCATGCCACAAGCAAAATCCAAACAGCAGATGATCTTTTTAATATACACACCATGGGTTTCCGCGGAGAAGCTCTGCCATCTATTGCTTCTGTAAGCATAATGGAAATAGCAAGCCGTAAGCAAGATGCGCTTGCAGGCTATACTTTTGTTATAGAAAATAATAATATAGATTTTTTAGGTGAAGTAGGTATGCCTGTGGGTACACAGGTTACCGTAAAAAGCCTTTTTTATAATACACCCGTTCGCAAAAAATTCATGAAAACCCCTGCTGCTGAAATGGCTTATATAATTGCTTTGGTAGGGCAGTTTATTTTGGCAAACCCCAATATTGCTTTTACTTTACAAAGCCAGGGCAAAATAGTGTTGAACTCCGCGGGCAGGGGCGATTTACAGCAAGCCATCGTAAGTGTATACGGCAGGCAAATGGCCGATGCTATGACTAAACTAGATTACAGCGGCAGGATAAGCGTTTCGGGCTATGTAAGCTTGCCACCATTCAGCCGCGGTAGCCGTAAATACTATAATTTTTTTGTGAATGACAGGTTGGTTAAAAGTAAAGAACTTGCCAATATTATAGAATTGGCTTATGATACACTTTTACCAAGCGGCAGATACCCTGCCGTGATTTTGGCCGTTGAAGTGCCTGCCGACAATATAGATGTAAATGTTCACCCCGCTAAAACAGAGATTCGTTTTCATGACTTAGGTTTAATAAAAGAAGATGTACTAAAAGCCTTAACAACTGTTTTAAGAGCAACGGCAGCAAGCATCCCCGAACTTTCAGCCTCACAAGAACAGGCAGAGAGTGTCTTTAATACTTCCTATGATATACCTGATGCAACTTCTTTTATAAGATTAAAAGAAATCAATCAGCAAGCTGGAAACTGCTTTGAACCGTCAAGGAGTTTTTCTGCTGACACTATGTTAGGTAAAAAACAAGAAAATCCTTCACAAGAGGGCAACAATAAAGCTAATGAAACCAATTTTGCGGCTATGCTTTTCGCAAACATGACAGGCATTACACCTGCTAATTTAAATAGCGGCGAATCAGTAACCGAAAAGCATTGTGAACCGGTGGAGGATGGCTCGGCTAATCCTCTTGATGAGATGATGGCCACTAAGGAAAGTATTGAAGCTACCGGTCTTTTCAATGCCTTATTGGGAGGAATAGGAGCCAAAACTTCAACCACAACAGTTGATACAAAACCTAAAGCAGTTGAGGATAATATTTTCAAAACTATGCGTGTGCTTGGGCAAATAGACGGTACTTATATTGCCGCAGTTGCCGAAGAAACTTTATACTTAATAGATCAGCACGCGGCGCATGAAAGAGTGCGCTATGAAAAATTTTATAAAGCCTACCGTGAACAGGAGCAATCTGCCACCATGCTGGCTTTGCCTGTTACCATGGAGCTAAGCCCCATGCAAAAAGGCTTGCTTATTGATAATATAAGTAATTTGGCTGATTTAGGTTTTATTGTGGAATATTTTGGGAATAATACTTTTATACTGCGCGGCGTGCCAACTTGGTTTTGGCAGCAAGAGCAGGATGGCGGCTACAAAGAAGCGGCGGAGGAATTTTTTATTACTGTTTTGGATAAGCTTAGTGAGAATAAAAATATAGATATAACCAGTTGGAATAGAGAACAGCTTTTTACTTTTGCCTGCAAAAGTGCGGTAAAAGCAAACCAATATCTTACCGATGCGGATATGAACTGGCTCTTTCAGGAGCTTGCGCAGGTTGAAAAACCTTTGACCTGCCCGCATGGCAGGCCTGTTGCTATTAAAGTAACCAAGGATGAAATAAGCCGTCGTTTTATGAGGTGTTGAAGCATAATGAAAGTTTCCGAACATAAATATAAGTTAGCTGTTTTGGTTGGGCCAACGGCTGTAGGTAAAACTGCAATTTCCGTAAATGCCGCAGCAAGGTTGAATGCGGAAATCATTTCAGGTGATTCAATGCAGTTTTACCGTTATATGGATATTGGTACCGCCAAAATAAGCCCTGCAGACATGGCAGCGGCAGACGGTACGTTTATACCTCACCATCTTATAAATATAATAGATCCTAATGAACCCTTTAGTGTAGCAGATTTTCAGGAAAAGGCAGCAGAGCTTATTGAAGATATTTCTGCTCGCGGCAAGCTTCCCTTTATTGTAGGGGGTACAGGGCTTTATGTTTCCGCTCTTACCGAAGGCTATAATTTAAATGATAGTATAGGTGAAGATGCGGACTTCCGCACTGCAAAAAATCTTGAATATGCCAAAAAAGGCGGGGAAGCCCTTTTAACAGAATTAACAGCCATAGATCCTATAACTGCTGCCAAACTGCACGCAAATGATAGCCGCCGTATCATAAGAGCTTTGGAGATATACCATATTACAGGCAAACCCATGAGCGAGCAGGCAGGCAAAAGTGAAACACCTTATCAATGCAAAATCATTTGTCTGAATATGGATAGACGAAAACTTTATGAAAGAATAAACAAAAGGGTAGACATAATGGTTGAAAATGGTCTTGTAGAAGAAGTGGAAAATCTGCTTAAGTGTGGTTACAGTTCACAGTTAAAACCTTTGCAGGGCTTAGGTTACCGCCAAATCATCGATTATCTGCAGGGAAATACTACTCTTTTGGAAGCTGTTGAAATAATAAAACGTGATACAAGGCGTTTTGCTAAACGTCAGCTTACATGGTGGCGGCATCATCCTACCGTACAGTGGTTAAATAAAGATGAATTTGCAAAAGAGAATGAGTTACTTGATCATATTTGCAAGGCTTATAACACTTTGTAGCAGGTGACGGTATGCTTAAGCTTAAAAAATATTTTCTGGCAATGCTTTCAGGTTTAATGCTTGCAGCAGCTTTTAATTTCCAATTTTTAAGCTGGCTGGCTTGGTTTGCAATGATACCATTTTTTGTGGCTTATTTTAGTTTACAAAAAGCAGGCAGTATGGGTAGGAATATTTTAAAATGGCAAAGTTTTAGGTTAAGTTTTATTTTTGGCTTAGCCTTTTTTTTATTTGGATTAAGCTGGTTTTACAGCCTTTACCCTGTGCATGGTATTTCAAACAGTGTGGGCTTTATTATTGTAAGCTTGGCCTGGCTTATTTTAAGTTGTTTGTTTGCCGCAATGCTTGGTATTCTTGCTTCCTTTACCGCAGGCTTTAAGCTTAATATTGGCTGGAGGATAGTTGTTTTTGCCTGCGGATGGGTTATTTTGGAATATTTACAGGGTATTGCTTTTACGGGTTTTCCCTGGTTGCGTTTGGGTATTTCCCAATATCAATATTTGCCTGTTATTCAAAGCGCTTCTTTATTTGGAGCTATGTGGATAAGCGCTTTGATTGTTATGGTAAACGGTTTTTTAGCCGCTGCTTTTTTGTATAAGAAAACAAAGTATCTTTTAGGTGCTATTATGCTTTTTATAGTTAATTTTGGTTATGGCATCATGGTTTTGAATGATGATACAAAAATAGAAGAAACCTTAATGGCAGCTATAGTTCAAGGCAATGTTGATTATAATGAACGTTATGACAAAGCAAAACAGGAGCTTATATTAAAAAATTACAGTGAAGATTCTGCTCTGGCTGTTAATAAAGAACCAAACCTGGATTTGATTTTATGGCCCGAAACCGTGTTATCTTCTATAGTAAATACGGGTGAGGGTTTAGGCAGAAAATATGCAGCTTTGGCCATAAAACTTGATACTTTGCTGTATATAGGAGGTTTTAGTGAAACAGATGACCAAATTTATAATGTCCTTTTGGAAGTAAAGCCGGAGCAAGACTATACTTCAAATGTTCATCCTGTTTATGCCAAACAAAATTTGGTTCCCTTTGGTGAATATGTACCTATGCGTCAATTTTTTGAAACCATTGCTCCCAATATTATGGCGGCAAAAATCTTAAACTGTAATTTGGGAAAAGGCAATAAAAATGGCGTTGTTCATACGGATGCAGGTGATATGGGGGTAATGATTTGTTTTGATTCGGTTTTTTCAGCGGGTTTAAAAAAACAAGTGCAGGAAGGTGCGGAGTTTTTGGTTGTATCTACCAATGAAAGCTGGTTTGGTACATCACCTGCACTTATGCAACATAATGCCCATGCGGTTTTTCGCAGTGTGGAATATGGGCGTTATCTTTTGCGTTCCACAAATGGTGGTATAAGCTGTATTATAGATAATAAAGGACATATACTGCAACAATTAAAAGCAGGTGAATCTGGTTATTTGATAAGTGAAATACCGTTATTAAGCAAAAACACCCTTTACAGTCATATTGGAGAAAGTATTGTAATTATAGCCTTGTCTTTTCTGATTTTTGCTTTTTTGTTAAGCCGCAGCCACAAATATAGGCATATTATTCTAAAACAATAAGGATATGCACCAAAAACCTGCTTTCTCATACTATATGGGGAGGGGGGGGAACTTTATGGATATTAAAATAAAATTAACGCACGACAGCTTTAAAACAAGAGCTGTGCAGGAGCTTAAAATGCCTGAAGTACCCAAAAAGCCTTTTGATGAAGTTGATACAGATAAAGCGGAAAGAATTGGCCTTATTTATGAAGAAATGGATAACCTGGTTGGTTTAAGCCAGGTAAAACATTTAATTTATGAAGTTCAAGCCTATGTGCAAATCCAAAATAAACGCAGAGAACTGGATTTGAAGGCTGAACCTACTGTTTTGCATGCAATTTTTAAGGGTAATCCCGGTACCGGTAAAACCACTATGGCAAGGCTTTTGGGTAAACTGTTTTCAGAACTTGGTATCCTTTCCAAAGGGCATTTGATAGAAGTTGAAAGAGCGGATCTGGTTGGTGAATATATAGGCCACACCGCTAAAAAAACCAAAGAACAAATAGAACGTGCCAAAGGTGGCATTTTGTTTATTGATGAAGCTTATTCATTGGCTCGTGGCGGCGCCAAGGATTTTGGCCGGGAAGCTATTGATGCGCTTGTTAAAGGTATGGAAGATTACAGGAACGACTTTATCTTGATACTGGCAGGTTATAAGGATGAAATGGGCTGGTTTTTATCAACAAATCCCGGCCTTGTTTCACGTTTCCCGCTTCATATAGATTTTCCGGATTATACCTTAAAGGAACTTTTGGCAATAGCGGATGTAATGTACAGCCAGCGTCAATATACTTTAACTTTGCAGGGCAGGCAAACCCTAAGCAGGCTGTTGGAGGAAGCTTTGCGTCGTTATCCCAGGTATAGCGGCAATGCGCGTTTGGTAAGGAATTTGGTTGAGGTTTCTTTGCGTCAGCAGGCGGTAAGGCTTGTTTCTAATCCTGACGCAAATTGGGGTAAAAATGAATTAATGGCTATCGCTCCGCAGGATATTGAAGTAGATATATCGAAAATAATTGCTAAGGCAGAAAAAAAACCTGAAGACAATTGTATTCCGCTATTTGGTAATTTAATTTAAAGGAGTAAAGAAAGTGGATAAAAACATAATAAATATAGCTTCGGCAAAAGCTGCCGAAGCTATGGATTTTTACGGAATTAAGCACAATGATACCGAGGAAGCCAATTTCAATAAGGTGCTTGAAGCAATGATGGCTGCAAAAATAGGGGACAGGCATTTGCATTCCACAACAGGCTACGGTTATGATGATACAGGCAGAGATGCTCTGGAAGAAATTTATGCAAAGGTATTAGGCCG
>DGYV01000051.1:37477-40331 GCA_002398485.1 Peptococcaceae bacterium UBA4997 | reverse complement strand
GGTATTAGGCACGGAAGCTGCCCTGATGAGGCAGCAGATAGTTTCCGGAACCCACGCTATAAGTCTTGCTTTAATGGGCAATTTGTTGCCGGGTGATGAATTGTTGTATGTTGGTTCTCCTTATGATACGCTGCATAAAGTCATCGGTCATACCCAAAAAGTTCCCGGTTCTATGACGGAAATGGGTATTGAATATAGAGAAGTTGATTTTGATTATAATGCTCCAAATCCTCAAACAGTGGTTGATGCTATAAAAGCCAATACCAAAATAGTGGCTTTGCAGCGCTCTAAGGGTTATAACTGGAGGGCTTCTTTATCTATTGCTGTTTTGGCTGATCTAATAAGCGCAGTAAAAAAAGCTTATCCCTCTGTTATTGTATTTGTGGATAATTGTTATGGTGAATTTGTAGAAACTAAAGAACCGCCTGAAGTAGGGGCGGATCTTATAGCAGGCTCACTTATCAAAAATCCCGGTGGCGGCCTTGCTCCCTGCGGTGGCTATGTGGCAGGCAAGGCAGATTTAGTTGAAAGGGCAGCTGCTCGTCTTACCTCACCCGGTATCGGTAAGGAAATTGGACCAAGCTTAATGGATCAGCGTCTTTATTATCAGGGGCTTTTTATGGCTCCTTCAGTTGTAGGGGAAGCCTTAAGAGGAGCTGTTTTTGCTGCCTGTTTATGGCATGAGCTGGGTTTTAAGGTATTGCCGCATTATGAAGAAAACAGGACCGATATTATTCAAGCTATAGAGCTGAAGGAAAAAGAAAGGCTTTTGGCATTTTGCAGGGGTATTCAAAAATATGCCCCGATAGATTCTTATGTAACACCAATGCCATGGGATATGCCGGGCTATACAAGCCAAGTAATAATGGCGGCAGGTACTTTTGTGCAGGGTTCTTCAATAGAGCTATCGGCAGACGCGCCTGTAAAAGAGCCGTATATAGTTTATTTTCAAGGCGGCTTGAACCGTTACCATGCCAAAACTGCAGTAAGCCGTACAGCTAAGGATATGCTGGAAGCAGGGCTTATTTAAGTAGATTTTAATAAGTTTATAAACTGAATGAATCTAAACAATAAAAAACCAAACCCTAAAAGAGTTTGGTTTTTTATTTTTATAGCATATAAAAATGTATATTTAAAATCTGCGGAAAAGGCCGATAACTTTGCCCAATATTTTGGCTTCCTGAACTATGATTGGTTTCATTGCGATATTGGCAGGTTGTAAACGGTAATGATCGGCTTCTTTGAAAAAATATTTAACGGTAGCCTCATCGCCAATTAAAATAACGGCAATTTCTCCATTACGAACAGTAGGAGTTTTTTCAACTATTATATAGTCGCCATCCAGAATGCCTGCTTCGATCATGCTTTCTCCCGAAACTTTAAGCATGAATACTTCTTTGTTGGTATGCAGAAAATCCATGGGTACAGGAAAATAATCTTCAATATTTTCCTGGGCAAGTATGGGCATACCTGCTGTTATAGTACCTACAATAGGTATAGGTGCCATTTCTTTATTCATATTATTAAAGCTGTTACCATTTATAACTTCTATAGCCCTGGGTTTTGCAGGATCGCGGCGGATATAGCCTTTTTCTTCTAAAACCACTAGGTGTGAATGTACTGTGGAAGGAGACTGCAAACCTATAGCTTCACCTATTTCCCTTACGGTAGGTGGGTAACCTTTGGCATTTATTTCTTCTTTAATGAAATCTAAAAGCGCAGTCTGGCGTTTTGTTAAGTCCAAATAATCCATAAAAACACACCTCCTGAAATTATTATAACACAAAAAACTTAAAAAGCAAACGTATGTTCGGGAAACTATTGACAACAGAACATCTGTTCGCTATAATAGTAACATAAACGGAACATATGTTTGGAGGATTTGAATATGTTAAAAAACCATAAAAAAAGGAAGGCTCGTTGGAGCAGAATTTTTATACTCTTTGCAGCTATTGCTATAATTTTAAGTTTTACCTGCCAAGCACTTGGCAATAGTGAAGTAATTGAGCTGTCGTATGAAAAAGTTATTGTATCTCATGGCGATACCCTATGGAGTTTGATTAAAGAATACAATAATCCCATAAATAACATGGCAAAAGCTGTTTATGAGGTACAGGAAATAAATAATTTAAATAATGCCTCTATTTATGTGGGGCAAGTAATTTATATACCCACTAACTTGAAATAAAAAACCCCTAAATATTTTTGGGGTTTTAGTTTTAACAGCTTTTATCTACATATTCTTTTATTTTATCCATAGCCTTTTGGCTTATTATATGCTCAATGCGGCAGGCATCATTATCTGCTGTTTTAGGATCAAGCCCTAAAGTTTTTATTAAAAAGCGGCTTAAATATTTATGTCTTTCATAAATAGAGTTTGCTAAAGCAAGGCCTGTTTTTGTAAGTGTTATATTACCACTGTGCGCGATATTTATATACTCGTCTTTTTTTAATATGCTCATGGCGCGGCTTATGCTTGGTTTGGTATAACCCAGTTCATTGGCAATATCTATTGCACGCACAAAGCCGTATTTGTTTTGCATAATCAAAATAGTTTCCAAATAATTTTCACCGGATTCCTGCATTAGGTCACCCCCTTAAAGCTTAAAATTATTTATAATTTTATCACATCTAAGTCATTATCACAAGGTGTGGCTTGGTTAAATGAGCATTATGCGCTTTATAAAATGGGGTTCTGCTTATAAGTAAAGTCAAATATATAATAAAAAATTTATATTTATTAGATATAAAGCAAATAAAAAACCCCTGCTATTTGCTATATTAAGAAGCATAACAGGGGTTTTGTGGTGCTGATGAAAGGACTCGAACCTTCGACCTGCTGATTACGAATCAG
>DGYV01000051.1:6752-37305 GCA_002398485.1 Peptococcaceae bacterium UBA4997 | reverse complement strand
CCTGCTGATTACGAATCAGCTGCACTACCAACTGTGCTACATCAGCTTGAAAAATTACCGTAGATATAATTTTAACCATATTTAATGGCTAATGTCAATAGTTTGGTGGCAGGTAAAACAAAGAATTGTGTAGAATTTAGATAAACGGAGGTTTTTTTATGCGTATTTTGGGTATTGATCCGGGTACCGCAATTACAGGTTACGGTATTCTGGATAAGCACTACAACAACTATAAAGTTGTGGATTACGGTTGTATACGTACAAGCGCAGTTTTAGATATGCCCAAAAGAATAATGGAAATATATAACGGTATTTTATGGCTGATACAGGAATTTAAGCCTGATGAAGTTGCGGTGGAAGAGCTATTTTTTAACCGCAATACTACTACTGCATTAACTGTAGGCCAGGCTAGGGGCGTAATTCTTCTTGCCGCCTCTCAAAAAAATCTTAATATAGGTGAATACACACCCTTACAGGTAAAACAAGCTATAGCAGGTTATGGCAAGGCTGAAAAGAAACAAGTTCAGTTTATGGTAAAAACTATTCTAAAACTACCTGAAATCCCGAAACCAGATGATGTTGCGGATGCTTTGGCTATAGCTATTTGTCATGGGAACTGGCAAAAAGGCAATAATATCATTGGCAGATAATTGGAGGTGGAAATATGATTGCTTTTGTAAGAGGAATAGTTTGGGATATTCGTGAAGACAGCTTGATCATAGATGTTAACGGTGTGGGCTATAAAGTATATGTACCGATAGCAGCTTTTGATGATATGCCCATTAAAGGGGAAGAGATAACTTTGCATACCTACATGCAGCTAAGAGAGGATAGCTGTACCTTATTTGGTTTTGAAGATACTGAACAGCTTTATGTTTTCAACCTGCTTTTGGGTGTAAACGGTGTGGGAGCAAAAGTGGCTCTTGCTGTGTTGAATACTCTTACACCTACCGATGTTATATTTGCCGTGCAGGTAAATAATATTGATGTATTCAAAAGTGTTTCCGGTATAGGTAAAAAAATTGCTGAACGTATAGTAATGGAACTTAAAGATAAGTGTGGTAAAGCCAAAATTCCCGCTCAAAACATTCACATAAACGAAACTCAGGCAGTGGGTAATCATGATCAGGCAGTTACAGCTTTAACTCGATTGGGCTATAATTCGTCCGATGCAGCTAAAATGGTTCAAATGGCAATGCATGAATTACCGCAAAACACCGCTTTGGAAACCATCATAACTACCGCTTTGCGTTTAGCCGCAAAATAACAGGAGGGTAAAACATGTCCGATTTTGCAGAAAACAGAGTTATTTCTTCTGCCTTAAAACAGGAAGATATTCCTTTGGAAACCAATATCCGTCCCCAAAACCTTAATGAATATATAGGACAGGAGAGGGTAAAGGATAATATATCCGTATTTGTTAAAGCCGCTGCCAGTAGGGGAGAAGCCTTGGATCATGTTTTGCTCTATGGTCCTCCGGGGCTTGGCAAAACCACTTTAGCCAATATTATAGCTAATGAATTGGGTGTTAATATCCGTGTTACTTCAGGGCCTGCCATTGAACACGCAGGAGATTTGGCTTCTATATTAACAGGCTTGGCTCCGCGCGATGTTTTGTTCATTGATGAGATACACCGTTTGAACAGGGCGGTTGAAGAAATTTTATACCCTGCTATGGAGGATTACCATATAGATATCATCATGGGCAAAGGCCCTGGTGCTCAAACCTTGCACCTGCCTTTACAACCTTTTACGCTCATTGGTGCCACCACTAGAGCTGGTATGTTAACAGCGCCTTTACGCGACCGTTTTGGAGTGATAAGCCGCTTAGAGTATTACAATGAAAACGAGCTTTATATAATCATCATGCGTGCGGCAAAATTAATATCTCTTCAAATCACCGAGGCAGGTGCTAAAGAAGTTGCGCGCCGTTCTAGGGGAACCCCCAGAATAGCTAATCGTTTATTAAGAAGGCTTAGAGATTTTGCTTTGATTAAAGGCAACGGTATTATTGATGATGATATGGCAAAAATGGGACTTGAGCTTTTGGAGATAGATGCCTGTGGCTTGGATAAAACAGACCAAAAGGTTTTACGCGCCATCATCGAAGTATTCAGCGGCGGCCCGGTAGGGTTGGATACTATTGCTGCTACTATAAGCGAATCTGCCGATACCATAGAAGATGTATGCGAGCCTTATCTGCTGCAGCTTGGTTTTCTTAACCGTACACCCCGTGGCAGAGTAGCTACAGCTGAAGCTTACCGCTATTTAGGCTTAAAAATTCCGCAAAGCAATTTATCGCAAACAACAAGTTTTTTTGACGAATAAGCTAAAAATATATATAATATAGATTATTTACTTTATAAAATAAAAAAGTGGTGTAATAAATGAATATACTTTTGCATACCTGCTGTGCGCCTTGCAGCATAATGCCCATACAGAAATTGAGTGAAGCGGGGCACGAAATTACCGCTTATTTCTATAATCCCAATATTCATCCTTACCGTGAATATAAAATGCGGCGTAATACCTTTAAGGATTACATGATAAGACTGGGCATACCTTTTGTGGTTGAGGATGATTATGATTTGGAAGGCTTTTTAACAGGTGCAGTAGCAAAAATGGCAGCTTCTGAAAACCGCTGTGGTTTTTGTTATGAAATGCGCTTGCTTAAAGCTGCAGAGTATGCAAAAAATCATGGTTTGGATGTATTTACCAGCACTCTTTTGGTAAGTATTTATCAAAACCATGATTTGATTCGTAAAACAGGTGAAAAAACAGGTAAAATAAAGGGTGTGGATTTTTATTATGATGATTTCAGACCCTATTTTCGTGAGGGTCAAAATCAGGCAAGGGAGCTTGGTTTATATATGCAAAGCTATTGCGGTTGTATTTACAGTGAAAAAGAGCGCTATTGGAAGGCACCTAAAAAAGCTTAATGTTTTTGCAGCGAAAGGTTGATTTGATGAAAAGAAAATCAGTTAAATCAATAGTTTTTTTCAGTATACTTGTATGCTGTATTTTTGTGTATCCGCAATTAGCATATGCTGATAATATCAGGGTATGCCTTGCTTCCTCCGCAACTGAGGTTGAACTTACAATATCTCAAGGTACTTATTCGCTAACTGGCGGCTTAAGCAACAGCGTTATTGCTACTGTATCGAGTGGTGATGTTATAAAGGCCTCCCGCAGCAGCAGTCAATGGAGTGTTTATGTAAATGGTAACCTTAAGGGCAAATATCCTACCAGCATTTTTATTGAGGGCCAAGACAGTACTGCCGATAACATCATCACATATAAAAGTATACATTACCGTGATAACTTTGCTTTAATGCTTACGGGCTATATAGTGAATATTGTTGATATGGAGCATTATCTTTACGGTGTGCTGGGGAAAGAAATGTCCTATGGTGCTCATGCTCAGGCCCTAGCGGCTCAGGCAGTGGTGGCGCGTTCATATGCTTATTCATCACTTACCCCAACACCAAATTATGATGTTACCGCCACAGGCAAGGATCAGGTATATGGAGGCTATGATGCCGAAATGGCAATGGGTACGGAAAAGATTAGGGCTGCTGTAAACGATACTACAAAGCAAGTTATGTATTATAAAAACGGCAGTGAGAGTGTATTAGTAAGGGCTTTTTACAGTGCCAATATGGGTGGTTATACGGAAAACAACGAAAATGTGTGGGGGGGGGAAGCGTTACCTTATTTAAGGGGCGTAGCATCACCTTATGATCGATATACAACTTCAACTTACACCTGGCAGGTAACCTATACACCTGCACAGATGAAGAGTTTGGCGGAAAAATATATGTCTGCCAGAGGAATAAGCGGCAGTTTTGGTACTTTCAAGGAGCTTAAGCTTTCAACAAGTAACTATAGCAATACAGGCAGCACTGTTTCAGGCAGGATAACCAAAGCTCAAATTGTTGGTACAGGCTGTACTGTAACCGCCTACAGAGATAATATTCGTACTATGCTGAAACTGAAAAGCACACTTTTTACGGTAGAAGGAGTACAAACTACTGCTTTGGCTGGTGAATTATATGTTGCCAATGGTTATGGAAATAAACTAAAAAGAACGTGGCAGGATCTTTTTGCTTTAGGAAGTAACGGTATAAAGCAATTGCTTAGCCAAAATACATATCCTGCCGTTATTTCCGCAAACGGTACTTATGCTTTAAATAATAGTACTTTACCAACCACACTAAGTGGTGATATAGTAATTAACGGCAAAGGTTATGGGCATGGTGTGGGAATGAGCCAGACGGGAGCTATGTTCATGGCCAAGGACGGTTATACTTATATAGAAATTTTGAAACACTATTTTGGTGGTTCAAATTCAGATAATCTCATTATTAAAGAAAAAATCTGATACTGGAGAAAATAATGCGCGTAGAGGAATTTGATTATAACTTACCCGAAGAACTAATAGCCCAAGTACCTATTGAACCTAGGGACAGTTCCAGGCTATTAGTTTTGAATAAACACAACGGAGACATTTCCCATGACCATTTTTTTAATGTGGGAAATTATTTAAAACCTGGTGATGTGCTGGTAATAAATGATACAAAAGTGTTGCCGGCCAGGATTTATTGTACCAAGGATACAGGTGCGGTAATAGAACTGGTTTTGATACAGCAGGTAGATATGTGTCATTGGAAAGCACTGGTAAGGCCGGGTAAGAAAGTTTTGCCGGGTACAAAACTTAATTTTACTACTCCTGATCTGAAAGCAGAGGTTGTGGAAGTGGTAGAAGAAGGTATGCGTTTGATCCGTTTTGATTTTAACAAAGATTTTTTTACTATTTTAGATAAGGTTGGGCAAATGCCTTTACCGCCCTATATCAAGGTGCCTTTGCAAAATCAGGGGCGTTATCAGCCTGTTTATGCAAGGGAGCGAGGCTCTGCGGCTGCGCCTACAGCAGGTTTGCATTTTACAGATGAACTATTGGCTTCTCTGCAAAAGCAGGGCATAATTATTGCTAAGGTATTGTTGCACGTTGGTTTGGGTACTTTCAGACCGGTTAAAGTAGATGTAGTCGAAAACCACAAAATGCATGCCGAATACTATCATGTAGATGAGGAAAACGCCAAAATAATCAGGAATGCAAGAGCAGCAGGCGGCAGAGTAATAAGTGTGGGTACTACCAGTACACGCACCTTGGAAACAGTAGCCGATGTAGAAGGCAATGTTTATGCCGCTATGGGTTGGACTGAAAAATATATTTATCCGGGCTATGATTTTAAAATCATAGATGGTTTGATTACAAATTTTCACTTACCTAAAAGTACTCTATTAATGTTGATTTCGGCTTTTGCCGGCAAAGATAATATTATGAGGGCTTATAAAGAAGCCATTAATGAACGGTATCGCTTTTTCAGTTTTGGTGATGCCATGATCATAGTTTAGGGAGAATAATATGACATTAACTTATGAATTGATTCAAACTGATGGTAAAGCCAGAGCAGGTATTGTCCATACTACCAGGGGGGATATCAAAACACCTGTATTTATGCCTGTAGGTACCCAGGCTACAGTAAAAACCATGAGCCCCAACGAGTTAAACACAGTGGGAGCGCAAATAATTTTAGCCAATACCTATCATTTATATTTACGTCCCGGGCATGATTTAGTTAAGGAAGCGGGGGGGCTGCATTCCTTTATGAGCTGGAACAAGCCTATTTTAACGGATAGCGGTGGTTTTCAGGTATTCAGCCTGGCTGATAAAAAGAATATAACAGATGACGGCGTATTGTTTTATTCTCATTTGGATGGTTCCAAGCACTTATTTACGCCGGAAAAAGTCATGGAAATAGAACAAGCCTTGGGAGCCGATATAGCAATGGCTTTTGATGTTTGTTCACCTTATCCTGCAAGCAAAGAACAGGTAGAAGCAGATTTGACCAAAACAACTGCTTGGGCTAAGCGTTGTAAGGCTGTGCATAATCATCCGCGGCAAGCTCTTTTTGGCATTGTACAGGGGGGCTTGTTTAAGGATTTGCGGGAAAGAAGTATTAAGGAATTGCTGGAGCTTGATTTTCCCGGTTATGGCATAGGTGGTTTAAGTGTTGGTGAGCCCAAACCTTTAATGTACGAGGCCTTGGATTATGTAACACCTTTACTGCCCGCTAACAAACCACGTTATTTAATGGGCGTGGGCAGCCCTGATTGCTTGGTTGAAGGGGTAGCGCGCGGTGTTGATATGTTTGATTGTGTTTTACCTACCAGAATAGCAAGAAATGGTACCGTATTTGTACCACAGGGCAAAATGGTGATTCGTAATGCCCAATATGCTAGGGATTTTAGGCCTATAGATGAAAATTGTAACTGTTACGCTTGCCGTAATTTCAGCAGAGCTTATATAAGGCATTTGCTTAAAGCAGATGAAATATTGGGTTTGCGTTTAACTACTATTCACAACCTGCATTATCTTATCGATTTGATGACAAGAATAAGGCAAGCTATATTAAATAATAAATTTCAGGAATTTTATAAAAATTTTTATGAGATTTGGCAAGCATAAAAAAGGATTTTTTTTAATATTATAGAATTTCTAATTTTAAGGTTTTATTTTATAAGTTTTTTATTAAACTATAATAAATAAAGGTGGTGAAATCGTGGATCAACAACTGTTTTCTATTCTTTATATTGCGGTCTTTATTTTAATTTTTTATTTTTTGTTGATAAGGCCTCAACAAAAGAATCGTAAAAAACGTCAGGAATTATTAGGTAGCTTAAATGTTAATGACAGAGTTTATACCGCAGGTGGTATTTTAGGTACAATTACAATGGTAAAAGAAGATAGTGTATGGCTTAAAGTTGCAGATAAGGTTGAAATTCAAGTATTAAAAACCGGCATTGGCGGTTTACAATCTGAAGAAAATAAGTAACTAATAGACCCTGCGGGGTCTATTTTTCCTTTGCTTCAATACTTGGGTAATGTTTGACATTGCGATTTTACTGTTTTATAATGTAAAAGTATGAATTATCGACATATCGAAAGTTTTATTACACAATGAACTTGTTGCTGAAGGGGGATGTAGTATGAAAAGAGGCGGCTTGAAAATAGCCATAGCAGTTATACTGATTCTGCTAGCGGCTGTTCTCTCAATCAAACCCCTCCAAAGCCAGCTTAATCTTGGCTTGGACTTAAGAGGTGGCGCCGAGGTGGTATTACAGGCTATACCTGAAGATGGTACAACCGTAACTACCGAAGACATGGAACAATTGAAAGAAATTATGCGTAAAAGGGTAGATGCTATCGGTGTAAGTGAGCCAGTTATACAGCTTGAAGGTAATGATCGCATTATTATCGAATTGGCGGGTGTGGAGGATCCTGATCAGGCTATTGAGGCTTTGGGTCAAACAGCTAAACTGGAATTCCGTGATTCTGCGGGTACTCTTTTGTTAAGCGGCAGTGATTTAAAAAATGCCCAGGGGGTCAGCGACAATAAGGGCGGCGGTTTGATTAGCTTGGAATTCACTTCCGAAGGTGCAAAAAAGTTTGGTGATGCTACTTTGCGTTTAGTTGGCCAGCCAATAATTATATATTTAGATGGCGAAGTTTTGATCAATGCCAACGTTAAAGAACCTATTTTAGATGGCAAAGCCCAAATAGAAGGTACATATACTTTAGAGGAAGCAATTTTACAGGCTGCTATTCTACGTGGTGGTGCGTTGCCAATAGATGTTGAGGTTATGGCCAAACGTACTGTCGGGCCTTCGCTCGGTTCCGATTCCTTACAAAAAAGTTTATACGCCGGTATTATAGGCATGATATTATTGCTTATATTTATTATTGCGTATTACCGTTTACCGGGTGTTATTGCGGCATTTTCTCTTATAGCTTATACTGTAGCCCTTTTTTGGATCATTGCTGCGGTGGGTGTTGTGCTTACCTTACCCGGTATTGCCGGTTTTGTGCTTTCCATAGGTATGGCGGTGGATGCTAATATTATTATTTATGAAAGAGTGCGTGAAGAGCTAAATAACGGCAAATCTTTACGTGCGGCAATTTCTGCCGGTTTTAAAAGAGCTACCTGGACAATTGTGGATTCTAACGTAACCACATTACTGGCTGCGGCAGTACTTTTCAAATTTGGTACAGGTTCCATTCAGGGTTTTGCCGTAACCTTAAGTATAGGCATTGTTTTGAGCATGCTTACCGCATTGGTCCTTACTCGCTATTTGCTTTTTTGGAGTGCCGATGTTTCTGCCTTCAAAAAACATATAGGTCTTTATGTAACGGGAGGTGCTAAAAATGCCTAAAAAACAATTGGATTTTATAGGTAAAAGAAAATTTTGGTACATTTTTTCTTCCGTGCTTATTCTAATAAGTGTTATATCATTCTTTGTTCAAGGTATGAATAAAGGTATTGATTTTACAGGCGGCAATATCTTTGAAATAACTTTCGAACAAACAGTAGTTTTAGATGATATTAGAAATGTAGTGGAAAAATATACAGCAGTTACTCCTTCTGTTAAAAACAGTAATACAAACGAATTTATTATTCGTACAGCAGATATGAGTGAAGAAAGCAGCAATGCCATGCTTACTGAAATGCAAGAAAAGCTAGGCAGTATAAAGGTGAACAGGAATGAGCGTATTGGCCCAATAATTGGTCAGGAACTTATTTCAAATGCTGTTTGGGCATTGGTTTTGGCATTGATTTTAATGCTTATTTACATTACCATACGTTTCAAATTTTTCTTTGCCATTGCTGCCGTAGTACCCCTTATGCATGATGTTTTAATTACAGTTGGTTTATTTTCTCTTTTTCAAATAGAAATAGACAGCACTTTTGTAGCTGCAATTTTAACCATTCTTGGTTATTCTATTAATGGTACAATTGTTATATTTGACAGGATAAGGGAAAATATGCGTATGGGTAATAAGGAATCTATTGCCGTAATGGCAAATAACAGCATTAACCAAACCTTAGGCCGTACAATCAACACGGTAGTTGCAGTAATAATTTTGGTATTATCTCTTCTGTTTTTTGGCGGTGAAACAACCAAAAACTTCTGCCTTGCTTTATTCATAGGTTTTACTGCCGGTGCTTATTCATCAATTTTTATTGCCAGTTCCATCCTTACCGACTTGATCAAACACTTTAGTGAAGGTTCTAAAAAAACCAAACAATTAAAAACTGCTAAAGCAGTAAAATAGTTTTAGTCAACAAGCCTCGTTGTCATAGACAATGAGGCTTGTTTTTAGTATAATTAACAGAATAAGAGAGTTCCCGGAAGGATAGTTGTAATATGAAAAAATGGATACTGCGTGGCTGTAAAATTAGCGCAGAGGAAATTGCTAAAATTTCTGCGATTACGGGTTTGCCCAATTCTATTATACAAATTTTAGCGGTAAGAGGTTTTACAAACGCAGATAACATTAAAGACTATTTAAGTACATCTTTGGATTTTCTGCATCACCCCGGTTTATTAAAGGATATGGATAAAGCCATAGATATTTTACTTGATGCCATTGACAACGGCATCAAAATTGCTGTTTACGGCGATTATGATGCAGATGGTATTACGGCAACCAGTATTTTAACAATAGCTTTGCGCCGCTTGGGTGGCGATGTTTTGTTTTATATACCGCAAAGGGAAACTGAAGGATATGGGCTTAATGATTCGGCGATCCGTGAACTGGCGAATCAGGGTGTTAAAGTTTTGTTAACCTGTGATAACGGTATTTCCGCCGTTAATCAAATAGCATTTGCAAAAAAGTTAGGAATGACTGTTATTATCAGTGATCATCACGAAATACCTTTTATCAAGCATGATACGAAAATCCAATACCAAGTACCGGTTGCGGATGCAATCATCAATCCTAAACAATTAGATTGTCCATATCCATTTAAGGCTTTATGCGGTGCCTCTATTGCTTATAAAATTGTAGAAGGGCTTTATATTACAATAGGTGAGGACTGGGAAGAGCACTATCTTGAATACTTATCTCTAGCTGTAATCGCAACAGTTTGTGATATTATGGATTTAGTTGACGAAAACCGTGTAATGGTTAAATTTGGCCTTTCTGTTCTGCAAAATACACCTAATATTGGTTTAAAAGCACTTATTGAAGTTAACGGTTTAAAGGATAAAAAACTTACAACCTATCATCTTGGCTTTGTACTTGGGCCATGTATCAATGCTTCAGGACGTTTGGAATTAGCAGATAAGGCCGTAAATCTTTTTTTGGAAACGGATTCTGAAAAGGCTAAAGTTTTGGCTGAAGAGCTTATAGAGCTCAATAATTCCCGTAAATTTCTTACGGTTGAAGGTGTTGAGCTTGTTCGAGCCAATATTGAAGCTAATGATATGGCTGCTGATAAAGTAATAGTTGTATACGAACCAAACTTGCATGAAAATATTGCAGGAATCGTGGCGGGCAGAATAAAAGAATTGTATTATCGCCCAACCTTTATCTTATCGGGAGATAAGCCTATTGTAAGAGGTTCAGGCAGATCCATAGAAGCTTATAATATGTTTGAAGCTTTAACAGAAGTAAGCAATTTATTGGATATATTCGGCGGTCACCCGATGGCTGCGGGTTTATCCGTGCCTAAGCATAATATTGATGCCTTGCGTAAGGCCTTAAACGAAAATTGCAAATTAACGCAAGGGGATATGGTTCAAAACAAATATATAGATTTACATATGCCTTTGGAAAGAGTAAATTTGGCATTTGCCAATGCTGTTCAGAAAATGGAACCTTTTGGCAAGGGCAATCCTATGCCTCTGTTCGGTGATAAAGCTCTTAATGTTAATAGAATCCAATTATTAGGCAATGAAGAAAATGTTTTAAGGATTTATTTTGATGCCAAAAACTCTAAAGGCATGATCCCGGTTATTTTGTTTCGTCAAAAAGCAGCATTTAAAGATATGGTTAAAAAAATAGGTAATGAAAGACTGTGGCATTCATTGGTTACAGAAAGCAATAATAAGCTCCTGCTTGATATTATTTATACAGTTGAAACGGCTAATTATAATAACAATACTTATCTGCAAATACAATTAAAGGATTTTCGCCCACATATAAACACTGCCAATAAATAAAATTTTGTAAAAACTTTGCATATCGGTATTTTTATGCTATAATATACTCGTATCCAAAGTACAGGTGATAAAGTGAAATATTTTATTAAAACTTTTGGTTGCCAAATGAATGAGCATGATTCCGAAATAATAGCCGGGCTTTTGGAAGCGGATGGTTATAAGCTTGCTGAAAATTTGGAAGATGCTCAAATCATAATCACAAATACCTGTTGTGTAAGGGAAAGTGCAGAAAACCATATTTGGGGTTTTTTGGGTAGCTTAAAAAGACTTAAAACTGCAAATCCCAATATAGTTTTAGCTGTATGCGGTTGCATGGCTCAGCAAGATAATATGGCTGAGAAAATAAGAGCTAAGGCTAAGCATATGGATATTATTATAGGCACTTTTCAGCAGCACCGTTTGCCTGAATATATAGCAGAAGTTATAGGAGGTAACACTCCTATTATTGATGTTATGGGTGCAAATGAGGATTTGCCCAATACCTTGCCAGTAGCAAGACAAGGTAAAAACAAGGCACAGATAAATATTATATACGGCTGTAATAATTATTGCTCTTATTGTATTGTGCCTTATGTTCGAGGTCCTGAAAGAAGCCGCCCGCCTGAGGCAATTATTGCGGAAGTGGAGGATTTGGCTGAAGCAGGCTACAAAGAAATAATGCTTTTGGGGCAAAATGTCAATTCCTATGGAAAAGATTTACCTGGGGTCATGGACTTTGCAGGTCTTTTGGTTTGTTTGAATCAAATAAAGGGTATTGAACGAATTCGCTATATGACTTCACACCCCAGAGATTTTGATAGGAAATTGGTGGATGTGATAAAGGACAGGCCTAAAATTTGTCCACATTTCCATTTACCTATTCAATCCGGTTCTGATAAAATATTAACGTTGATGAATCGTGGCTATGATACGGCATTTTACTATGATTTACTTCAATATATAAAAACAGAAATGCCTCATGCCTCTATAACTACAGATTTAATAGTAGGTTTTCCCGGCGAAACTGAGAAGGATTTTGCAGAAGGTTTGAATTTTATTGAAAAATGTCGTTTTGATGTGGCATACACATTCTTGTATTCCAAGCGTTCAGGTACTCCTGCCGCAACAATGGAAAATCAAGTGGAAATGGCAGAAAGAAAATTGCGCTTGCAACGACTAATGGATATACAAAACCCCATCAGTCTGCAAATAAATAAAAACTTAATTGGTAAAAATTTGAAAGTTTTGGTTGAGGGGGTGAGTAAAACCAGTAGCGATACTTATACCGGCCGCACAGACACCAATAAGGTGGTTATTTTTAACGGCAGAGAAGATTTGGTCGGTTCTATAGTTGATGTGCAGATAACTCAAGCAAAAACATGGCATCTTATAGGTAAGCTACTGTAGGTAACCGTCAACCAAGTTGTTTGATGTAGTAGATTTTTGTAATTGTTATTTTAAGCTTTTATTTTTAACTGTTTTTATGGTTTTTTATGTTTTAGTTTCTTAAATTTATTTTTTGCACTTTTGTTTTGGTGCAGATTATAAAAAATTATAAGATTAAGAATTATGAATAGGGAAGGGGATAGGGTTTTGTCAAACAAGAACAATAGTAACTTTATGATCAGAAGATTACACTCTCTGATAGCAGTCATCCCGGTTGGTATTTTCGTTTGCGTTCATATGCTTTTAAACAGCAGTGTATTCATCAGCGGCAACGAAAGTTATTTGGCATTAATCAACTTTATGAAAACCGCACCTTTTGTGGTAATTTTAGAGGTTGTTGTTATAGCCATACCAATAATTTTCCACGGCTTGTATGGTATTTACATTGTTTATCTTGCTAAGAATAATGCTTTGAAATATACTTATTATCGCAACTGGGCTTTTTATCTTCAAAGAATCACTGCTTTAATAGTATTAGTCTTCTTAATTTGGCACGTTTGGGTATTACGTTTAAGCACACATGAACCACAATTAGTTATCAATACTTTAGCAGGTTTACTGCATAATCCTGTTACCTTTGCACTGTATATAATTGGTGTAGTGGCATCTATGTATCACTTTGCTAACGGTTTATTCACTTTCTGCATTACTTGGGGCATTTGCGTTGGTGATCGTTCTCAAAAAGTATTCGCTACAGTAGCCGGTGCATTCTTTGTACTTATTTCTTTGTTTGCAATAGCTATCTTGGTAAAAATTTCCATAATGCCACTAGCATAAATAATATAAGGTGAGGAGGTAAAACCCATAATGAATAAAGGTAAAGTAATAGTAATTGGCGGTGGTTTAGCCGGTCTTATGGCTACCATGAAAATTGCTGAAAAACAAGTTCCTGTAGATATTATTTCTTTAGTTCCCGTAAAACGTTCTCACTCTGTTTGCGCACAAGGCGGCATCAATGCTGCTTTGGACACAAAAGGTGATAATGATACAATTTATGACCATTTTGATGATACAGTTTATGGGGGCGACTTTTTAGCTAACCAAACTCCTGTTAAAGGCATGGTTGAGGCGGCCCCTGGCTTGATTTATGCTATGGACCGTATGGGTGTTATGTTTAGCCGTACTGCTGAAGGTTTATTGGATCTTCGCTTGTTCGGTGGTGTTAAAAACCGTCGTACTGCATTTGCAGGTGCTACTACCGGTCAACAGTTATTGTATGCTTGTGATGAACAAGTTCGCCGTTTAGAAGTAGCGGGTTATGTAAACAAATACGAAGGCTGGGAAATGATCGATCTTATTATCGATGATAACGGTGTATGCCGTGGTTGTGTAGCTCAAAACCTTGCCACCATGGAAATAAAATCTTTTATTGGTGATGCGGTTATTATTGCTACAGGCGGTGCAGGTATGATATTTGGTAAGAGCACAAACTCTGTTATCAATACAGGTAGTGCTGCCAGTATTGTTTATCAAAATGGCGTACCTTTTTCCAATGCTGAATTTATCCAAATTCACCCAACAGGTATGTTAGGTACAGATAAAACTCGTTTAATGAGTGAATCTGCCCGTGGCGACGGTGGTCGTATTTGGACATATAAAGATGGTAAGCCTTGGTACTTTCTGGAAGAAAAGTATCCTGCTTATGGCAACTTGGTTCCCCGTGATATTGCTGCTCGTGCTATTTACGATGTATGTGTTATACAAGGTTTGGGTATTGATGGTAAAAACCAGGTATATCTTGATTTAAGCCATTTACCTGCTGATTATCTTAATAAACGCTTAGGCGGTATTATGGAAATTTACGAAAACTTCTATGGTGATGATCCCCGTAAAGTTCCTATGAAGATTTTCCCGGCCGTTCACTATTTCATGGGTGGTATTCACGTAGATTGGAACCATATGACAAATATACCCGGCTTATTTGCAGCAGGGGAATGTGATTACATGTATCATGGTGCAAACCGTTTAGGTGCAAACTCCTTATTATCTGCTTTATACAGTGGTACTGTTGCCGGCCCTGCTGCTCTTAAATATATTAAGGGCTTGGGCAAATTAGCTGAAGAAACCTCTAAATCCTTGGGCGACGCTGTTGTGAAGAAGCAATTGGAAATTCATAACAAGCTTACCAAAATGTCAGGTAAAGAAAACCCGTATAAACTCCATGAGGAAATGGGTGAATTAATGACTAAAAACGTTGCTATCGTTCGTTACAACAAAGCTTTGGCTGAAACTGATGTTAAACTGCAGGAATTCCAGGAACGTTGGAATAAGATTAATATTGTTGACTCCAATGCTTACAGCAACCAAACAGTTATGTTTGCTCGTCAATTAAAGAACATGATGGAATTAGCTCGCGTTATTACCTTAGGCGCACTTAATCGTAATGAAAGTAGGGGGTCTCACTATAAACCTGATTTCCCGAAACGTGATGATGAAAAATTCCTTAAAACTACTATGGCGCAATGGACTCCCAATGGACCTAAATTCAGTTGGGAAGAAGTAGACATCAGCCATATCAAACCTCGTGAGCGTAATTATAGTGTTGATAAGAAAGTTGATAAGGAGGCGTCTAAATAATGGTGAATCCACAATTTATACATCTCAAAGTTAAACGTCGCAGTAATCCTACAGCAGCACCATATTGGGAAGAATTCAAAGTACCTTATCAACCTAATATGAACGTTGTTTCTGTATTGATGGAAATCCGTAAAAATCCTATAAATGCTAAAGGCGAAAAAGTAGACCCTGTAGTTTGGGAATGCAACTGCCTTGAAGAAGTATGTGGCGCTTGCACCATGCTGATTAATGGTGTACCTCGCCAATCTTGTTCAGCTCTTACTGATAAATTATTGGAACAATACGGTGAAAATAATGTAATAACCTTAGAACCATTAACTAAATTTCCTGTGATTCGTGATTTAATGATTGACAGGCAGCTTATGTTCGATAACTTAAAGAAAGTAAAAGCATGGGTTCCTGTAGATGGCAGTTGGGCTATTGGCCGTGGACCTCGTTTAGCGGACAAAGTTCACCAATGGGCTTATCCAATTTCTCGTTGCATGACTTGCGGTTGCTGTATGGAAGCTTGCCCCAACGTAAACAGCAAATCCAAATTTATTGGTCCTGCTGCTGTAGCACAGGTACGCTTATTCAATGCACACCCAATTGGTGCTATGCACAAGGATATGCGTCTTGAGCAATTGGTTAAAAAAGGTGGTATTCAGGAATGCGGTAATGCTCAAAACTGCAAACGTGTTTGCCCAAAAAATATTAACTTGACTGCACATTTGGCAGCTATGAATCGTCAAACTAATGGTTATGGTTTCCGTCAATTCCTAATGGGCGATAAATAATTGAGAAATAGTATATGGTTAAACTGAAAACCAATAACAACCAAAATCCCCGCAAAGTTTTTTGCGGGGATTTTGGTTGTTATTAGGTATATAAATATAAAAAATCCAAAAGGGAATAAGACTAGATGTTTTATACATGCCCCTAAATAAATTTTATATAGCAATACATCATAAATCGTAAATCGTAAAACAGTGTATCGTATTTGCTCCTGTCGCCAAGTTTACATAATATATATTATCGGAAGTTAATAAAAATAATTTTAAATTTATAGTATTGCTTTTATTGTTTTTAATTATTAAACAAGGCCTCTTATCTAAGAAGCCTTGTGTTTTATAGTCTTTAGTTGTTTTATTGTTCTATAAGCTTATATTTTTTAATTCAATAAGTTGTTATTAAGCCTTTTTTTGAATAATGGTACTAATACAGCACCTATAATAACACCGGCAGCCCCTTGTACTAAATTGAACAATATTACAGCCGCAGCTGTTTTAAAGTCATATAAAAATGCATCGTATAAGAAATAACCGCCTACCATTATAATTTCGCACATAGAAAAAATTAATATGCATCTTAAAATACTACTATTATTTTTAATCCCCCAAGCTGCTATTAAACTCATTAAGCCCTTGATTATAATAGTTGCAGGTATATATATTGTGTAACCAGCTATTAAATCAGCCAAACCTGAGCCAATTGCTGATGCTATAGCACCAATTGGTCCTAATAATGCTGCAGTAAGGAAAATTAAACCATCTCCTAAATGAACATAACCAACTATCATGGGTACTTTTATAAATGCGGTAGCCAATGCTATTGCGGCTGCTAATAAGCCGCTGTAAGCTAGGACTTTAATCTTTTGATCGTTTGTTTTTGTTGACATTTTTCTCCTCCAAAACCTTTGTTTTTATTATTAAAATCATTATTTACTACATTATATACCCATAATACAGAAAAGTAAAGTATAATAATTCATTTATTTGTATAAAAATTTAATCATTTTTTTTTATTTTTTTGTTGTTTAAAAAAATGCTAATTAAAAAAAATGGCTTGCCAATAGGTGGTATAAGTTTTTGTTATATGTGTTTTATGTGAATATTAAGCGTAGATTTTTATCCTGCAGCTAAAAATCATATTTATAAACTATACATAAATAATAGAAAAATGAATAATTATGAAATTATTAACAACAATTGCAAACAATCTGTTGCTTAGGTATTTACTTTAAAAATATATAAATAAAATAATAATTACTAAAAAGGCGCAGTACCAGTTGCGCCTTTTTAGTAATTATAGATTTGTTTTCAAATTGTTCAAAACAGAAAAAATAGTTTATTCAGTTCCTTTTCCAAGTTTAACCTGTGCAACTACTTTTTCGGTAATATTCTGCGGTACTTCTTCATAATGAGAATATTTCATGGTAAAACGACCTCTGCCTTGAGTAATGGAACGCAAATCAATAGAATAGCGAGCCATCTCCTGTAAAGGAGCCTGTGCTTTGATAACCTGCATTTTACCTTGTTTTTCCATACCCATAATCTTGCCGCGGCGCGTACTGTTCATGTCTCCCATAATGTCGCCCATATATTGGTCAGGAACTATAATTTCAACTTCCATAACGGGTTCCAGTAAGGTGGGTTTAGCTTGTTCACAGGCCTTTTTGAATGCTAGGTTAGTAGCTATTTTGAAAGCCATTTCAGAAGAGTCTACAGCATGGTAGGAACCGTCAACTAAAGTTACTTTAATATTGGATACTGGGAATCCTGCTAAAATACCTTCCTGCATAGATTCCTTCAAGCCCTTCTCTACAGCAGGAATGTATTGTTTGGGTACGGAACCGCCAAAAATCTTTTCTTCAAACAAATAATCGGCATCTGCATAAGGTTCCATATCAATAAATACATGACCAAACTGACCATGGCCGCCGGATTGCTTTTTATGTTTACCTTCAACATGTTTTATACTGCCGCGAATAGTTTCTCTGTAAGGTATTTTTAATTCAACTGTTTCAACGTCAACCCCAAATTTACGTTTCAAACGTTCAATAATTATATCGATATGAGTTTCACCCATACCTGTTAAGGTTGTTTGGCGTGTTACCACGTCTTTTTGATAATGTAAGGTAGGATCTTCTTCCAATAAACGCGCAATTGCATTACCCAATTTATCCTCATCACCTTTGGATTTAGGGGCAATCGCAATCGTAAGAGCAGGCTCCGAAAAAAGAATGGGCTCAATAATAACATCGCTGTCTTTGGTAGTAAGAGTATCTCCTGTAGTGGCATTGGCTAATTTAGCAACAACACCAATATCGCCCAAATTTACTTCAGTTAAAGGTATTTGATTTTTGCCCTGGGATGTGTTCAACTGGCTCACCTTTTCATCCATTTCCTTGGTAGCATTGTAAAGTACACTATCCCCTTTCATGCTGCCTTGAAAAACTTTAAATAAGCTCAGTTTGCCAACATAAGAATCTGCAAGGGTTTTGAACACAAGTGCGGCAACAGGTTTATTGGCATTTTCAACAGGAATGTTAGCTAAAGGATCCGGCATATAGTTCACTATAAAATCCATTAACAGGTCTGCACCTATGTTTTTCAAACTGGAACCGCACAATACGGGAACAACTTTAGCTTGTTTAATGCCTTCTTTTAGCCCCAAGACGATTTCTTCTTTCGTAAGCTCTTCACCATCCAAGAATTTCATGGTGATTTCATCTTCACCTTCGGCAGCTGCTTCAATCATCATTTCTCTGTAATGTTCAACGTCATCAGCCAATTCTGCAGGAATAGCTACAGGCTTGGCTTTACCGTCGGCACCATATTCATAAGCTTTTTCTTCAATTAAATCAATAATACCTTTGAAACCGGCTTCCTTACCAATAGGAAGCTGTACCGGTACTATTTGACGGGTAAGTTTGGTTTGCATGGAATCCAAAGCCTTCTCGAAATCAGCATTTTCACGATCCATTTTATTAATAAAAGCCATACAAGGCGTATTGTTTTCATCTGCTAAGTCCCAAATGATCTCCGTACGAACTTCTACACCGGCCACAGAATCCAAAATCATTAAAATGCTGTCGGCAACTCTGATGGAACTTTCAGTTTCGCCAAAGAAATCCGCAAAACCCGGAACATCCAAAAGGTTTATTTTGTGGTCTTTCCACTCACATGCAACCAGAGAAGTGTTAACACTGATTTGTCTTTTAATTTCCTCGGGGTGGTAGTCGGATACAGTATTACCATCACTTACTTTACCAAGACGGCTGGTAGCGCCTGTATCAAAAATCATGCTTTCGGTTAAAGATGTTTTGCCTGCGCCCTGGTGGGACATAACGGCAACATTTCTTACATGCGTAGATGGGTAAACTTTCATACGCCTCTCCTCCTCAATTCTATTTATTATGCAAATAATCACTTATCTAATTATTATTTGATTTTTTTTGTTGAAACCCTCTTTTTAGAGGGAATTTTCTTAAAAATACATTATTTCTTACGGCTTTGGTTTAGACGCTTGATACAAGTTATATTTCAATTTTCATTTTCATATTCCTTAGCATAAACAATAAATTTTTTATGAAACGGAGAAAAAATTTGAAACGCAGAAGTTTATTTGGCGGAGCCATCATTTTACTTTTGGCAAATGCCATAGCAAAATTACTTGGGTTTACCTACAGGGTAGCTTTGGTACGTATTTTAGGTACAGAAGGCATTGGGCTTACTGAAATGATAACTCCGATTTATTCTTTTTGCCTTGTTATAGGAAGTTGGGGCATACCACTTGCTATGAGCAGGCTTATAGCGGCGCAGATTGGCAGAAACCAGCAGCATAATATTCAGCTTATTTGTCGTATTTCCTTATCTTTATTAGCTTTATTGGGCTTTATTACCACAATTATTGCATTTTTGGCAAGTCCATGGCTTATAAACCATTTTGTAATGGATCATCGAACCTTGCGTTGTTTTCAAATTTTGATTCCCGCTATTTTTATTGTAGCACTTTGTTCAGGGTATCGTGGTTATTTTCAGGGCATAAAACAAATAGCTTATATTGGTTTTGCCCAAAATATTGAACAATTGCTTAGGGTAAGTATAGGTATATATTTAGCTTATGTTTTATTGCCCAAAGGCCTGGATAAGGCAATTTGCGCGGTTGCAATTGCCACGGTGATTGGTGAATTTTGCGGTTTATGCTACATGATTTCAGCCTACCGCAAATACAAGCCTGCCAAAAGTGCAAGCACCTTGAAATCAAACTATGTTACAAAATATTTGTTTGCTTTTGGCACACCCGTCACTATGCAAAGACTTTTAATGACCATACTGATGATGCTGGAAGCTTATATTATACCATGGTCTTTATGCAGTTCCGGTTATGATATACAACAGGCTACGGAAATTTATGGACGTTTTTCGGGAGTTGCTATGTCTTTGTTGAATTTACCGGGTATTTTTACCGCAACTTTAGCCGTTGCTATGTTGCCGGCAATTGCAGAAAGCACACAAAAACCCTTGTTGCTTGAACATCGCATCAATGAAGCTCTGCAGATCATTTGTGTGATAAGTATACCTATGATGTTTGTTTTTTACTTTTTTGCGGAAAGCTTGTGTACTTTAATTTTTAATGCACCGGCTGCAGCAGAACCTTTAAAAATTTTAGCACTGGGAGCACCGTTTCTATATTCACAGATTACCTTAACCAGCATATTACAAGGGCTTGGGCAGGTAAAGGCACTTTTTATCAATCTATGCATAGCAGGGGTTTGCCTAATTGCCGGTTTGATTGTTTTGGTACCTTTACCCTGGCTTGGAATTAAAGGTGCAGCCATAGCAACCATATTATTTGGTTTTATATTTACCATATTGAATTTATATCATTTAAAAAGCTTTAGCCACTGTTGTTTTGTTTGGCAAAAAATTCTGTTAAAGCCTGCTTTTGCAGTATTGGGAGCAGTTTTAATATTAAAAATAGCAGCTATTCCCATAGCTGCTATTATAAGCAATGAATATATTTTAGCTATATTGCTTTTAGGTATTTTTTGCCTTATATATTTAGCACTCCTGTTTATATTAAAAGGCGTGCCACAGGTTTTGCTTAATAAATTTACTAAAGGTTAGGCTTATCCAAATTTTTCAGTTGCCTTAATACATGATAATTGGTTAAATTATCACCCAATGGCGTTATTGTGATATAACCGGCTAAAGATTTTGCAACATCACTTTCAGGATCATGATCATCGTCAACAGGCTGCCCCCCCATGATATAGCAAATATCATCACCAATACTTTCACCTTTTCTAAAAGCATTGATATATTTGCGTATACCCATAAAGCTGAAATCAACGCCTTTTATTTGTTCTTTGGGTAAGTTTGGTATATTAACATTGAGCATGGTTAAGGGTTGAAATTTTTTTTCAGACCACCAAATCACCAATTCTTTGGTAAATTCGGCAGCATATTTAAAATTAACATATTCTCCCTCATCTATTACAGATACTGCTATAGCAGGTATATCGTAGAAAAACCCTTCAAGTGCCGCTGCTACAGTACCTGAATATAGCGCATCAGTACCCGTATTAGGGCCGTGATTGATACCTGAAACTACTAAATCTATTTCTTTATCACAATAAATTTGTTCTACCCCAAGTTTTGTGCAATCAGCTGGAAAACCGTCTACAGACCATGCGTCTTCAACTTTAACGGGCAAATTTACCCTCCTTAGATAAATTGGTGTTCCTACTGTAATACCATGTCCTGTAGCACTTTGCTGGCAGGAAGGGGCTATAACAACTACTTCCGCTATTTGATTAAGCGTCTCACAAAGCTTTAATAAGCCTTTAGCCTGAATTCCGTCATCATTTGTAACCAGTATGCGCATTATTTACTCCTTGTTAAGTCAATGATTCCATATGGTTTATTGGCCAATAAATACAAAAAGCTTTACCTTTTATTTTATTTATTTCTAAAAAAGGATTTAGCCAAACATGGGCATCGGCGCTTTTGTTGCGGTTATCACCTAAAACAAAAACGCAGTTGTCTGGTATGGTAACAGGGCCAAATTGATAATCAGGCGCTTCTGCCAAATAATCTTCTTCAAGAGGCGTATCGTTTATATACACAAGGTTATCCTTTATTTCAACAGTTTCACCCGGTAAACCAATCACTCTTTTCAGCATATCCCTGGTTTCACCTGTATCCGCATTGGGTTTAAAAACGATAATATTTCCTCTTTCAACATCCTCAAAGCGGTAAATGAATTTATTGATTAAAATCCTATCGTTTATTTGTATTGTAGGATGCATAGAGGCTGAAGGAATTATACGGCTGTCTACTACAAAAGTTTTTAAAACAACTGCCAGAGCCAAGGCCAGTAAAACTATGATTATCAAATCCTTTATAAACGCTCCGATTTTAGTCAAATTCAACGCTCCCTGTTATTTGATTGTTTTTTATGCCTGCTTGTTTACTTATTAATCAAGCTCATTGCTTCAGCACGAGTTTTGGTATTGTTTTGGAAAGAACCACGTACAGCTGAAGTAACAGTCATACAGCCCGGTTTTTGCACACCACGCATAGTCATACACATATGCTCAGCTTCAATAACTACCAAAACACCCATAGGGTTCAATACTTCCATAATAGCATCTGCTATTTGTGAGGTTAAACGTTCCTGTAACTGTAAACGTTGGGCATAGCCTTCAACAGTACGGGCAAGCTTGGAAAGCCCCGTAATAACACCATTTTTGGGTATATAGGCAACATGGGCTTTGCCATAAAAGGGCAGCATATGATGCTCACACATAGAATAAAGCGGTATATCCTTTACTATTACCATTTCACTGTGTCTGTCTTCCGTAAATTGTTTTTGTAAAAAATTCTTTGGATCAATATTTTGTCCTGCCAAAATTTCCTCATACATACGGGAAATCCTTTCGGGGGTTTGCTGTAACCCCTCCCTTTCAGGATCCTCACCAATAGCTATCAATAACTCTTTTACTGCCGCAGCAATTCTTTCTTTATCCACTTATTAAACCTCCCAACACCAGAATAATTTAATTTTATTCCTTTATGAAAAACAAGTCAAGGAATTTAGGCATAAAGCTATCATATTGACATAGATTGTACAAAAAGAAAAATGAAGGAGGCCTTGGATGATGTCCAAAACAGGCAAAAAAATACATAAAAAACCTTTTAAGGTTAAAGAAGTTAAAAATACAAACCATAATATAAGCATAAAAAACTTAGCACTTTGCCTTATTTTATCCATTATTCTTGTTATGATCTTAACTTTTATTTTAGCAATTATTTCAGTAAACAGTACTATACTAGATGATCATTTAGGAATTTGGGAAATTGCTGTTACTGCACTTGCTCTTTTGGTAAGTGGTTTTATCTGCGGTAGAAAAAACGGTGCCAAAGGTTTATATAACGGTTTGATTTTAGGTGCTTTATTTGCAATAGTTATCATGGTTTTTTCCCTTTCCAACAGTTCTTTCAATACTGTACCGTTTTTAATTAAAACAGCAACTGCCCTTTTGGCAGGCGGTATAGGGGGTATTATTGGTGTAAAATAAAAAAATGGCGGTATCACCGCCATTTTTTATTGTTTAAATGTTTTTTTTAATAATTTTCTTATGGGCTGAGGCAATTTTATATAGTAAACTTTCAAGCTGCTCCACTCCCTTTTTAATAAAAGATTTCTTTGTTTATAGTATGAATATAAACATAAAATGGTTACATTATTTTGATTTTACAGCCATTCTTTAATAAAACAGGCAATCTTCTCAGCGGAGCCTCTTTTTATTTCCATAACAGGCAGGGATTTGATAAAGCTTTTACCATAACGCTTTTCATAGATACGCTTATCCAAAACACAAAAGATACCGCGGTCATTTTCGGAACGGATAAGCCTGCCGAAACCCTGCTTAAAACGAATAATAGCCTGCGGTAAATTCAAAGCCCTAAAAGGGTTTTTACCCTGAGCAAGCAATCTTTCTGTACGAGCTTCCATGGTTGGTGTATTGGGTGGTGCAAAAGGCAAGCGTACCAATATAACCAAAGACAAGGCATCGCCTATAACATCTATGCCTTCCCAAAAACTATAGGCTCCTAAAATACAAGTATTGGAGTTTTTTCTTAGCTGGCTCAAAAGGTAGTCTCTACTGCCTGAAATACCGTGAGCTAATATATTTATCTCTCCCGCATCTAATTCCTTTGTAAGGGCTTTATATGAGGCTTTCAATTGATTGTGGGAGGTAAACAACACTAAGGTTCTACCGCCTGCTGCTTTCAGAAGCGGCACAAGTGCTTTAACTATATGATCCACAGCTTCTATTTCTGGGACTGTTTGAAAATCAGGTACATCTTCGCAAACAAAAAATTTGACTTGGCTTTCATAATCAAATGTTGAAACAAGTTGTAAACCGTAAACAGGCAAGGGTGAAATATCCAAACCTACCAAGCTTTTAAAATAATCGAAACTGCCCTGACTGGTCAAAGTAGCAGAAGTCATAACTATACCTTGTTTATCCTCATACAAAAATTCGGCTAAAGCTTCCCTTACATCTACAGGAGCTATATACCACAGTGGAAAATCATCACAATTCCTCATTTCAAGCCAAATAACGGTATTATCCTTATCATCAATAATGGTTTGCGCATTTTTGTTTTCTGTCTCCAAGGCATTGAGTGTCATATTGAAATCTGCCACTAAATCAATACTAAAATAGGGATCATCTGTATCAGCAAGCCTTTTGCAGATTTCACGCAATTCTTTAATTAGTTTTTGCAAAACAAAGATGGTATTGCTTAAACTGTTTTCTAAAGGTTCCCAGGTTTCTGAAGCACGCTGGTTAGTTATTCTTAACTGTAAAGTAAGCGCGCAAGCAGCATTTGCCTGTAAAAATTTTCTGCATAAGGCAAAACTTTCTTTAGCGGATATTTTAAGCTCATCCACAGTAGTAACCATGGTTTCCGTCAAAGTCAGAAGCTGGCTTTCCCCCTTAAGCCCAGTTAGTTTTCGCAATTGTTTTAAGGTAGTAGAAAGCCTATCATGTCGCCAAAGATGAGCCAAGGCTCTATCTAAACTTTTTAATGAAAAAGAAGCTGTGAGCTGTTCTTCAGCAACAGAATTCAAATGATGAGCTTCATCTATGATTAAGTATGGTAGGGAAGGTAAAATATTGGTTATACTCCACTCTTTCATAAAGGAACTGGCTAACAGCAAAGAATGATTAAGCACCAAAATATCTGCTTTTTCGGCTTCTTTACGTATTCTATTCACATAACATAAATTTTTATAACGACAATTGCTTATATTACAGCTTTCACTATTTGCAGCCAAAAACTGCCAGTTTTCATAATCATAATTTGAAAGGCTCATTTCATTGTAATCACCCGTTTTGGTTTTTTGCAGCCATGAAGCTACTCTTAAAAAGAAAGAAAGCCTAAAACTGGGAAAGTTTCCGGGTAATTCACGCCATTTTCTTAAGCAAACATAATTACTCCTGCCTTTGACCAAAACAGTTTTAAAGTCGGTTTTTAACAGCTGTTTAAGCATGGGTATATCTTTTTGCCAGAGCTGTTCTTGTAAATTTATGGTATGAGTGCTTATGGCAACTGGTGCTTTACTACCCTTGGCATAAAGTACGGCAGGCAATAAATAAGCCAGTGATTTACCTGTTCCCGTCCCTCCTTCCGCAAGTAAGCATTGCTTATCATTAAAGGCTTGAGCAACCTTCTTAGACATCTCAAGCTGCTGCGGACGAAGCTGCAAGCCTTTACTATTTTGTGTAAATTCAGCAAAAAAATTATCTATGGTTTCATAAGGCAATTGCCAATCAAGGTTGGCTTCCTCTTTAGGCTCTTCCTTTTTAGCTTGTTCACCAAATATATTATGGATATTGATAAAGTTTTTGGTTTCATCAAAATTTAGTTTTCGTAAAATATTCCTACTTTCTGTCTGAATAAATTGTGCCAAAGGTGTATTTAAACCTTGGCTCAATAAAGAAAAATTTTGCCATAAGGGTAACGGTAATTTATATAAATCATCAAGCAGAAGTAAAAATAACTCCGCGGTAGCTTTGGCATCTCCCAAAGCCCTGTGAGCATCCTTATGTTCAATTTTATAAAACTCCAGTAATGAGGATAAACTATAAGACTTTTGTAAAGGATGAACGATTTTGGCAATTTCAATGCTATCTAGCCATTTTTTTTCAGGTAAAGATTTATTTAAAAAATTTTTTTCAAAAATAGCATTATGGGCTATAAAATAATTTGCTTCAGTACAAAAATCATTGAAGCTATTTAAAATTGTTTTGAAATCAGGTGCATCAGCTACCATTTCATTATTTATGCCTGTTAATTTCGTAATTTGGGGCGGTATTATACAGTTTGGCTTAACCAAAGAATGAAAAGTTTCAACAATAATGCCATGCTTTATTTTAACAGCACCAATTTCCGTAATTTTATCAACATTGCCATCCAGTCCTGTAGTTTCAAGGTCTACAACAATGTATTCCAAAAAGTTCCCCTCCAGCTTATTATATTTGCTTACCAATTCGATACCGAACATACGTTTCCCTGCTTTAAAATAAAAAAGTGCTATCCTTAGATAGCACTTTTTATGCTTACAAAGTTTATATCCCGGGTCCAAAACCAATCCCTAATCCTGCAAATACACCGCCTAAAGTAAGCATTACACCGGCAGCAACAGCAGTACCGATAACACCCGCAACATTAGGCCCCATAGCATGCATTAACAAGAAGTTTCTGGGGTTAGCTTCCTGGCCCATTTTCTGTACTACACGTGCAGCCATAGGCACAGCAGATACACCTGCAGCACCAATAAGCGGATTGATTTTTTCTTTTAAGAAAAGATTCATCAACTTAGCAACTAATACGCCACCTGCGGTAGCAGCAGCAAAAGCAAATATGCCTAAAGCAAAAATAGACATGGTTTGAGCATTAATAAAGGCTGTACCACTTGCAGTTGCACCAACAGATACACCAAGGAAAATAGTAACAATGTTGATGAGAGCATTTTGGGCGGTCTCTGATAAACGTTCTACCACACCACATTCCTTAAACAAGTTCCCAAGCATCAACATACCAATTAAAGGCGTTGCAGCAGGAACTATAAAAGAAACAATAAGGGTGTTCACAATAGGAAATAAAATTTTGGTAAGCTTTTTAACTGGTTTAAGCTGGGTCATTACAACCTGACGTTCCTTTTTAGTAGTCAATAATTTGGCTACAGGAGGAATAATCAACGGCACCATTGCCATATAAGAATAGGCAGCAACAGCAATTGGGCCTAATAATTCAGGAGCCATTTTTGTAGATAAATAAATGGCTGTTGGGCCATCAGCACCCCCGATGATACCAATTGATGCAGCTTGACCAAATGTAAAATTAACACCGGGTACAAATTCATTTAACAGCAATGCACCCCAGAAGGTTAAAAATACACCAAACTGAGCAGCAGCACCCAAAAGCAAGCTTTTAGGATTAGCAATCAAAGGACCAAAGTCTGTCATTGCACCAATTCCTAAAAAGATAAGCGGTGGGAAAATTCCTAAATGGTCGCCTTGATAAATATAATACAGCAAACCGCCTACTTCTTGTAAAACCGGTAAACCATCAGGTCCTACAGTATAGGTAGGTTCCAGCATTATATTGCCCATTGGGATATTAGTAAGTAACATACCAAAAGCAATAGGTACTAAAAGTAAAGGCTCAAAACCTTTTTTAATGGCTAAATAGAGAAATACACAGGCAACAAAAAGCATTACTACTGAACGCCAATCAAAATGGGCGAAGGATGTGCCTTTAAGAAAGTCCATTATAGCCAAACTTAAAATTTCCACAATCTTTCCCTCCCTAAAATTTTTTTAAATATAAAAACAATATCTTACAGGGAGAGCAATAAATCGCCGCTTTGTACAACTGCACCAACAGCTACATTAACTGAAGCAACTGTACCATCTTGAGGAGCAACTATATCATTTTCCATTTTCATTGCTTCTAAAACTAATAAAACTTCACCGGCCTTTACAGCCTGTCCTGCCTTAGCATTTATTTTCAAAACAGTACCGGGCAAAGGACTTAAAACTTCATTAGCACCACCGGTGGCTTTAGCCTTAGGAGCAGCAGGTGCCGGTGCAGCTTTAGGAGCAGGAGCTGCCTTGGGAGCAGAAACAGCTACAGGAGCAGCTTTGGGTGCAGAAGCACCACCTACTTCTTCAACAGCTACTTGATAGGTTTGACCATCAACAGTTACATTAAATGTACGCATTATCTATTTCCTCCTTCGGTAAATCTCTGACGATTATTCATAATCTCTGCATGAGATGCTTGAGCCCAAGGTAATGGAGTGCTGCCAACTCTTTGAATAGCAGTAAATTTCAAATTTCCTACCGGAGTACCGGTAACAGCTGCAATAGCAGTAGCAATAGCAGCTATAACCTTGGCATCTATACCTGTATTTTGATTGGTTGTTTCTACAGTAGCAATAGGCCTTTCAGCAGTTGCAGGAGCTGAGTTTTGGGGTTTTTTGTCAATAAGCTCAACAATCTTATTAAGCATCCATGTTGTAAAAGAAAGTATAATCAAAACTGCAAATACAACGCCCATACCAACTAATGTGGTAACAACACCAACTGTCATTGTTTCAGCCATGATAAAGTCCCTCCTTTTACTTATAGTGGCACGTTTCCGTGTTTTTTGCCGGGACGGGACTCTTTTTTACCCAATAAGCTGTCCAAAGATTTAACCAAGTAATAACGGCTTTGTTCGGGTTCAATAACCATATCCACAAAACCGCGGGCAGCAGCGCAATATGGGTTGGAAAAACGGTCTTCATAGTCGGCAATTTTTTCCTGACGTTTAGCTGCGGGATCTTTTGCATCATTTATTTCTTTACGGAATACTATATTAGCAGCACCTTGAGCACCCATAACCGCAATTTGAGCAGTAGGCCAAGCAATAGCAACATCAGCACCTAAGGATTTAGCGCACATAGCAAGATAAGCACCGCCATAAGCTTTTCTGGTTATAAGTGTAAGCTTAGGAACAGTAGCTTCGGAATAAGCATAAAGAAGTTTTGCACCATGACGAATAATACCGCCATGTTCCTGTGCAACACCGGGTAAATATCCTGGTGTGTCTACAATAGTTAACAAAGGAATATTAAAGGCATCACAGAAACGGATGAATCTGCCTGCTTTATCGGAAGCATTCATATCCAAGCAGCCTGCCAGCATTTTAGGTTGGTTAGCAATAATACCAACTGAATGCCCATTTAGGCGAATGAAACCGGTAACCATATTGCCGGCAAACATGCTTTGTACTTCAAAAAAGTCATTATTGTCGGCTAAAGCAGTGATAACTTCTTTAATATCATAAGGTTTGTTGGGATCATCAGGTACAACTGTTTTTAAAACTTCATCCATGCGTTCAACAGGATCCGTATTTTCATAAACAGGAGCATTCTCTAAATTATTAGAAGGCAGGAAACTGATCAAACGCTTAATTTGAGCAATGCATTCATCTTCATCATTAGCAAAGAAGTGGGCATTACCGCTTTTAGTATTATGTGTTCTGGCACCACCTAAAACTTCGGCAGAAACATCTTCACCGGTTACAGATTTAATAACCTGAGGACCGGTAATAAACATTTGGCAATTATTTACCATGAAGATGAAGTCTGTTAAAGCAGGAGAATAAACTGCTCCACCTGCACAAGGACCCATAATAACGGATAACTGGGGAATAACGCCCGAAGCCAAGGTATTGCGGTAGAAAATATCACCATAACCGTTTAATGCATCAACGCCTTCTTGAATACGAGCACCACCTGAATCGTTAATACCAATAATAGGAGCGCCTGCTTTAACTGCTAAATCCATAACCTTGCAAATTTTAGCAGCATGCATTTCCCCAAGAGAACCACCCAATACGGTAAAATCCTGAGAAAATACATATACCAAACGACCGTCAATTGTACCATAACCGGTTACAACACCTTCACCGGGAGCTTGAGTACCCATCATGCCGAATTCAACACCACGATGGACCACAAACTGATCCAATTCAACAAAACTACCTTCATCCAGAATTTTAGCAATTCTTTCACGAGCGGTATATTTGCCTTGATTGTGCTGTTTTTGGATTCTCTTTTCGCCACCACCCAAAAGAACGGCTTCCCGCTTTTTGGCTAAGTTGGCTAACTTTTCTTCTCTAGACATCGTTTTACCTCCTAAAGTATTAGCGCTCGCAAAGTTCTACCAGTACACCAAATGTAGCCTTTGGATGTAGGAAAGCAATTTTTGCACCGCCGGCACCGGGACGCGGAGTTTCATCTATAAGGCGAACACCTTGTTCTTTTAATGTAGCCAATGCTGCTTCAATGTTATCTACACGGAAAGCAATATGTTGTATACCTTCGCCTTTCTTTTCGATGAATTTTGCAATCGGACCATCAGGTTCGGTAGAAGACAAAAGCTCTACTTCACTTTCACCTAAAGGAATGAAAGCTGTTTTTACTTTTTGAGAAGCTACTTCTTCAACCTCAGTAATTTTTAACCCAAGCACACCTTCCCAAAAAGTTGCTGCATTTTCTAAATTTTTTACAGCAATACCGATATGGTCTATTTTCAATACCTTAAACATATCAGTCACCTCCCCAATATAAAATATAATATAAAATA
>DGYV01000051.1:6146-6563 GCA_002398485.1 Peptococcaceae bacterium UBA4997 | reverse complement strand
AATATAAAATATAATATAAAATAACTTGTTTTAATAGCTGCGGAATGCCATTAAAAAACAAAAAGAATTCAATATATTTTTGAAAGCTTAAAAAAACCGATCAAAATATTATTTTACATGCTCTTTAATAAAGTCGATTGTAACAGTGGTAGGAGTACCGGGTGTGAATATAGCCGCAATACCTGCTTCCAATAAACCGGGAATATCATCTGCAGGAATAACGCCGCCGCCTACTACTAATACATCGGAAGCACCACGTTCACGCAGCATTTTTACTACTGGTGGTAACAAATGGTTGTGAGCACCGGATAAGATGGATAAACCAACTACCTGTACATCCTCTTGTAAAGCTGCTTCAACAATTTGTTCTGGAGTTTGACGAAGACCAGTATATATAACTTCCATACCTGCATCTCT
>DGYV01000051.1:4990-5983 GCA_002398485.1 Peptococcaceae bacterium UBA4997 | reverse complement strand
AACTTCCATACCTGCATCTCTTAATGCTTGAGCAATAATTTTAGCGCCGCGATCATGGCCGTCAAGGCCGGGTTTAGCAACCAAAACTCTTATTTTTTTGTCACTCATTATATTATCCTCCTTAAAGTAGTCTTACAGTACTACACTGGCTTGATATTCGGAGAAAATCTCACGCAGTACGTTGCAAATTTCGCCCAAAGTAGCATAAACTTTTACAGCATCTAAAATGTAAGGCATTAAGTTGTCAGTACCTTGTGCTGCTACTTTTAAGGCTGCCAAAGCTTTTTCTACAGCAGCGTTATCACGTTCATCTCTTACTTTAGCAGTTTTAGCTTTTTGAAGTGTACCTACCTTGTCATCGATTTTCATTAAACCTTCTACAGGGGGCTCTTCCATGGTGAATTTGTTTACGCCGATAACGGTTTGTTCACCATTTTCAACTGATAATTGATATTTATAAGCACTCCGATGGATTTCTTTTTGCATATAGCCTAATTCAACCGCTTTAACAGCACCGCCAATGTTATCGATTTGTTCAATATATTCCCAAACCTGTTTTTCAATATCATCAGTTAATTTTTCAATAAAATAAGAACCGCCCAAGGGATCAACTACATCGGCAACACCGATTTCATAGCCGATAACTTGTTGAGTGCGCAAAGCAATCAATACGGAATGTTCGGTAGGCAAAGCCAAGGCTTCGTCTTTGGAATTAGTATGCAGAGATTGGGTTCCGCCTAAAGCGGCAGATAATGCCTGGAAGGCAACACGCATAATGTTAACATCGGGCTGCTGAGCAGTCAACGTGCAGCCTGCAGTTTGGGTGTGGAAGCGCAACATTAAAGATTTAGGTTTTTGAGCGCCAAAGCGTTCTTTCATGATTTTAGCCCAAATACGACGGGCAGCGCGGAATTTAGCAATTTCTTCAAAGAAATTGGTGTGCGCATTAAAGAAGAAAGAAAGACGAGGAGCAAAGGCATCAACATCCAAACC
>DGYV01000051.1:4674-4805 GCA_002398485.1 Peptococcaceae bacterium UBA4997 | reverse complement strand
GCAAAGGCATCAACATCCAAACCTGTTTTGATCGCTGCTTCAACATAAGCAATTGCATCGGCTAAAGTAAATGCTACTTCCTGTACTGCAGTGGAACCGGCCTCACGAATATGGTAACCGGAAATACTGAT
>DGYV01000051.1:4156-4367 GCA_002398485.1 Peptococcaceae bacterium UBA4997 | reverse complement strand
TATATTCTTTAAGTATATCATTCTGAATGGTACCGGAAATCTTGTCTACAGGAACACCCTGCTGTTCGGCTACGGCAATATACATAGCAAGTAAAACAGCTGCGGGAGCATTGATGGTCATGGAGGTGCTAACCTTGTCCAAAGGAATACCGTTCAATAAAATTTCCATATCCTTTAAGGAGTCAATAGCAACACCTACTTTACCAACTTC
>DGYV01000051.1:3461-3968 GCA_002398485.1 Peptococcaceae bacterium UBA4997 | reverse complement strand
GCAACACCTACTTTACCAACTTCGCCTTCAGAAAGAGCATCGTCGGAGTCGTAACCTATTTGAGTAGGTAAGTCAAAAGCGCAGCTTAAACCAGTTTGGCCTTGCTCAAGCAAGTATTTGAAACGTTCATTGGTTTCTTCTGCTGTACCAAAACCGGCATATTGGCGCATTGTCCAATGACGGCCGCGATACATGGTTGGTTGTACACCACGGGTATAAGGATAGTTGCCCGGGAAACCTAATTTTTCATCATAATCAAAGTTGCCCAAATCGTCCGGAGTATAACAACGTTCGATTTTAATATCGGAAGAAGTTGTAAACTCTTTCTTCCTTTCGGGTCTTTTTGCCAGGCCGGCTTCAACTTTTTCAGCCCAGGCTTTTTTCTTGGCTTGTAATTCTGTTTGCTTTGCGGAGTCAAACATTTTGTGCCCTCCCTTGATTAAATTTTATTTTGTCCAAATAAAAATGGAACCCATATTGGTAGCCAAAAATGCTAATATAACACAT
>DGYV01000051.1:3015-3285 GCA_002398485.1 Peptococcaceae bacterium UBA4997 | reverse complement strand
ATGGCATTTTAATACCATATATTAGCATACCACTTTATCAGCATTATAGCAACTTAATAAGGCAATTTTTTTCTTTAAAAAACAAATTTTATACTATTCATACTTTTTTAATAATTTGAATAAAGCTTGTTATTTTTTATACTTAATACAAGTTTTTGTGTATTGATTTATTTACAAAGCTTTAGTTATTAAAAAATTTGACTTCATAATAAATTTATTATAGAATATTCCCTGTACATGAATTGATTATGCGCCCGTAGCTCAGTGGAT
>DGYV01000051.1:2595-2819 GCA_002398485.1 Peptococcaceae bacterium UBA4997 | reverse complement strand
GGCCTCCGGAGCCGAAAGCGTTGGTTCGATTCCAATCGGGCGTACCATTAAAATAATTATGTATTATGAAATTAAACCCTGAACTCCAAGTAAGCCTCAAACTAAAAGGACTTATCGCAAGATATCTTTAAACTACAAACTACAAAACTGATATCATCTTTCATATGATATCAGTTTTGTTTTTATTTGCTTAAATAACATTCATAATTATAAAAATAACTATG
>DGYV01000051.1:1997-2451 GCA_002398485.1 Peptococcaceae bacterium UBA4997 | reverse complement strand
TCATAATTATAAAAATAACTATGGTCATGAATATTAATAGGTTCATTTTTACATTGATTAAAATTGTCGAATATTGACTAAGAATGTTGAAAGTGTTGAGTTTCTTAAAAATAATGATAGAATCAGCATTATAATCTTGTACAAGAATAATAAAAGCAAAAGTAAAAGGAGAAATGTATTATGAAAAAAGTATTTCTAACAACAGTAATAGGTTTTATTTTTATGTTTGTTTTTAGTGCTGTGGCAATGGCAACTACAAGTAATGTAACTAAAAAAGCAATTGACTGTGGGGAAGCTGGAGAATTAACAGTTTTTGATTCCGGAGATATTACATGGATAGATGATAGTAATTTTAATTATAGCAAAGGCGAAGATTATATGACTAATTTTGAGCAGGATATTCAATCACCTCAATTAACCAGAGGAACTGGTACCTATAATAGCACATATAATT
>DGYV01000051.1:898-1816 GCA_002398485.1 Peptococcaceae bacterium UBA4997 | reverse complement strand
TACCTATAATAGCACATATAATTTTTATGAAACGCTTGTAACAGCAACAACATGGAATGCAACAAGTTCTCCATATTTTAGGGTTTCTTTAAGTCCCACATCAGGAATCAATGGAGCTAATATCGTAATTAGTTTGGAGAAAAAGGCAGGTATTGGCTGGTCGACTGTTGACTCCGTTTCTGTTAGCTCCACAAGTTCATCTGCAAGCAATTTATATGGTAATGGAGCGGGGCAATATAGAATACGTTTATCACAAGACTATAATGAAATACCATTTACAGGAGGAATCACTATTTATTATTCCTGGGTATAGATTGTAGTAAAGAATCAATAGCAGAAAAGAGGCTAAATAACCTCTTTTCTGCTACTATATTATATATTAAAGGAGAGAATTATATGCGGTATTATTCCGACCTGTTAGGAGAGGTACCTTTAGGTCTGCTTTTTTTTATTGCTTGTTGTTTAATTATAGGTTATTTTATTTACAGTAAGAAAAAGGGTTCAAACAAAAGCATTGTTTATGATATTGTTTTTGTATTGATGTTGCTTTATAGTTTGGCAATTATTTTTTATAGTATTTTCCCTATTACTGTTCATTCACCGGGGCTTGAAATTAGTCAAATTTTATCCTATAATTTTAAACCATTTAGCGACATTATGAATTATATTGGTAAAAATGATTTTGGTTATTTAGCGTTCAATCTGGCTGTATTATTATTGTTACCTATATTGTTAAATCTGTTACGGGTTAAAAAACTAAATTGGGGCAAATTAGTACTGGTTTGTTTTTTGGTTGCTTGTGGTATAGAATTATTGCAAGTTTTTGTAAATTTACTATCACATTTTCGCAATCATATAGTTGATATTGATAGTATTATTTTAAGAACCCTAGGTGGCGCTATAGGCGCAGCTATAGCC
>DGYV01000051.1:356-714 GCA_002398485.1 Peptococcaceae bacterium UBA4997 | reverse complement strand
GCCTCCTGCAAATTTATGAATTTAGAACATTTGCATAAAGAATAAATTTTAATTACAAAAAATCTTATATAAGCTGTACATATAAAAAAGCCACTTATTAACCTTAATAGTTACTTAGCGGCTTTTTATTTTTATATCATATTTGGCTGTCATCTATTTCATCAAGTATTCTATGCCTATCCGATAATATAGGTATCTTATTGGCTGCTTCACCTATAATACCAAAATCTATTTCAGCACTTATAATGCCTTCCTTATTATCACTTTCAGCCAAAATTTCCCCCCACGGGTCTATTATTAAAGAATGACCCGGATAAATACCGGATTTATCACTGCCTGTACGGTTAGCCGCCAAAAC
>DGYV01000051.1:0-170 GCA_002398485.1 Peptococcaceae bacterium UBA4997 | reverse complement strand
CCTGTACGGTTAGCCGCCAAAACAAATATCTGATTTTCAACAGCCCTTGCCTGATTAAGTATTGTCCAATGCTCTACCCTTGCTTCAGGCCATTGTGCAGGTACTACAAGCATTTCCACACCCCGAAGCACCAGATTGCGTACAAGTTCAGGGAAACGCAGGTCATAACA
>DGYV01000060.1:45683-51169 GCA_002398485.1 Peptococcaceae bacterium UBA4997 | reverse complement strand
GCCTTCTCTTACATGGCAGGGTGTGCAGGTAAGAGAAGGCTCCTTATTCGGCCTATAAAGGCAAATAACCCAAATATGGGAATTTTCCTCAAGCCTTGCCAAAGCAGGCATAAGCTCTTCCTTGATTTCAATTTGTGCGGGGCAATAAAAAGGGTAGTGGGCATCGCCTCTGTTTTTAGGGCTATGTACTATACCTATAGGTGATAATTGTGCCATAGAAAAGCTGCCTTCTTTCAAAAAACTTTTTAGGATGATCTAAAAGCCCGTGAAGTACACAATCACTTTTGTGATGATCGGCACAACTATAGCTTTTTGAATAATTATCTGTAAAAGATAATATTATTCTTGTATAAGCATAATATTAAATAATTTAAGCTTTTTTGTCAAGTAATCTTATTATTTATACTGTTCAGTATGTATTTTCAGTTAACATAAGCTATGCTTGTTATTTTCTTTTTACATCTGCTATGGTAATTTTAACATATTAATGTTAAAATAACTATAGCAGATATTTTTATAAAACAATTTGCTTATGTGAGGGCGAATAAGGTGAGATCTAAAACTAATCAGGATGAAAAAAGCGCTGTTGTAATTAATAACCAAAAAGTACTTAATTACGATTTAAGGCTCTTCATAAACAGTAATGGTTTGCCCGGTGCCTTTGGTATCGGCATTGCGGATTTGATGCATGGTATTCAACAGTATGGTTCTCTTTCAAAAGCTGCTGAGGAAATGGGCATGGCTTACAGCAAGGCTTGGAAAATACTAAGGCGAATTGAAGATTACCTGGGTTTTCAGTTGGTTTTTCGCCAGGTTGGCAGGGGCTGTGGCTCCAGCCTTACCGCAAAAGGTGAGGATTTTCTAAATCGTTATGATGCCTTTGTGAAGGATATGGAAAATGCTGCGGCAGCCTATTTCCATTTGCATTTTGATGGTTTTTAAGTAAAAAACCAAGTTTTTATGTTTATCCCAATTAAACAAAAATCTCAAACACATATCTATACTTAAAGATATATGCAAGAGATTTTAAGGCAAAAATATATTGGTTTGATGGTTCTTAAAGAAGCTGTGTTTTTCTATAGAATGGAAAGCATGTATAAAGATTGTTTATCACAAATAGGGTTTTTAGTTTTAATTGTTAGAAAACTAAAAACCCTATTTTTAAGGTCAGCCTGTTTGCTTTAAAAATATAATTGGGTTTTATTCAATAAAAGTATATTGTTGTAATAAAAACTCAAAATAAAAGCATGAATTTTTTATTGCCTTGTTCCTCAACATGATAACTAAAAAGCAAAAAATAACAGCAAACCTATTGGTTTTGCTGTTATTTTAATTAAAGCGGTATGATTTCAGTTAAAGTTTTAGTCTGTTTATTGTTGTTCAGGCATCCATGCCCAAGCATAACGGGTTTTTTCTGTATTTGCGCAGTAACCGCTTTTTGGTAGCCCATAGTTTGGGGTAAAGCTATTTCTTTAAGTTTTGCCAAACCTGCATCTTCCAAAACATAGGAGGTTTTACCGCATAAATGGATAACGCCGCTTTTAGTATTTTCAAGCAGTTTTTTTAGAAAAGGTGCAACTATTTCCTGTACTATTTCCTTTGACCATTTCGGCCCTAAAATAGAGGCTGCAGCCATTGGGTCGCTGTAGGAAATTATTTTTGCGCCCGCTTTTTGGGCAAGCTTGCTGTAGTTGAGCAGTTCTTCGGCATAACGCTGCCAGAAGCTAAAAAGTTCATTTTTTTGGTTGCGCCAGCTTGTGCAAACTCTATTTAGGGAAAGCAAAGTATCCGCTACTGTAACAAAGCCGGATATGCTTAAGCAAGGCACATAAATACTGGTTTGGGCAAGCTCGATAGCTTTTAAGATTTGCTTTATTCTGCCTGAACTAAAATCTATGGCAGGCAGAAGGGCAAGCTCTGCCGTATTTTCAACAATTGGGCCTGCTCCTCTTAAGCCAAAGTTGTCATCATAGCCTTTTACGATGTAACCCATGGCTTCCGCTTCCGCCATATAATCTAAGGGAAACATGATGATGGGGCTTTGCGTATTTTTGGCAATGGCGCGGCTTAGTTTAAACATAGGACATGCTTTCTTATAAGCTTGGGGCAGCAGGTTATCATGTTCAGCTAAAATTTCTTTGGTTAAAATATTGTGGTGTAAACTGCAAAAAAAATCTCTTACTGGCATTTTAAGTACCTCCTGCAGATTTATTGAGCTGCCGTTCTTTTTAGGGTTTTTAGCATGGTTTGAATGTTCAAAAGCGGTGTTTTGGTAGATAAGCCGCAGGCAGGTGCAAGTATATCTGCCCCGTTCTTAAGGCAATTTTCAGTAAGAGCCGCTATTTTTGCGGGCGGCATTACGGAAAGAGCATGAGTGCTTATATTTCCCATTACAGCTTTTTCGGGAATGTGTTTTTTTATTTCCGCTATCGGTACCATGGCATCAAAACTAAATATATCACAATTTAATTGTGGAAGTAATTCATAAACGCTTCTTAAATTACCGCAGATGTGAATAATAGTTATAGGGGCTTTCAGTGCTTGGCTTATTTTATTCAAATAAGGGATAGTGAATTTTTCAAAATAAACGGGCCCCAAAATTTCGCCTGTACCGCTGGGCTCGGCTATACAAATGGCGTCTGCCCCTGCTGCAAGCTGGGCTTTGCCGAATATTATCAAATTATCTGCCACAAAATCCAATAAAGCTGCGGCTTTCTTTTCATCTTTACGGAAGCTCTTTAATAAAACTGTCATATCCACTAAAGAGCCTGCCGTACTCAAAGGCCCTGTAAGATTGCCTATTATAGGTATATTTGCATTTTCAGCTTTAAGCAGGTGGATAGCTTTCAAAACTGTTTTTGTTCTGCCGCTTTCAACACTTAGGGTTTTTAATTTGTCAAGTTGGCTTAAATCCTTAAAAAGAGGCTGTTCCATATGGGGTTCTACCAATTTTTCACCCATATTTACCGAAGCACCCATGGCTTCTGCTTCTACTGTCATGCAAAAGGGTAGACCGTAATTTTCAAAGCCGCCCAAGGCATAAAGTGCCTTGGCAAGGCCTGCCATTTTTACAGCATCGCTGTGGGCTTCGGGCCAAAAAAAGCCGCAGCTTTCCATAACTTCTTCAAAGATCATATTCATCATACCGCCGGGGCAAATGCAGGGCGGTCGGTCTAGGGTTTGTTTGCGGCTAGCCGCCAAAAGCCTTGCTTTGGCTGTGAGCATATTTATACCTCGCTATCTTACATGGATTGTTCTTAAAAGAATCATCAATATACTAAAAGTATACTATATAAAAGGTGCGGATAAAAGTATCCGCACCTTTTTGAAAAACATTTAAACATTTTTGGGGTTATTTCCAGCCTTCCATGCTGGCAACATTGTCAGCGGTTACCAATTGGTTGGGTGTCCAAACAATGCTTTCACTAATTTCATGGCCTTGAATAGCTTTTAAGGCAATGATAACGCCTGCTTTACCGAAAAGGTAAGGGGACATAGCAACACTGGCATCCAATTCACCTGCTTGAATGGAAGTACGGGCATCATCGGTGAAGTCTATACCTACTACTACAACCTGGTCTTTAAGACCTTTAGCTTTCAAGGCTTCAACAGCACCTAAAGCCATTACGTCGTTACCGCAGGTGATACCTTTTAAGTCAGGGTTGGCATCTATCAAAGCGGCGGTAAGGTCATAAGCGGTTTGACGATCCCAGTTACCTGTTTGTACGGGCAAAACTTCTACGCCTGCGGCTTCAAAAACTTCCAAAGCGCCGTTTTTACGAGCTTCGCTTTGAGTACCGCCAGGCATACCTTCAATAACAGCTACTTTACCTTCGTTGCCGATTTTTTCCAAAACATACTGAGCACCTAAAATACCTTGTTCTTTAAAGTCGGTGGTGATGAAAGCTTCGATGGCGCCATTGGCAGCTGCCAATGCGTCGGTATCCACACCATTGCCTACGGCTACGATTTTAACACCTTTGCCGTTAGCGGTTACAATGCCGGGGATAAGGTTTTGTTCGGTTAAAGGGGAAACCGCAATAGCGGCATAGTCTTTTTGCAATAAGGTGTTCAGCATTTCCAACTGGCCGCTGATATCAGTTTCGGTATCAGTTGCCATAACATCGATGGTAACACCATATTCAGCGGCTGCGGCTTCATAGCCTTCCTGCATGGTTACCCAGAAAGGGTTGGCCAAGGTGCTTTCAATAGCAGCTAATTTTACACCAGTGCCTGCTTCAGGCATAGGAGCCAATGCTTCCATCAAAGCGGTTTCGGCATCCTGGAAGGCAGAGTTTGCAACAGGTTCTGCGGGATCATCAGTTTCGGTTTCATTAGCATTGCCGCAAGCTGTTGCCAGGCCAAGAGCTAAAACTAAAACCAGACCAAGCATTAATACTTTTAAGATACTTTCTTTTTTAAACACTTTTTGATACCCTCCTAAAATTCTAAATTGATTTTTATTTATAAAATACCTTTGGGCTTATCACCTATAGGTATTCATAAAACTTTTTACAGCTTTTGCATCTGTGCGGAGACGGGGACCTTTTTGCAGACATTTCAAGGAGGCTAGGGCTGCTGCAAAATTCATGGCTTCAGCACGGGTTTTGCCCTTGCAGAAATAGCTGTAGATCAGGCCTGCCAAAAAGCAATCGCCGGCACCTGTGCTGTCTACTGCTTCTACAGGGTAGGCTTTGGTAAAAATCATGCCTTCCTCATTCAGCCAGGCTGCGCCTTCATCGCCTGCCGTACAAATAACCCCTAAAGGCATTTTATATTTTTCATAAACTATGGACATGGCTTTTTGGTAATCCTTTTCGCCTGTCATTTCATGGTAACCGTCCCTGCCGCTGGCAAAAAGGCTGGTCAAACCAAGCATTTGCTCTATTTCACTTCTATGTACGCCGCAGGTTTCCATAAAAGATGGTACGCACTGCATATTGTAAAGTACGGGTATGGGTTTTCTTAAAGCTTTTTGTGCCAAATGCAGGGAAGCGCGGGCAGAAAACATATCCGTATAGAAAACATCCATTTTATCAATGATGTCGTTTGGCAAGTCCTTTGCTTCTAAATTGGTAACACAATCGCCAAGCGAGGCAAAAATTGCGTGCTTGCCGTTAGGAGCGGCCATTATATAGGTATGCAGGGTGGAACCCCCTGCTTTGGTTACTAGGTAGGTGTCGTCCACACCATCTTCAACCAAGGTTTTGCGGAACAGCTTGCCGTATTCATCATCACCTATTTTGCCTGTTTGGTAAGCGCCTGCGCCCAAATTATGCAGAGCCACCAAAAGGTTAGCGGAGCTGCCGCCGGGCAAAAGGGTTTCTTTTTCTATATAGCCAAAGCCGTCTTCTTTGGGTAAAGCCGTACATTCCATTACTATATCCATGGCTACCGTACCCATAGCCAGCACATTTTTGGAATTAGATTTTTTTTGCATAACAATTCTCCTAATTTTATAACGTTGATTTAGTCCCTTTATACCT
>DGYV01000060.1:35955-45505 GCA_002398485.1 Peptococcaceae bacterium UBA4997 | reverse complement strand
CCTTTATACCTGCCCCAAATTCGGGCGGAATCCACCATGGCTTTAAGGTTTTCAGGCGGTGTTTGCACGGGAAGGGTACAGCCACTGCTTAAATTATAGCCTTTGGGGCTGTCCATTGTATCCTTAATGCATTGTTTACATTCGGCATAAACTTCTTCTACCGTGCCGTAAAGCATGGTTTCAACAGGTTTTACATTGCCTTTCAAGGCCACATGGGGGCCTAGCACTGCCTTGGCTTCTTTCATGCTCATGCGGTTATCCAAACTTATGGAACCGAAGCCCAGCTCCAGCATATCCTGCCAAATGGCTCTGGTTTCCCCGCAAATATGCAGGTTGCCCACCGAGCCTATATTTTCACGCTGCCAATCGGCTATCCTTTTCAAATAAGGTTTAACGTAAGTGCGGAAATAGTTGGGGCTGATGAGCGTGCAGGAGGAAAAGGAATCACCTACAGAACAACCAACACCCAATTTCCAAGCTGCCGCCATATAATTGATAATGCTTTGGGTAGTGCATTCCATAATCTTATGGATGAATTCGGGGTCTTTGCGCATATCTCTGAGCAGGTTGTCGGCACCGCGCAAGAAGGAGGCACAGGTAAGGGGGCCGCCACAGCCGCTGCCTACTTTTACTTTATCTCCCACCAGTTCCTGCAAATGTTCCACAGCCTGTAAAACCAAGGGCAAACGCCCGTCCTTGTAGGGGTCGGCAGGTTTTAATTTGCTGATATCCGCTTTTTCTTTTAGGAATATCTCTTCCATGATCGGGCGGTCATATTCGGGAAAAATAAATTTTACGCCCATAGCTTCGGAAAAACCGTGATGGTCGGGGCTTACACTTACGCTGTCGTAACCGTAGCGCTCGAAGGACTTAGCAACCGCTTCCGCCGCCAGCTTTGGCTTAAAAAGATAATCCCTTACCGTAATGCCTGTTACTTGCACCACCTGCTCCGCTACCATGGGGCTGCAAGGGATGCGGTCATAAGGCAGGCCTGCTTTTATGGCTTTTGAGCGTTCTATTGGGGTCATTTCATCTTTAGGTATATTTTCAAAATTCATTTTAAGGCTCCTTTAACTAACTGATGCTTTGGAATTGCGGCGTTTGAATTCAGAAACCGCAACCGCCAAAATGATGATTATGCCTGTTAAAACTTGTTGGTAATTGGAGGAAATGGATAGGATGGTAAGCCCGTTCTGCATAACTGCTAAAACCAAACAGGCTATAAAAGTACCAAAAACCGAACCCCTGCCGCCGCGCATATCCGCACCGCCCAAAACTACCGCCGCTATGGCGTCCATTTCATAGGCCCAGCCCGCCAGGGGTTCAGCTGTATTAAGCCTTGCACAAACAATAAAGCCTGCTATAGCAGCGCATATGCCGCAGAAAACATAAATGCTGGTTTTGTAAAGTTTAACGTTTACGCCCGTGCGCCTTAAGGCTTCCTCATTACTGCCCAGAACCAGGCTGTAATTACCCCAACGGGTGGAGGTGAGCAAAAGAATCCCCAAGGTAACTAATATAAGTGAAATAAGAATTGGCGGATTGATGGGGCCAATATTGCCGCTGCCCCAAAATTTAAAGGCTTCCTCAAAGCCGTAAATAGGCCTGCCGTTCGTCATTAAAAGCGAGGTGCCGCGTATGACCGACATTATGCTCAAAGTTACAATAAAAGGGTTGATGTTGGCAAAAGAAATCAAAATGCCGTTGATAAGCCCGATGACGGCACCGCTTGCAAGGCCAAGGCAAATAGCAAGGCCAATGCTGATACCTGCCTTCATGCACATAGCCATGATAACGCCCGACATGGCAACTATAGCGCCGATGGATAAGTCGATACCGCCGGAGCAGATGACGAAGGTCATGCCCACGGAAAGTACTATGTATAAGGATGCTTGATCCAGGATATTACGCATATTCGACCAGGTAAGAAAGAAGGGGGATAGCCTATCCAAAAGGATAATCATAAAGGCTAAAACCGCCAAAAGCAAAAGCCTGGGGAAAAGCTGCTGTAAACGAATTTTTGTTTCGGACTTCATAAAAATGCTCCTAATTCAAATTAGAGTTGGTTTCAAGGGCGCCTGTAATCATGGAAACCACATCTTGTGCACAAACATCTGCAGTGCGCACAGTATTTACTACCTTGCCCTGGCGCATTACGCAAACCCTGTTTGCCACTTGAAAAACTTGCTCAAGATTATGGCTGATGATGATAACACCAAAGCCTTGTTCAGCCAAATTTTTAATGAGCTTCAGCACAGCTGCCGATTCCACAAGCCCCATAGCAGCTGTTGGTTCATCAAAAATAAGGATCTTGCCGCCCTGGTGGATGGCCCTGGCCACTGCCACGCCCTGGCGCTGGCCGCCGCTTAAAATGCTTACAGGTACAGCAAGCGATGGTATTTTAATGCCCAAATTTCCAATAAGCTTTTGGGCTTCTGTATACATAGCTTTTTTGTTCAGCAAAATGCCGCATCTTAATTCCCTGCCCATAAAAATATTACAGGGCACGTCCCTGGTATTGGCAAGCGCTAAATCCTGATAGACTGTGGAAAGCCCAATTTTTATGGCTTGTTTGGGTTTAAGGCGGCTGTATTTTTGGTTGTTCAGCCAAATTTCCCCGCAATCGGGCCAAACTGCACCCGACAAGGTTTTGATAAGCGTAGATTTGCCTGCGCCGTTATCGCCCACCAAGGCAAGCACCTCACCGGTGTAGGCTTCCATATTTACGCCACGCAGGGCTTCAACATGGCCAAAGCTTTTATAGATGTTTTTTACCTGTAAAAAGGGTTGTGTTTCAGACATTATATGTATTCCCTTCATACTTTTTCAATTTTAAGAATGTATGTTTGTGTTCAAGGTGTTAAATTTTTTTGTTATAGATTTATTGATAATGCTTATGCGCTTACCAGCCTTTTTGCTAAGCGTACTGCCTCTGTGGCGTTGGCGGAATAGCCGTCTGCGCCTATTTTATCGGCAAAGCTTTGGGAAATGCAGCTGCCGCCTATCATCACTTTATGGTTTGCACGGATACCTTCCTGTTCAAGCTTTTGGATGATGGTACGCATGCCTTCCATGGTGGTGCTCATCAAGGTGGAAAGGCAAATAAGTTCAGCATTCACCTCACGGGCTTTAGTTACAAAATTATCCAAAACCACGTCTCTGCCCAAATCGTAAATTTCAAAATTGGCTGCTTCCAGCATGAGCTTTACCAGGTTTTTGCCTATATCGTGGGTATCACCCTCCACAACGCCTATAACTACCTTGGGTTTTTTTTGTGCGGTTGTTGCTTTGGGTAAATGTGGTTTTAAAATACCGATGCCGTTATACATAGCGTCGGCGCAGCCCAAAAGCTCGGGGATAAAGTAAATATCCTCATCACAAAGTTTGCCGGCGCGGTTCATGCCGTCTGCTAGGCCGTTCATTATACCTTCCATGGCAGGATATTGGTTTTTAACATAAGCTTCCGCAATAGGGATTATCTTTTCATCTTCCATTTCCACAACGCAATCGGAAAGCTGTTTTAATAAAGTTTCTTTACTTTTTTGTAAACTCACTTTTATTACCTCACACTGTAAAAATATTTATCTTAAAAAATTATATATAATATAGTAGAAAGCAGGTAAAATAAAATTCTGCCCAAGCATTATTATACTATGAGAGGTATAGTTTGTATAATAAAGGTTTTTTATGATTACTTGTGTTTCTATAAAATTTGTTTATGAATGATTGGTTTTTGATTTGCCATAAAAAATTTATTTTGCGGATAAAGTCTTGGCTTTAACAGGATAATTCAATTAGGTTTTTTTGGATAAAACAGCTTTTTTAAGTGCTTATGAATTGACATTTTGAAAATTTAAGTGTAAACTAAAATTGTTTGAAATAATTAAATATAAGGTACAGGTGCCAAGGCTTAAAAGAAAAGCCCGATGAAAATTCGGCACGGTCTCGCCACTGTAATGAGGAGCAAACCAATTATACCACTGGTTTTACCGGGAAGGTTTGGTAAGCGATGAATCTGAGTCAGGAGAACTGCCTGTACAACAATCACCGATTGACCTGCGAAAGACGGGAAGGGGATTTGCGTATTTAGCTTTTAAGCAATTCCATCCGGTTGATACCGGATTTTTTATTGCCTAAAAACAAATTGCAAAGGCTGCCTTTTCAGGTGGCTTTTTCTGTTTTTTATTTAAAAAGTTTCCTATGGCTAAAAAAGCTTGATACCCGTGCCGACCGTGCCGTAGGTACGAATATGTATGCCAATATTAAAGATGAAAGATCTTTAAATTCACCATCAGATGAGTGTCTTACACTCGTTTTATATATTGTGCCCTAACTTGATGGAACCCATTAGGGGAAAGCCCGAAGGATGCGGAGCCTTCGGGCTTTTTTCTTGGGCTGGTATTATTTTGGCAAATGCGTTAAAATGAGTATATGTTTATGGAAAGATGAGGTGATTTGGAAAGAATGAAGGCAATTAAAGCAATTAAAACAATTAAAACAATGAAGAAAAACAGTTTGGGTTTGGCATTTATATTAGCTTGCCTAATGTTTTTTGTAATGAGCACACAGGCTTTGGCAGCAGTGGGTGAACCTGCTGTATCGGTTGATGATGCTGTAAAGGCCACTGCCGCCAAATTGATAAAAGAAGTGCCTGCACCTGTTGTAAGCTCAGTGGGCGGCGAATGGGCAGTAATGGCACTTGCTCGTTTGGGCTATACCGTACCTCAAAGTTACTATGATAACTACTATAAAACTTTAGTAAAAACTTTGCAGGAAAAGCAGGGCAATTTGAGTTCCACCAAATATACGGAATATTCCAGGATCATCCTTGCGCTTACAGCAATAGGCAAGGATGTTACCAATGTGGGTGGTTATAATTTGCTGGAAAAACTGGCTGATTTTAATAATGTGAAAAAACAGGGAGTGAACGGGCCTGTTTTCGCGCTTTTGGCCTTAGACAGCCATGATTATGAAATACCTAAGGTGGCAGGTGTTAAAGTGCAAACCACCCGTCAAATGCTTATCGATTATATATTAAGTAAGGAGATAACTGCAACGAATGGTAAGGTAGGCGGTTTTTCTTTGGATGGCATAAGTGCAGATGCTGATATTACAGGCATGGTTATTCAGGCTTTTAGCAACTATAGGGAGCAGCCTAAGGTTGAAGCTGCTGTGCAAAGGGCTTTGAGTGTGCTTTCTGAATTACAGAAAACAAATGGCGGTTATGGTACGGGTGGTATGGAAAACCCCGAAAGCACGGCTCAGGTATTGCTGGCTTTAACTGCCCTTGGCTTTGACCCTCAAACGGATAAGCGTTTTATCAAAGATAATACTGTGCCGGATGGCTTAATGGCTTATTATATAACAGGCGGCGGTTTCAGGCATACAGAAACCACAGACTTGGATATAATGTCCACAGAGCAGGTTTTTTGTTCGCTAGTGGCTTATCAACGATTTACTGAGGGTAAAAGTAGTTTTTATGATATGACGGATGTAGAAATAAAAAAAGCTTCTGTGATTGAAGATGTTAAGCAAAGCCAAAATACTGGTAAAAATCAATTGCTGGAACTTTTCTTTAAACTGCCGCAGTTTATACAAATTTTTATTTGATTTGCTTTAAATACAGCTTATATACCTTGTAAAGTTTTTTGATAGGCCTTACCGTGGTGGCAGGGCCTATTTTTTGTGGATTTTTGACATATAATGGTGGCAGATTGGGGTTTTATTGCTATTGATTTACCAAATATGCTAGAATCATAATTGTGTTTTCCAAAAGCGAAAAACCAAGCCTGATAAAACTTAATTTCCGGTTTTAATGGGCGAGAGATATATTAAGTAGGCAAATTTATGCAGCATATATTTTTATATAACCTAAAGAAAGTGAGCCCCTAAAATGAATAAAAACCTAAAAATACTTATTGTTGCTTTCCTGGAAATATCTATTATGGTTGCCTCGGTTTTGCTTATTATAAATCTATATGATCAGCAATTTGCCACGTTAAGGGATGTTAACGCAAACTTAAAAGCGAATGGAGTGTTTTTGTCTATGCCTGAAAGCAATCCCTTTAAGCTTTTGGGTAATGAATATGAAAAAAGTGCCTGTACCGAAGGGCATAAGGATATTTACAAAAACCTGGCTTTTACTGCAATTATGGATAAGGATGCCCAAAAGGTGAAGGCAATAATTACCCAAAATGATAAACATTCTCTATATGATATTAAAGCAGGTAAGGCTTGTGAAAAAGCAGAACAGATTTTAACTGCCAATGGTTTTTTGAACAAGACGGATAATGCATATCAATATATTAAAGATGATGTAACAGTTACGCTTATTTATAATGAAGATAAGAAACTTAAAGGTTTTATGGTTGAAAGCTTATCGGTATAGCCTTTAGAATATAAAATTGCCCTGCTGTAAACAAGCGGCAGGGTGTTCTTTTGAGCATGGTTTTTTAGCGCCAAAGCTTGTTTTAAGGCAGTATTTATATTATTTTTAATATAAATGTGATATAATACGAGCTGAATCTATTTTTATAAGGCTTTGGAGGAATAATTTTAATGAACGAGGCGCTTTTTTTTGCTACCATCATCTTTTGTTTTTCTTTTATGCTTATAGCTTTTAAGCTTTTTGGCAAAACGGGTATTTATTTATGGATAGCCTTTGCCATGATCATGGCAAATATTGAAGCAACCAAAATGGTAGATATGTTTGGTTTTTCCGTTACTTTGGGCAATGTGGTTTACGGCAGTACTTTTTTGGCTACAGATATACTTTCAGAGCGTTATGGTAAAAAAGCTTCCCAACGTACTGTAATAGTTGGTTTTTTTGCTCTTTTGCTTTTTACGGGAGCAAGCCAATTTGCCTTGGCATTTATGCCTAATAGCGAGGATTTTGTAAACCCTGCTTTCAGTACTATTTTTAATTTTGCCCCCAGGCTGGCTCTTGCCAGTATTATTACTTATATAGTAATGCAGCTGGTGGATATTTGGCTTTATCATTTTATTTGGAAAATAACAGGCAATAGGTTTTTATGGCTGCGCAACAATGTTGCTACTCTTACAGCCCAGCTTTTAGACAGCGCTTGCTTTACTCTGTTGGCTTTTTGGGGAGTTTTTCCGAATAGCTTGGTTATCGAATTGATTTTTACAACTTATTTGATGAAACTTATCGTAGCTGTTTTTGATACTCCTTTTTTGTATTTGGCAAGATCCTTCAAACGTGTTAATGTGATGGGTACCGATAATTGCGCGAATGAGTGATAACTGTTTTTAATTGTCAAATAAGTAATGATTTCAGGAAGGAATTTGCTGTAAAATAAAGAATAAAGATACAATTTATGTATTTAAATGCCTAAAACGTAATTTACAGTTACTTCTAATATTTAACAATAAGTTTCGGTATAGTAAGGAGAAATAAAAATGGCAAAAAATAATAGGCAAAAACAGCAAAAACAAAGAAGACAGCAAAAACTTCAAAAAAATAGGAACGGTCTTTTTAATTTCAGTACCGATATAGGTGTGGATTTGGGTACGGCCAGTATTTTGATTTATGTTAAAGGCAAGGGGATTGTACTTAATGAGCCCTCTGTAGTGGCTATAGATCAAACAAACAATGAGATTATAGCGGTAGGCGAATCTGCAAGAAGGATGCTGGGCAGGACCCCCGGCAATATTAGTGCCGTGCGTCCTTTAAGGGATGGTGTGATAGCAGATTATGTTACAACCGAAAAAATGCTGCGTTATTTTATAGAAAAAGCCTGTGGTAAAAACTGGTTGTTTAAGCCGCGTGTTATGGTTTGCATACCTTCGGGTGTTACGGGTGTAGAGGAAAGGGCGGTGCGTCAAGCGGCCATGCAGGCAGGTGCGCGACAGGCCTATTTAATGGAAGAACCTTTGGCTGCAGCTTTGGGGACGGGTATGGATATTTCCGCGCCCGGCGGTAATATGATAGTGGATATTGGTGGTGGTACTACGGATGTAGCCGTGATTTCCTTAGGCGGCATAGTTTGCAGCAATTCTCTTCGCTTAGGCGGCGATAAGTTGGATGAAGCCATAGTACGTTATATACGTAAAGAGTACAGCCTTTTCATAGGCGACCGCTGTGCCGAAGATATTAAATGTACGGTTGGTTCGGCTTTTCTCGAAGCGGAGGAAAAATATATGGAGGTGCGCGGTCGTGATTTGATTAGCGGCCTGCCCAAAAGCATACGCTTCAGCTCTTCCGAAAGCAGGGAGGCCATGAGCGAATGTGTTGACAGCATAGTTACTGCAGTTAAAGAAGTTTTGGAAAATACACCACCGGAATTATCTGCGGATATTATCGACAGAGGTATTGTTTTAACGGGCGGCGGTGCTCTTTTGAATGGTTTTGATAAGCTGCTTTCCAAAGAGACCGAGCTGTGCGTTCATGTGGCGGAAAATCCTGTATCCAGCGTAGCTTTGGGTACAGGCAGGGCTTTGGGAATGCTAGATTATCTTAGTAACCCGCAAGCTTTTGCGCGCAAGGCTTTTTAAAAGCGGAACAAAAAAGTTTATAGTAGAGTCGAAATATTATAGGTTATTGTTAGCTTTAGGTATAAATTTAGGCTAAAATAAAAGTTTGTGTTTTTATGGAGGTGGGAAAGTGAAAAAATGGCTTTTGCTTGTTTTGTTGCTTTCCTGCGTCTTTATTTTGGCGGCAACTCCGGGAAGTGCTGAAGACCCCTTGGTAACAAAAAGCTGGGTAGACAGTTATTTAAATAAAGTAGTGGGTGAGGCGGAAAGCAAGCTGGATGCACTGACGGATGAGCTTGATGGCAAAAACATAAATTTATGGATAGGTAAAACCTCGGCCACCGTAAACGGTACTGCTAAAACCCTGGAAGTGGCGCCGCTTTTAAGCAATGGACGTACTATGGTACCCTTGCGCTTTATAGGTGAGTGTTTTGGTGCTGTTTTTGTTTGGGACAACTCGTTAAAGCATGTTACCTATACTAAAGGGGTTACGAAAGTGAGCCTGTGTATAAATCAAAAGAATATTGTAGTGAACGGTGTTAGTGTGGCAACGGATGTCCCTGCTGTTTTAGTAAATAACCGTACTATGGTGCCTTTGCGGGTGATAAGCGAAAGCTTTGGTGCCAAGGTAAACTGGATAAGCAGTGAAAAAAGGGTAAATATAATTTATGAGGATTGATTTAAGCTTGGTGTATATGCGAAATTTTTTAAGGATCACCGCATAACAGAGGAGAGATAGCCATTGACTGATGTAGAAAACAAATTCTGGAACGGGCACAGGATGAACAGCTTTTGGTACGGTGTTTTTTATGATGATAACAAGATGCGCTTACTGTGGTACTGGCTGGTTGTGTTAGCGGTTAGTTCCTGTACCTTTTTTGTGGGTATGTGGGTTTCTAGCCGTATCGAAAAGCCTATAAATGTACCTTATGTTACCGGCGCTGGTGTTTCCAGCGGTGATGATGCTTCCCTGATTACGGAAGATGGCTGCCTTACCATATTGGTGGTTGGTTTTGATAAGCGTAAAGGTGATGTAGGCCGCAGTGATACTTTAATC
>DGYV01000060.1:5573-35792 GCA_002398485.1 Peptococcaceae bacterium UBA4997 | reverse complement strand
GCAGTGATACTTTAATGGTGGCTTTTGTGGATCCTGAAGCCAAAACCATGCGTTTGTTATCAGTACCGCGTGATACTTATGTAGAACTTTCAGGCCACGGCAATACTAAAATAAACCATGCTTTTGCGTATGGTGGGGTTGAGCTTACCAGAACCACAGTTGAAAATCTGCTTGGCATTACCATAGATAGGTATGTAGCTATAGACTTTAACGGTTTTAGTGCTCTTGTTGATTCCATGGGCGGTATAGATTATGAAGTAGAACAGAATATGTACAATTCTGCCGAAAAAATCAACCTTAAAGCCGGTATGCAACATTTGGATGGAGCTAAGGCCTTGCAGTATGTGCGCTGGCGTGATCGTACCAGTGCGGATATTGGCCGTATTGGCAGGCAGCAGGCTTTTGTAATGGCCGTTGCTAAAGAAATGCTGGATATGGGTAATATTTTCAAAATGCCCAAAATGGTAAATACTATTTTGGAAAATGTGGAAACGGATTTTTCTAAAAAAGAAATGCTATCTATGATCAATGTTTTTGAGGGTGCGGTAAGCCAAAATGTGGAAACGGAAATGCTGCCGGGCGATTCCGAGACGATAAACGGCATTAGCTATTGGCTTGTGGACGAAACCTTGCTTGCGGATACCGTGAACAGAATGATCAATGGCGAACCCGAAATTCCAGAAGATGAAGCAGGTGCAGGGGCAAACACTGTAACTGAATAATTGTTTTTACCTAATGTTTTAATGCGTGGCTATATCATCTTATAATCATATGGTCATCTGTGTCATCCTAAAGGCAGAGCACTTAACAGTATTTAATTATTAGTAATTTTTATAATAAACTATGAATAAAATAATAAAGCCCCAAAGAATAGCCTTTCTTCTATTAAAAATATAAAGATATAAATATATAAACAGGTATTATTGTAATATAAATACAAGTAATAATATAAGCAATGGTTTTGGGGCAAAGTCATTTTATAATCAATGTTTATTTAAGCCAGCGGCAGTTTATAAATTTAAGTATGGCAAATCAAGGCAAAATAGTGTAGAATATAAAACTGTGTGAATCGCCTTGTTGGAATTTGTTTTATTTTGGGGCAGTATAGGTATAGGGCATTGAATCAGTCGGCCGTATTTTTATTTGTATGAAGGGGATTATTATGCCGTCAATAAATATTATGGGGGTTACCATTCATGGTTTGGATATGGTGGAAACCCTTTGTTGTGTGGATAATTATATAAAGCTGGGTGAGGAAGCGAAAACTACGGGGCAGGGCAAAATGCTGCATCACATAGTTACCTTGAATGCGGAAATTTTGTACCGCGCGCAAACCGACCCCATACTTTTGGAATTGATAAATAAGGCGGATCTGATTACGCCTGATGGCAGCGGTATAGTTTGGGCTTGCCGTGAGCTGGCGGGCGCGGATTTGAAAAGGGTTACCGGTATTGATTTGATGATGGAAATTTGTTATCAAGCCGGCAAAAATCACTGGGGTGTATTTTTGTTTGGAGCCAAACCTGGGGTTGCGGATGTGGCTGCTCAACGTTTGGAAGAAATTTATGATACGGATGTTACAGGCATGGCGCATGGCTATTTTGCGCCTGAGGATGAAGAAGCTATTTTAGAGCGTATAAACGCCGCCCAGCCACAGGTGCTTTTTGTAGCATTAGGAGCGCCCCGCCAGGAGATGTGGATAGATAAATACCGTGATAGGCTGCGTGTACCTGTTGTGGTTGGGGTGGGCGGCAGTTTTGATGTAATAGCGGGCAATGTGAAACGCGCCCCCAAATTTTTCCAAAAAACAGGTATGGAATGGCTGTGGCGTTTGCTGAAAGAGCCCTGGCGCTGGAAAAGGATGCTTTCCCTGCCTAAATTTATGCTTTTGGTAAAAAAAATCAAGCGCAAACAAAATATGCCTAAGGAATAGAAAAAGTAATCTATACAGTAAAAGCAGTGTACCGCACGTTTTGTGCGGTACTTTTTTAAACTTTTTAGAGAATATATTTTTTAAGGTTTTTTATATTATAAAATAAAAGCAAAATAATATTTATATTTAATAGGCTATTTTTTATTGCGGCAAATTTAGTCAAAAAACCCCATAAAATAAGGGCTTAATATAAAAAAATATTGCAATAATAACCATTTTAGGTTATTATTTACAATAGGTATGGTGTGTACAAGATGATTTTTATGTACACTATGTGTTCTTTCTCAACCTAACTTTTTAATTTATGTGCTAATAAGTTAATAAACCAATATTGTGCAAATCCAAGCTTTATGCGCTTTGGCGCCTGACCAACGCCTTTTAGTACGTACCGTATGAAGCCGTTTTGCCTTTCGTGTTAAAATATTTTTGCTGTTTTTAGGTTTTAACCTTTTAGTTAAAAACCATAATTAACAAAAATATTTTAAAAAAGTTGCAAGTTTTACTGTATCAATATTGTAATTATGGTATATCTTGCAATTATTTAACTTTATTGGCCCGTTTGTTAAAAGGGGGTGGTTGGTAAATTGCAGGTAGGAGCATAAGGCTCACTTTACACGTCAAACCTTTTGCGAAAGCAAAAATTAAAATTCAACTCTTAAAGGAGGAAAAAAACGTGAAAAAAGCTCTAGTTGTTTTACTTGCGGTTGCTATGATTTTCTGCTTTGCAGCAACTGCTATGGCTGCTACTTACACCGATATGGCTGATCAAACCGATGCAGCTAAGGATGCAGTAGCCTTCAATTCCGCTTTAGGCATTATTGGCGGTTATCCCGATGGTACTTTTGGCCCTGCCAAAAACATTACCCGTGCCGAATTTGCTAAAATTGCAGTTAATGCTGCAGGCTTGGCAGACAGTGCAGATTATTTGAAAAACACTGCTTCCAAATTCTCTGATGTTAAAGTAGGTGCTTGGTATACCGGTTTTATTAACCTTGCTCAATCTCAGGGTTACTTACAGGGTTATCCCGATGGCACTTTCCGTCCCAATGCTACTATTACCAACCAGGAAGTAGTTACTGTATTACTTCGTATGGTAGGTTACAACGACAACCTTACCGGCCCCTGGCCTGTAGATTACATCAACCAAGCAGTTAAATTGGACTTGCTTGACGATGTAAACTTTGTTGGCGCTGTTCCCGCTACCCGTGCTGATGTAGCTGTTATGACCAAAGCTACTTTAGACCAGAAAGTTGTAGACTGGGATAAAGACAAAGACGCTTTCGTAGAAGCTACTAAAGGTGCCGGTGGTGCAGCTGCTACTTACAGTCTTTTAGAAGATGCTTTCGGTGCCAGCACCGTTGTAACTGAAATTAAAGTAAATGGTATTGCTGCAGGTGCTGCAACCCTTGATTTAGGTGATGCATTTACTTTTGATGCTGATGATGAAGAGTTGACATTGAATACTGATGTTAAAGACTATGTTATCAATGCTGATACCGCTATTTCCGATGGTTTGACCTTTGACCAATTGGCAGGTCATATTGTTACCGTTATCTTGAATGATGCTACCAAGAAAACTGAAAATGTAGCTTATATTGATGTTACTTCTTATACCAAAACCTTCAAAAAGGTTACCACTGCTGTAAGTGGTGCTGCCGGTAAAATTGGTTTGGACGACAAAAACTACAATGTAGTTGCTGCTCCTGATTATGTAGCTGCAAACTTTGCTGGTGCAGGTTCCGCTGCAAACGTATATTTTAATGCATATTTCAACGAAGATGATGAAATTTATGCAGTAATTAACGACGGTTCCATTACCGGTGCTGATGCTATTGCTGTTGTCGAAGAAGTTTCTGCCAAAGGTAAATTTACCGTTCATGGTGGCAATTCCTTAACTGCAATCAGCGATGAAGCTGATGTAATGATTATCAAAAATGGTGCTGCTGCGAAATTGGCAGACATTAAAGAATTTGATGTTGTTAAACAATTTGATACCACCGGCGCTGACAAAATTTACTTTGTAAGCGATATGGCTACCGCTAAATTGGATCGTATCTATTCTGGATTCACTACTCTTGGCGGTGTTAAATATGTTAATGCTTTTGCAGCTTCCGATGTATTCGATGCTGACGGTGAAGATGCCAGCTTAAAAGATTACCTTGGCGAAGAAGTAAAATATGTACTCAATGCTAAGAACCAAATTGAAGCTATTTACTGCGGTGTTGCGGTAACTTCTACCACAATTAAAGGTGTTATTACCGATTATGCTACTTCCGACGGTGATGCTTACTCCACAGGTGGCACTTTAAAAACCATCACAGTATTCAAACAAGATGGTACTACCGCAACCTATAATGTAGATGACAAAGAATATAAGATTGCTACAGGTGATGTTAACACTGTTGCTACTAGTGCTGCTGCTGCAATTACCATTGGTAGTTATGTTGAGTTCAGTGTAGGTGAAGACAATAATATCAAAACAGCAAAAACTCCTGCTACTATAGTAAGCTCTAACACCGGTAATGACACGGTTGATGATGAAAAATATCGTATCACCCTTGCTGGTGCTAAATACAATGTTCCTGAAAAAGCCGTTATCTTCAACCTCTATTTGAATGATGACGACGAATTGGAAGTTGAATTGTTAAAACGTGCTGATATCATTGATGGTACTTCCTTGAAAACTACTACTGGTTTCACGGTTGATGCCGCATATGATTTCAAACCTGCTAACTCTGTAACCGCTATTACTACCGACAATAATGTTGATGTATTAGTATTGATGGATGCCAATGCTACCAGCGGCACCAAATATGCTATGATTGAAGATTTGGGTTGGTTAGATGCAGACGGTTATGCACAGGTTAAACTTTACGGCGATGCTAAGGAATACACCGTTTGGGGTGCTGATGCTGCTGCAAGTGTAACCAATGCTGGTTATTTAGCGGAAGATGAATTCTATGCTTATACCTTGTCCGGTGATACCATTACCTTCTATAACACCACTGTTGGTGCTCCGGCTTCTCCCGCTGTTGCTGTTGCCGGCCCTGGTGAAAACTTCACAGTTGCTGATAGCGGTGCTGATGCCATTAAGACCATTGCTTCTGGTTTGGTAACCATGAACTCCTCCGGCGACCAAGGTGAAATTACCGATGATACAGTGATTCTTAATGTTGTATTCTATGATGATGATAATAATGCCGGAACTCCTACAGTTATTGATGAAATAAACGTTTGGGATGAAGCTGACTTGGATGAAGCTCAAAAGGTTTATTATGAAATCAATACTGATGAAGAGTTTGATTATATCATCGTAGTTACCATCAAGTAATCCTACCTTTAAGAGTAAAGCTTGAAGTAATTCAGGCTTAAGGAAAAAAGCCCCCCTCCTTCGGGGGCTTTTTTTTGTGTATTTTTAGGGATTTTTATTTTTATAGTTATTGCTAACTTGTTAAGGGTGAAGCAATCTATGCAGTAAAAGTAGGGTCTTGCAGTATGTTTGTGTTACATAGTAATATAAAACCATAGATTTTCACGTTGCTTGCAATCTTTGCAATGATAATTAAAGAGGTAAATTTTATACCAAATCATCTCCTAAACTTTACCTGCTTTTGATTGACATTTTCTACCTAATGACGTAAAATATTAGCTGACCGACCGTTCGGTCGGAAAAGCTTTAAATTAAAAAATGTATATATATGAGGAAAAGAGAGGGCGGGGAAGTATGATAAAAAAGAATATGCTCAAGTTTGGTATCGTATTTATGTTTGCTTTATCTTTACTGGTTTTGGCGGCCTGCGGTAAGGAAGTACAAACTGAGGAAGAAAATGCTATAGCCGTAGAAGTGGATAAGGCAGTTGTAACGGATATGGAAGCGGCCATGGTTTTAAGCGGTACATTAACAGCTAAGGAGGATGTTTCCATCATTCCCAAAGTTTCCGGCACTATTGCTAAGGTTTATGTAAGCGTGGGGGATAAGGTAAGCAAAGGCCAAACCCTGGTTGCCTTGGATAAATCAGACTTACAAACACAGCTTGCACAGGCCCAGGCTTCCTATAATACGGCAAAATCTGCCTATAATGAGGCTTCTACCAATTTACAAAGGATGCAGAATTTATATAATGAAGGTGCAATTTCGCTGCAGCAATTAGAATCCGCCAGGGGTGCGGTGGAACGCAGCGGTTTGGATTCGGCCGCCGCGGCTGTGCAAATGGTGCGTGACCAAATGAACAATATGACCATAACTTCTCCTATAAATGGCGTAGTGGCGGCGGTAAATGCCCAGGCAGGTGAAATGGCCGGCCAACAAATGCCCATAGTTCAGGTAGTGAACATGAATACGCTAGAAGTGAAAACTGCAGTTACGGAAGCCAATATAAATAAAATAAGCGCTAACAAAACTGTGCCTGTAACTGTGGCTTCGGCGGGAAATACTGTTTTTAACGGTAAGGTGGAAAGCATAGCACCCGCCGCTGATGCTCAAACAATGACTTACCCTGTAGTTGTTACCATACCCAATGCGGAACATGTGTTAAAGCCGGGCATGTTTGCTGAAATAAAGCTGTCCACCCAGAAAAAGGCAGGCGTTATAGCCATTCCCAAAGTGGCAATTTCAGGCATTGATGTGGTTTATGTAGTGAGAGACAACAAGGCAACAGCCGTAAATATAGAAAAAGGTATTGAAAATGATAGCTTTGTAGAGGTACTTTCGGGCATAGCCGAAGGAGATGTTGTGGTTACCAAAGGCCAAAACCTGCTTTATGATGGGGCTTTGGTACGCATTGTAGAGCCACAGGCATAAAAGCAAAGGAGCTGAATTTATGAATATCATCAATATGGCCGTAAAGCGTGTGGTTACGGTTGCAATGGTTTTTCTTTGCATTGTGCTTTTGGGTGCGGTTTCTTTATCCAAGGTGGGGCTGGATCTTTTTCCATCCATTAACTTTCCCATGGCTATAGTAATGACAACTTATCCGGGTGCAGGTTCAGAAGAAGTGGAGGAAATGGTTACCAAGCCTTTAGAAAGTGTTTTGGGTACAGTACAAGGGGTAGATAGTATCGATTCCATTTCGTCATTCGGCAACTCTATTATTATGGTTACCCTGAATTGGGGTACCGATTTGGATTTTGCCAGCCTGAAAATGCGTGAAAAAGTTGATTTGATCAAAGGCTATTTTCCTGAAAATGTAGATGAACCCATGGTAGTTAATATGGATCCCTCCATGATACCCATAGTATCGGTAGGCATAAGCGGCGGCACAGATTTGGCAGAGATGAAAAGGCTGGCTGATGAAGTGATAAAGCCCCGTTTGGAAAGGCAGGATGGAGTAGCTTCTGTAGAGATAATAGGCGGGTATGATGATGAGGTGCAAATAGAGCTTGATCCCGTAAGGCTTGATTCCTACGGTTTGAGCATGGAAAGTGTTTCCCAGGCTTTGGCGGCTAATAACTTTAATTTATCCGCAGGCAGTGTAGTAGATAATAATAAAGAAACTGCCGTAAGGGTTTTGGGCAAATACAAAAACATACAAGATATTGAAAATACTATAGTTAATCTGCCCACGGGCGCTAATATTTACCTTAAGGATTTAGGCACGGTAAGCTTTGCCAGTAACTCCGCTGATTATATGGTATGGTTGAACGGTAACCCCGGGGTTTGCATGAATATAAACAAGCAAAGTGATGCCAATACTGTAACTGCGGTTGACAATGTGGAAAAAGCGCTTGAAGAAATGCAAAGTGCGCTGCCTGCTAATGTGGAAGTAAAAACCATATTTAACCAAGCGAATTATATTCACTTTATCATAGACGGTTTGAAGGATAATCTGTTTTTGGGTGCAGGGCTTGCTATCCTGATCCTTTTGTTGTTTTTAAGAAGCTTAAGGAGCACGCTTATTATAGCTTTAGCCATCCCTATTTCCTTAATTAGTACCTTTGTGTTAATGTTCTTCAATGATATGACACTGAATATTATGACGCTGGGCGGGCTTGCGCTTGGGGTTGGTATGATGGTAGACTCATCTATCGTGATTTTGGAAAACATCCAAAGGCTGCGAACGCAGGGTATGGAGGGCGAGGAAGCGGCTATTAAGGGGGCACGTCAGCTTGCTATGGCAGTTGTGGCTTCCACGCTTACTACCGTAGTGGTATTTTTGCCCGTGGTATTCACGGAAGGGCTAACTTCCATTATTTTTAAGGATTTGGCCCTTACCGTAACCTTTTCGCTTTTAGCTTCCATGGTAGTGGCCCTTACTTTGGTGCCTATGCTTTCTTCCAAGCTTTTGGTATCTGAATATGAGTATAAAAAACTGCCCAAGGGTAAACTGGGCAAAAAACAGGAAAAAGTACAGGATGCTTTTGCCAAAGGCTTAAGCAGGTTGAACTATTATTACCGCAGGATATTGCGTTGGGCGCTTAATCACCGCAGGCGTTTGGTAATAACAATGGTAATATTGCTGGTAGTTGCTTTTGCAATGCTGCCATTGATAGGTATGGAATTTTTACCAAATTCGGACAGCGGTGAAATAAATGTGTCTTTCTCCATGGAGGATGGCACGGATATGGCTACCACCTCTGCCATGGCGCAGGATTTGGAAAAGAGAATGGAGCAGGAGCTTGGTAAATATATAGAAGTTATGTTTACTACTGTAGGAACAAATTCTACAGATGGCATGAGTACAGTAAGCTCAGGCAATTTGGGTGAGATTCGCCTGGATCTGGTGGATGCCCAAAAGCGTGATTTGAGCAGTAAGGAGGTTGCGGAAATAATTCGCAAGCTTACAGCAGATATAGCGGGTGTGGAATTTAAAGTAGGTGCTACCGATTCCATGACCAGTATGATGGGCAGTACAAGCGGTGCGGTAAGCGTAACCATAAAGGGCGACGACCTTGAGGTGCTTGAAGATATTTCAGAACAGTTGAAATCTGTGATGCAGGGTATTGAGGGTTCTAGGGAAATAACCTCCAGTTTAGATGAAGCTTCGCCCGAATTGCAGGTTAGCTTGAAAGACGGAGCTGCAGCGCAGTATGGTATAACTGTAGGGCAGTTGGCAAGCTTAGTTAAAGACCAATTTGATGGTAAAGTGGCTACCAGCTTCAGCCCTTCGGGAGGCAATGAATATGATATACGCCTAACTGTACCTGAAACTAACAGGGATAATTTGCAGGATCTGCTGGATTTAAAGATTTCTACTCCCAAAGGCTCTATGGTAACTTTATCCGATATTGCTACAGTTGAGCAGGGTTCCGGACCCATTAATATAAACCGCAGTAATCAAACCAGAATGATAACAGTTAGCTGCGACTTGCTGAACCGTGATTTGAACAGCTTTGTGACGGAATTCAATAAAAAAATATCAGGTATGGTTTTGCCTTCGGGCTATAGTGTTGAGGTAGGCGGTTCCTATGAGGAAATGATGGATTCATTTAAAAGCCTTACTTTAGCAGTGCTTTTGGGTATAGTGCTTATTTACATGGTAATGGCTTCCTTATTTGAATCGTTGGTGCAGCCTTTTGTGATCATGTTTTCCATTCCTACCGCTTTTATAGGTATATTTGGGGGTTTGCTCATTACAAACAATACTTTGAATGTAAGCTCTTTTATAGGCATCATCATGCTTATGGGTATTGTTGTGAACAACGGGATTATTTTGGTGGACTATGTAAATACATTAAGGCGTGAAAACGGCCTTAACTGCAGGGAAGCTTTAATGACGGCAGGGCCTGTACGCTTGCGGCCTATTTTGATGACTGCCCTAACCACTATTTTGGCAATGGTACCAATGGCTTTTGCTACAGGTGAAGGTGCGGATCTTAGCCGCAGTATGGCCGTAGTAGTTTTGTTTGGCTTAACTACTTCCACCTTCCTGACTTTGGTAATAGTTCCCGTAGTTTATACTATTTTTGATAAGATAGATGAAAAAGCAAAGAAAAGATCGCTGCGCAGAAAAGCCAAAAAGTTTTCTGCTATTTATGATGTAACTTATGAGGAAATGCTTGTACGTTTGGAGGCAGAAAAGGAAGGTAAGCGTATAGCAGCCATTAAAGCCAAGTGGGGGGATGATTACCAGTCTAGGGTAGCAGAATTTAAACAAAAAGCTTTGGATATGGAGGATCCCGACAAAAAGGAATGGGATTTTGCAGTAAAAAATGATTAGGAGGGATAATGATGAAAAAAAGCGTATTAAGCAGTGTCATAATGCTTGCCTTAACTATAGTGCTTATGGGAAGTATTCCTGCTATGGCAGCTACGGATATAGGTAATTTAAGCTTGGAGCAGGCAGTGGAAAATGCTTTAAAAAACAGTGTAGCCAGTGTGGAGATGGCTAATAATGTTGCTAAAACCGAAGAACAGAAAAAACAAACGGATAGCGCTGTAAAAAGAGCCTGGGATAAACTGAAAGAGTATAGCCTTTCCAGCAAGGAAAAAGAAGAAAACCTTAATCAAACCGAATATGAACAGCTTGTACTTACGCCTAAATTGGTTGATAACGGTTTACAGTCTTTATATTTGGCACAAAAACAGTTGGATATTGTAACTCGGATTAGTACTTCAAGCATGTATTTTGGGGTAGCTGCTAAAGGCCGGACGGAAAGTGCGGCTTATAACAGCTTAATCAAGGCTCAAAGGCATTATAAGGATACACAGGCTATGTATAAAGAAGGCGTTGCTGCCAAAATGGAGCTTTTGAATGCGGAAATACAGCAGAAAAATGCTGAAATAGAGCTTAAGGAAGCCCGCAATAAAACTGCACAGGCCAAGCGGGATCTTTGTATCCAAATGGGTATTTCAGCGGACAGCACCTTTAAGATAAGCTCCAAAATGGTATATACACCATTAAAGGTTGCAAATGATGAGGCCGCGGCAAAAAATCTACGAGAAAAAAGTTTAAGTATCCAAATAGATAAAATAACTTTGGATAGCGCAACTTTGCAATATAATTTGGTGCTGCGCACTTATGCTGTGAATACCTATGGTTACCGTATAGGTACGTCTGAATACAATATAGCCAAAAAGCAGTATGAAAATGCTAAAAATCAGCTTGTGGCAGATAGTTATAAATTTATGGAAAACTTGCGTCAGGCAGAAAGCCAGTACTTGATTGCCAAAAAGAATAAAGAACTTGCTGAAGAAGTGTATAGACTGGCGGAGCTTAAATATAAAAACGGCCTGGCTACCCAAACTGATGTGTTGGATGCCGCAGCTCAGGTAACAGCTGTAGATGCCCAGGTAATAGGTGCTTTATTGCAATATAATATGTATTTTAATGCTTTTGAGTATGATTATATACTTTTGACGGATATTGGTACTAAAGGTGCATAATAAGAGCAAACTAAAGGCGCATAATAAGACCAAGGGGGTGGGAATAATGCACGAATTGTTCAACATACCCGAAAAGAAGTTTAACATTTATATGGCTGCTGCCACTGTTTTTGGCAGGAAAGGTTTTTATAAAACTACTATAGAGGAAATAGCTCAAGAAGCTAGTATAGGTAAAAGTACGGTTTATGAATATGTTGAAAGCAAAGAAAAGCTTTTTTCGGATATTGTAAGCCATGGCTTTGGTTTTTTCATGGAAAGGCTGGCAGAAATCCTTAAGGATGGTGAAAGTACGGAAGAAAAGATCAAAAGCTTTATCAAGGCGTGGCTGAAGCTGATCAAAAACCATTACAGCCTTTACCGAGTGATTTTGTGCGATTATTATGATCCCTGCCGCGATAAAAAAAACCAGGAGTTGTTTGGGGTCTTGAAAACAAGAATGGAGGAATTGCTGGCCGATACGGTAAACGAGGGCATTAAAGAGGGCAAACTGCGCCAAGTTGATGTATCATTGCTTTCCATAAGCCTGGTAGGTATTCTTATGGGTGTAAGTTCAAGTTTTGACAGAAATGATAGGGATAGTATAGATATAGAAAAATTAAGCGAGGAAATAGGAGATATTTTTCTTAAAGGTATTATGCTAAAGCCGTAGGTCAAGGCCATCTATTTGTTAAAATAAAGTTGGACAGACTTTCTTAATATGTTATAATTAACACATTAAGCAACAAAAAGCTGAAAATTAACGTCTATTATTTAGCCTATGGTTTTTATTATAATATTGGAGGTAATAGTATGAATAAAAAAAGCTCCTTGCTTTTAATGTTGGTTACTGTATTAATACTGGTTTTGGCAATCTCTTTGCCCGCTATGGCAGCAACCCAGTATACCACCATAACCTTGAATGATGTTCAGTATGGTGATAAAGGTTCTTTGGATGATTTGAGTATGCTTGATTCTACCAAAAAAACCAAGGTCATCATTATTGAAAAAAATGCTGCCGATTATATGATCAAAAATAATCAAAATATGACCATGGACCTGGGGGATTGGGTTATAACTTTTTCACCAAGTATTTTTCAATGTGATGCAATAGCCAAAGCTGTGGCTACCCGTGAACCTGTAAGTTATAAATTAACCTTTGAAACCGCACCAAGTACCAGTATTTCAACTTATTTTTCTGAAATCTCTCAGGCGGCCAAAGGCAATTATCGTTTGAATGACGGTGAATTTACCCTGGAAGCAGAGATACTTACCGCCGGAACAAATTATTATACTTTAGAAAACCTGGCTTCTCCAATCAAAATCACTTATGAATATGAATGGACGATTAGCGATTATAATGCCAAGGAAGCAAAGCTTACCTATGCTTGGCTGGATTTGGATGCCGCGAAAAAAGGTAAAAAAGTAGAATGGCAAACCATGAGCGGTGCGGTTGTGGATACCGAAAAAGATACTTTTAAGGTAGGGCTTACAAAAGGCACAGGTTATTACCTGCCTGTAGCAAGTACTTACGGCATGGGTGCAAATTCCACTGATGATGGCAGCAATACTCCTACGGATACTTATGTTCCTATTCCCACAGGGCACTGGGCAGCTTCGGATATAGCCAATATGCAAAATAATTTGGTGGTACCTTACAGCTTGGCAGGTATAAATTTAAGCGAGCCTATCACACGTGGAGAATTTGCTTCTTATATAGTTAATGTTTTAAGGCTTACCCCCAATACTACAGCGGCAGGAAAATTTAGCGACGTTTCAACAAGTAATAAATATTACACCGCTATATATACAGGTGTTGCAAACGGTATTTTGAAGGGTGTTACAGAAACAACTTTTGCTCCAACTGCTAAAATAAGCCGTCAGGAAATGGCTGTGATGTTCCAAAGAGCTTTGCTATATAAGGCAGTTACTGTAAACAAGGATACCGCAAAATTAAATGCCTTCAATGATGGGGCAAAAGTATCCTCCTGGGCAACGGAAGGTGCAGCGGTAGCTGTAAATGCAGGGCTTATCCTTGGGCAAAACGGTAACTATTTCGCGCCTAAGGCGAATGCAACTTGGGCTGAAGCGGTGGTTATGCTAAACCGTTTATATGAGCAATTATATTAGAAAATTAAATTGAATAGACAGCGTAAAGGCAGCAATGGGATTGCCAATAGCTGTTGAAGGCACTATGCTTATAATTTGGTAGGGGATTTGCCCCTACCGAATTTTTGAGAAATCTATTTTTATGCCACCATTTTTTCATGGTGGCATTTGGGGCTTTGGGTCTACCGCTTGGTTGTGATGTTTTAAAAACATTAATAGGAGGTTGTGTTTTGCTTAAAGAATTCCTTTTCAGCAAGAATAAATGGCTGGATTATTTTTTGATAATAGGCCTGATCATAAGCCTAATTACGGCTTTTTATGTTTTGCACAACAGAACAGAAGCTGAAGCCGTTAATGATACTACAACCGTAGTTTTGGAATGGAATCAGCTTTATGATATGGCCCTACGTCAGGGTAAAACTGTAAACGAAGTTATAGATTACCTGCAAAATACGGTTGAAGGTAGCCTGATTAACGGTGTGCTTTATAAAGAACCTACTTATGTGGAACTGAATAATCAGCGTTTGGTAAATATGGTACCGGGTAATATACTGGCTCAAGATATCGATCAGGGCGATTGGCAGGTAAAAGGCGGCATTATAGATGATAAGGATAATTTTCTTATTTGCGCTAATACAGATCTGCAGCAGCAAATTTATGAACAGATCAAAGCCAAAACCTTTGCCAAGGTAGAAAAATATGTGTTTATCAATAAAATTGGTGAAGAGGTACCTGTACTTGCAACTTCTTACCCTGTTTCAGACTTGGCAATGCTGGGTTTGGGTTTTCCCAAAGCGGATATGGAAATGCTTGCAGACCAGGGCTTGGATGTTGTAGTTCAGTTAAGGACGTGGCCCAGGCTGGATGAGGCTGCCATGGCCCAAGTATTTGAACCCTTAAAAGATTTTCCCGTAACTGCCGTTGGCTTTAATGATACGGAGCTGCCTGGTGTAACCTTAAATACCCAAAGCTGGCAAAAGGCAGCTGCCTTAATGGCAGATAAATTAAATGAGCTTGGACTGCCTTTGATGACGGCGGAATTTTTCAGCCAAAGCGGTATTCAAACTTTGGCCGCAAAACTGGATAACAATGTTGTGCGTATGCATACTTTAACGGAAAAAGAATTATCTACCATGGATACTGCCGAAGTAGCCAGCCGTTTTCAACTGGCAACGGCCGAGCGTGATATGCGGATAGCTTTTGTACGTCTTTACAGTAAAATAAGCCTAGATGATAACGCACTTTATTTACAGGAAGTGATAGAAGCCATTAGGGACGGTGGTATAAAAACAGGCAGTTTGACAACCTTGCCTAATTTGAAGGTGCCTGTTTGGGCAGTGGCTTTATTGTCTTTAGGTATTGCCGCCGCGGGTATTTGGCTTTGCCGTGTTCTGGGCTTGAAAAAGTGGGCTCTTATCCTGGGTATTTTAGGTTTGGCTGCGGTAGGCGGTCTTTTGATAATAGGTAAAGCGGCTTTATGTCAAAAGCTGTTGGCACTGATTACGGCAATTATTTTCCCGATTCTTGCGGTTTGTGCCTTTGCTAATAAAGAGCAGAGCAATTTAGGTAAAGCCGTCTTAAAAATAGTGTTGATGACATTATTTTCTCTGGCGGGTGCTGTGATAATGACAGCTATGATTTCCGACCGCAGTTATATGACAGCTGTTAATATGTTTTCGGGGGTAAAGGTTGCGCATATTTTGCCGCTGTTGATTTTAGCGGCTGTTTATTGGTATCGTACCGAAAAAGAAACCAATGCCAAATTTAATTTGATTCAGGCCGTTTCCTATACCTGTGTGAAACCTGTAACTATCGGCTTAGCCTTATTGGCAGTGGTTGGCATGGCTGTTATAGCAGTTTATTTACTGAGAACAGGTAATGATACCATGACGGTTTCAAGCTTGGAAAAAGCTTTTCGTGCTACAGTTAAGGATATATTTGTGATCAGGCCGCGCACCAAAGAGTTTTTATTCGGCCATCCTTTAATGCTTATAAGTTTGTATTTTGGTTACCGCAAAAATTTATGGCCTGTACTGGTTATGGGCGCTATTGGCCAGGTATCTTTGGTTAATACTTTTGCCCATGTGCATACACCATTTTTCACTTCCCTTATTCGTACAGGCAGTGGTTTGGCTTTAGGTGTTGTGATAGGCGTTGTTTTTATATTCATAATTAAAATTGTGCTGAAATTTTGGCAAAAGCATGATTCCCCTATTGGCAGTAACTAAATTAAGGAGGGCAGCTAATGCCTGCTTTTTCTAAAATCTCAAAAAATGCCATTGTGATTTCAGGCTATTTTGGCTTTGATAATACGGGTGATGAGGCAGTATTGGCTTCTGTGGTGCAAACTATTCAAAAGGATATTCCCAAAGCACCAATTATTGCTCTTTCCGCCAATCCTGAGCTTACGGCAAAGCGTTTGCAGATAGAGGCAGTTCAAAGGAATGATTTTGGGGCTGTTCGGCAGGCCTTAGGTTCGGCGCGCCTTTTTATAAGCGGTGGCGGCAGTTTGTTTCAGGATATTACCAGCATTCACTCGGTATGTTACTATGCTATGCTTATAAACATGGCATGGCTCAGAAAAGTACCTGTAATGGTTCTGGCTCAAGGCTTGGGGCCATTGCATACGGGTTTGGGCAAATGGATAACAAAAAGGGCCTTGAAAAAAGCTAAAGTACTTACCTGGCGGGATGAGGCATCCTTTACTCTGGCCAAGGAGCTTGGCTTGAAAGAGGAAAAAATGTTTTTGACCTGTGATCCTGTATTATGCTGGCAGCCGGAAAAAGTTACGGTACCGCTTTTGCCTCCCGGTAAAAAAATAGCTTTTTGTTTAAGGCCGTGGCCTAATTTAAACCGCAAGGAATTGGCCAAAACTATGGATAAGCTTATGGAAAAAAATTATAATGTAGTATTATTGCCTTTACAAAAAGAAGTAGATGATATTGAACTTAACGAAATAGAAAGTATGATGCAAGGTAAACCTTGGCATATACCGGCCTTGACTGCCGAAGGTATTTGGCAGATCCTGGCGGATGTCGATTTGGTAGTATCCATGCGTTTGCACGCGCTTATCATGGCGGCGGCACTTAAGGTGCCTGCTGCTGCCATCAGCTATGACCCTAAGGTACTTGCCTTTGCAAAACAGGCGGCACAGCCTGTAATTGCGGAGGTTGAAAATATAAATGCTGAAAAGCTGATATTTGAAATAGAAAAATTAATTCAAAAGCCTGTTTTGGAACCATACAGTAATAAGGAAGCCTTATGGCAGGTAAGCAGGGATAAAATAAAAGCGCTCTACGAACAAAACAGTTAGGAGATAGATATGTCTAAAAGCATTATTCAGGCTACGGGTGTAATTATGGTAATGAACCTGGTGGTAAGGCTCTTGGGTTTTTTACGGGAAACCTTTATTGCAAAGGCCTTTGGTGCCAGCCAATTTACCGATGCTTATTTGATAGCTTATACACTGCCTTATTTTTTGCAGGCTATTCTGGGGGCTGCTTTAGTGGCTGCCGTGGTGCCTATGCTTACCAAATATTTAGTGGAAGATAATAAAGAAGAAGCCTGGTATGTGGGCAGCAGTATGTTCAACCTTACTTTTATCGGCCTGGCTGTTGCTTCCGCTATTGGTATGGCTATAGCTTATTTTTTGGTTCAAATTTTAGCGCCGGGCTTTGATGAAGAGCAGGTAAGGCTTGCTACAGAGCTGGCGCGGGTAATGTTTCCTTCCGCTGTTTTTATGGGGCTTGGCATGGTTGCCACAGGTATTTTGAATGCTTCTTACCGTTTTGCGGTAGGTGCTTTTGCGCCAGGCTTTTCCAGCATCATTATTATTTGCACTACCTTAATATTTGCCACCAGCTATGGTATTTTTGGTCTCTCTGTTGGTACTTTGGTAAGCTTTATCGGCTTTTTTCTAATCCAGGTACCTTCTTTAGTAATGTGCGGTTATCGTTATAAACCTGTTTTAGGGCTTAAACATCCTGCTGTGCGCAGTGCTTTGAAAGGGCTTATTCCCATTATTTTGGGCGTTGCCGTATTCCAAGTTTATTTTGCTTTGAACAGAGTTTTTGCTTCCGCTTTGGTAGAAGGTACTATTTCACATTTGAATTACGCAAACAGGGTAATGCTTTTGCCTATAGGCATTTTTGTATCCTCCATTGCGGCAACTATTTATCCTTCTTTATCGGAACTGGCACTAAAGCAGGATAAAAAGCATTTGGAGGAAATACTGCGCAAGGGCTTGGGATTGGTTTCGCTTATTTCCATACCCGCAACCGTAGGTTTGATAGTGCTTAGGAAGCCGATCATTCAAATTTTGTTTGAACACGGAGTTTTTGATCATGCTGCCACTTTGGCTACTGCCAATGCGCTGCTTTTCTTTTCAATAGGATTATTGCCAATGGCCGCAAATATGATTTTGACAAGAGCTTTTTATTCGCTTAATGATGTAAGAACGCCATTAAAGCTGGGCGCATATTCCGTAATTGTGGATATTGTTTTATGCCTTGCTTTCTTTAAAACCATTCCTTATGGCGGCGGCGGTTTGGCGCTTGCAAACTCGCTTGCGGCATTGTTTGGTACATGGTTGTTATATATTTATTTGCAAAAATGCCACTTGCCGCATTTAAGGGATGAGGGCAGTTTAAAAAATTCCCTCTTGAAAATGGGGGTCTCTGCTGTTATTATGGGTATTGTGGTTTGGGCTGTTGATTTTGCCATTACCATGTTTATGCCGGGTGGCGGCGGCAAGGCTGCACTTTTAATAGTTGGTTTTGGTATTATATCAGGTTGTTTAGTTTACGGTTTAACGGTATATCTTTTGAAAATAGATGAAGTGCAGTATATTTTGGATATTATTAAAAGGCGCTTCAAAAGAGCGCAGCTTGATAAAATAACAGGAGAAAAAGATGGGTAAAGTTTTACTGGCATGTTTGGTTGCCCTAGCGGCAGCCTTGATAATGACCCCTGTAGCAAAATGGCTGGCTCCTAAGGTGGGCGCTATAGATAAGCCTAATGCCAGAAAAGTTCACAGCCGTTTAATGCCTCGTATGGGTGGTTTAGGTATTTATGCGGGTTTTGTGGCAGCTCTTTTGGTATATTTTGGTTTCTCCAGGGAAATAATGGGCCTATTGGTAAGTAGCTCGCTGGTTTTTGCCGTTGGTATCGTTGATGATATAAAAGGTGTGAGCCCGGGTGTTAAGCTTTTGGGGCAGGTGGCGGCGGCGGTTATTTTCATAGCCTGCGGCGGCTATATCAAATATCTTACCAACCCTATAGGCGGGGACATCATCTTTTTGGATTATTGGGGCATACCTGTAACGCTGCTTTGGCTGGTTGGTATTTCCAATGCGGTGAATTTGATTGATGGGCTGGATGGCTTGGCGGGCGGTGTAAGCGCCATTGCTGCAATTACTATGGCTATAGTGGCTTTTAGTACAGGCTATAATACAGCTGCGGTTTTAGCCATATTTTTGGTTTTTGCTTTAATAGGTTTTTTGCGCTACAATTTTTCCCCTGCGCAAATTTTTATGGGCGACAGCGGCAGCCTATTTTTGGGTTTTACCTTGGCTGCACTTGCCATAATGGGTTTTGCCAAAGGCGCTACCATGATTTCATTGGTTATTCCCGTGCTGATTTTGGGCATACCTATTTTTGATACTTTTTTTGCCATTGCCAGGCGTTATCAGGAAGGTAAACCTATTTTTCAGGCGGATAAAGGGCATTTGCACCATAGGCTTTTGGCTATTGGCTTATCCCATAAGCAAACTGTTGTTATCATATATGCTATTACCATGTTTATGGGGGTTGCAGCTATTTTACTTACGCTTATAAGCAGTGCACAGGCGGTTTTGATATTATTTATTATACTGCTGATAAGCTTGATAGGCGCTCGCCGTTTAGGGGTTTTGCACGGTGCGGGCAATAAAAAAAACCAAAAGGCCGAGGGAAAATAAAAAATTTGTTTGCTGCCTGCAAACTAGGATATTTTTTTTAGAAAATAGGTGAAAACAACATTTTTGTATGATATAATGATTTTAGCTTTAAAGGTGAAAGGAGCGATTTTTTGTGAACAGGGGCAAAATAGCTTTATTAGTAGTTGCAGCCTTGGTATTTTTATCCTTAGGCTTTGTAATAGGTCAGGTGGTGCAGGCGGTGGATACGCTTCCCGGCTCAAATGAAGACCCTATAGCTACTCAAAGTTATGTGGAAACCGCTGTTGGGGAACGCTTGGCTGTGCTTAATACCAAAATAGAAGAATTGGAAGCGGAAGTTGCGGCTCTGAAAGGCGGAACAACCTCAACAAATACCAATTCCGATGATAACGATACAACTGATGTTCCAGGTGGCAATACTTCGGGCACACAAGTTGAGATTACCGGTAATACCGTTAATGTAAGGGCTTCTGCCAGCACAACCGCCGCAAAGGTGGGTTCTGTAACCAAGGGTACAAAGGTAACCTTGCTGAAGGAAAGCGGCGATTGGTATCAAATTAAGCTTGCTGACGGAACAATTGGTTGGGTAGCTTCATATTTGACTAAAAAAATCTAACTGCAGTTATAGCTGCTTAAATAATTGTTTAAAAAGCTCGGGCAGTTTAAGTTTTGCTGCGCGGGCTTTTTATTATTAAACATAAGCATTGGAGGTATTGCTTTGGCCTATACCATTAACGATTTAGGGGAAATGGAGATTGCTGCCGCAACTGAAAAGGCATCCTTGATTTTGCCTTTGCTTCAAGAGACGGATTGGGCATTGAAAGCCAAAGCTTTAATTACCCTAGGACGCTTGGCAAACCTTGAAACAGCGGCTAAACTGATAGATTTTATTCAAACAGAAAAGGAACCGCACTGGCAATTGATGGCTCTTGATAGCTGGTATCAAATGCCGCTTGATTGTGAAAAAAAGGCGGAAGTGTTACAGGAACTTTTGCTTTGGGCAAAATCACCTATCCTGATAAGGGGCATAATAAGTTTATCTGCTTATATAGGCGGCAAAAAAGTATTTTTGATGCTGGCAGATTTTATAGATAAGCCTTCACATCGATTAGTCAAGGATGAAATCTTGGCTTTTGCCTGGTTCAAAACAGCATTTGGTTTAGATGCTGCTATTGTGGAAAAGCTGGTTTTGGAAAGGCTTGATTTAAGAGTGTGGCTCAAACATCAAAGTTATGATGAAAAGGCAGTTTACGGGATTTACCCAAACCCGGATTATCTTTGGCAGTGTGCCCGCGCCGCCGGTTTAAGCCGAGATGAGTTCAAAAATTTGTATTGGCGGGCACGACGCAAAACAAGCAAACCTGTATAAGTATAATTATGCTGAAAGTGTCGGAAACAGTTAAGCTTTTCCGACTTCTTTTTGCCAAATTCGCTAGCGGACAAGTGTTATAATTAGGCAATGAATAAAGGAGGTAATAAAATGCCGTATAAAACATGCCCCAATTGTTATCAAAGTTCATATTCCGCAAGTCCCAGAGCTATTTGGCATTGCCCTCACTGCGGCAAGGAACTTTCCTTTATGCCAACTACGGATGAGCCGCAAAAGTATTTCAAACAAGGGGAAAAGGTGTATCCCTATTACTTAAAACCTCTTGCAGGAGGCAAATAAGCACTATAAACCCTTCCCTGGCATAAAATAAAGCAAATGGGGAGGGTTGCTTTATGATATTTTTTATGGTTATAGGTATCTTGGCGTGTTACATAGGCGTTTATTTATGGCTTTCACACCAAAAGGCCTCCAATAAGGCAGTGCTTTTTATGATTGCCCCCACAGTTGAAGTTTTCGCCGTACATGATGGTTTAAAAAAATTTTATCAAATCATAAAAAAACACTACCCTAAAGCTTCCTGGTATGTGGTTTTGCCTGATGGCTGTTCCCCTGAACAAAGAAAAATTGCCGAAAAAGCGCAAAAGCTGTATCATTATGAAATTTATAAAAACAAGCCAAATAATAAAATTTTCCAAAAAATCTATTTATTTGTTAACCTCCGGCAGGGATTTTAGTATTTTTGGCTAAATTCTTTTTAAGGAGGTGATTTTTCATCGGTAAAATTGTAAGCGAAATATTATCCTTGATTTATCCCTTTAACGCTTGTTTGATTTGCGGTAAAAAACATGTATCGAACGGTATTTGTACTGATTGCAAGGAAAAGCTTGCTCATTCTTCGGTGCATAAGTGTGAAAAATGCGGCGGCTTTATTGTAAAAGAAGAAGCCGTGTGCAGCTGGTGCCAAATCGAAAGGTTGCACTATATTAAGGAGGTAGAAACGGTAGCCCCTTATGAGGGTGAATACCGGCGTTATATCTTGCAGTATAAGTTTCGCTGCAAGCGGGGTTTGGCTCGCCCTATAGGCAGGCTTATGGCAGAACAGATAAAAAATAAGCCGGCCTTCAGTAATATAGATGCCATCGTAGCTGTGCCTATTCACCCAGAAAGGCTTGCAGAACGCGGTTATAACCAATCCCTTCTCTTGGCTAAAACAGTGGGTCAGGAGCTTGATTTGCCTGTGATCACAAAAGCTTTGATAAGAGGTATCAACTCCAACAGTCAAAGCCAATTTGGTCGTAAGGAAAGGTTTAAAAACATCAAGGGTGCTTTTGGCGTTGGCCCGCAAATCGATCAGATAAGGGGTAAAAAAATCCTTTTGGTGGATGATATATTTACTACCGGAGCTACCATGAGCAACTGCGCCAAGCTGCTTAGTGAGGCAGGAGCAAAAGAAATAATTGGTCTTACAGCGGCAGGCGCCAAATTGCCGTTTTAATGATTCGACAAACAATTCTAAAATTAGAGCTTGTTTTAGTAAATATATCCAATTTTGCCAAAACAAAAAAAATTAAGAAATACTATTGACAATAGTTTTAGCAGGTTATTAACAGGTTTATCCACATTATCCACAGGGATGGGTAGAAATTATACTTGTACAATTATCTAAAAATTGATTTTCAATAGAAAAAAGTGTTCTTTTAAGCCTTTAATAACTGAGAAACAGGCAGGATTTTTGCAGTTGAAGGTTTAATATTAATTATAAAAGATCAAGGCTTTGCTTTGATCCTGAGAGGAGAGTGGAGTTATGTTAATTAATGTGAAGGGCCGTAATTTGGAAATTACGAATGCTATGCGTGAATATGTGGAAAAAAGGCTTAATAAATTTGATAAAATGGTAGGTGGGCTTGACGAAGCTTTTGTTACCATGAGTGTGCAGAAGGATAGACATAAAGTTGAAGTAACTATGCCGTTGAACGGTGTCATTCTCCGTGGCGAGGAAGAGGGCGTTAATATGTACGCCTGCATTGATGATGTTGTGGAAAAACTGGAACGTCAGGTTAGAAAGCATAAAACCCGTTTGGCGAAAAAAATGCGTGAAGGCAGCATAAACAGAAAAGTGATCATGGAAATACCGGAGCAGGAGAATGAAAGCCGCTTGGTTCGTACCAAAACTTTTGATATAAAACCTTTGGCTGTGGAAGAGGCCATTATGCAAATGGATCTCTTGGGCCATAACTTTTTTGTTTTTGTAAACGATGAAACTGATAATATAAATGTTGTCTACCGTAGGAAAGACGGTAACTATGGTTTATTGCAGCCCGAAGTATAAAACTAAAAGCCCGCTTAAGCGGGCTTTTTTATTTTATAGACCCTATTAACGTGCTTTTTAATGGAACAAAAATTTTGGTTTTGCTGTCAAAACAATATACACATAAAAAATATATAGCGAAACACTAAAAACTATTTGATAAGTGAGGTTAAGTTATGAAAAAACAATTGATTATGATTGTTTCAACATTACTGCTACTGCCTTTGTTTGTGGCTTGCGGAAATAAAGGCATAGGGGATGAAAACCAAGGAGCGTCCTCTAATGAAACTCCACCCGTTACAGAGCCTGCGCAGAAGAAAACTACCCGTTTAAGCGGTGATGAGGTGCTTTATAACGGTATTGGCAGCGAAACTATGGAAACCGAGCTTGTAGATAAACTGGGCAAGCCTTTGAGAACTGAGGATGAGAGTATGGGTGAAGGTATGGGCTACACCAAGTATTTTTATGAGGATGCCGAATATGATTTTTTTTATGACCAGCTTTCCTCTACGCAACATATGCTGAGTTACATTATTATTAACAGCTCTTCTGCCCAGGAGGGCCCTCGCGGCTTAAAGATAGGCGATACGCTGGAGCAGGTTTTGGCTCAGTATCCGCAGGAAAAGGATTGGCAAACTGATGTGAACGGTTCTTTTTACGGTGAAGATACCTTCAACGGTAATGCCGGCGCTGTATATAAGGATGAAAACGGTACTCCGAATTTGATAATTCTTACCCCTGTTGATATAGTGCCTTTTATGCGTATAGATATTACAGAAAACAAAGTAAGCTCTTATACTCTATGTTTTGAATTGCATTAGATTTTAGATAAAATGTTTATTGGGAATAGGAAATTAAAGTTTTGATAAAAGAAGTATAATCATATTATCATACTGTTAATGGGGGGGGTTAGTATTTGCCCTCCCGTTTTTTTGTTCTTTATACAACAAAGGGTAATATTAAAAAGATTTACAAGCCAATAGCGCAGGTGTTATAATTAAGATTGATGTTTTAGCGAATAAAAGCCAAAATGGTTTTTTATATATGTATGATGCTTAATACGGAGGTGCAATAAATTGGCAAGTATTTTTAAAAAGATTTTTGACGGCAATGCCCGTGATATTAAAAAGTATCAGAAGGTGGTTGATGAAATAGCCGCTTTAGAGCCTTCTATGGAGGCCTTGAGCGACACGGAGCTGCAAAACAAAACAGTTGAGTTCAGGCAGGATTTGGCAAAGGGTGTTCCCTTGAACGATTTATTGATCCCGGCTTTTGCGGTGGTAAGGGAAGCTTCCCGCAGGGTTTTGGGAATGCGGCATTTTGATGTTCAGCTGATAGGCGGCATGGCTCTGCATGATGGCCGGATTTCCGAAATGAAAACAGGTGAAGGTAAAACTTTGGTAGCTACCGCTCCCGTTTATTTGAATGCCTTGGAAGGTAAGGGCGTGCATGTTATCACTGTCAATGATTATTTGGCACGCCGCGACAGCGAATGGATGGGGCAGCTTTACAAGTTTTTGGGTTTAAGTGTGGGTTTGATAGTACATGGTGTGGAACATACTGATAAAAAAGCGGCTTATAATTGTGATATTACTTATGGAACGAACAATGAATTTGGTTTTGATTATCTGCGTGATAATATGGCGGTGCGTCCTGATTTTATGGTACAACGTCCGCTCAACTATGCCATAGTGGACGAAGTGGACAGTATTTTAGTGGACGAGGCGCGTACACCGCTTATCATCAGCGGTCCTTCCGCAAAACCTACCGAGCTTTATTATACCGCAAATAATGTGATCCCCCGCTTGCATTTGGAAGAGGATTATACCATAGATGAAAAAGCCAAGGTGGTAATGCTTACCGAAGACGGCGTGGCGAAAGTAGAAAAAATACTGGGTATAGAAAACCTATATGATGATAGCAATATCCTGATAAACCACCACGTGCAGCAGGCCTTGAAGGCGCATAAAATATTTAAACGCGACCGTGATTATGTGGTAAAAGACGGTGAAGTGATTATAGTAGATGAATTTACCGGCCGTTTGATGTTTGGGCGCCGTTACAGCGAAGGTTTGCACCAGGCTATAGAGGCCAAGGAGAATGTGAAAATAGAAAGGGAAAGCCAAACCTTGGCTACCATTACCTTCCAAAACTATTTCCGTATGTATAAAAAACTGGCTGGCATGACAGGTACAGCAGCCACTGAAGAAGATGAATTCAGAAATATCTATGGGCTGGATGTTGTGGTCATTCCTACCAATAAACCCATGTTAAGGCAGGATATGCCGGATGTTATTTTCCGTACCGTACCGGGTAAATTTGAGGCGGTAGCGGATGAAATAGTGGAACGCCATGCCACGGGCCAGCCCATACTTGTAGGTACGGTTTCCATTGAAAAATCTGAGTATTTGAGCCGTTTATTAAAACAGCGCGGTATAGAGCACAAGGTATTGAATGCCAAGTTTCATGAAAAAGAAGCGGAGATAGTGGCACAGGCAGGCCGTATGGGTGCCGTAACCATTGCCACCAATATGGCAGGCCGCGGTACCGACATCATTTTGGGCGGTAACCCCGAATTCATGCTGCGCCAGGAAAAGGAAGCAAACCCTGATAAAGAATTGAGTGAGGCTGAGGAAGAAACACTTTTAAAACAATTTAGTAAGGAAGCCAAGGCAGATTGGCAAAAGGTAGTTGAAATGGGCGGTTTGGCTATTATAGGTACGGAAAGGCACGAAAGCCGCCGTATCGATAACCAGCTGCGTGGTCGTGCGGGACGTCAGGGCGACCCTGGCAGCAGCCGTTTTTATATTTCCATGGATGATGACTTGATGCGGCGTTTCGGCGGCGATAATTTGGCGAACATGATGGATAAACTGGGTATGGACGACAGTATGCCTATTGATAATGCTATGGTGAGCCGTTCCATTGAAAGTGCTCAGAAAAAGGTAGAAGGCAGAAACTTTGAAATCCGTAAAAATGTGCTGGAATATGATGATATCATGAATCAGCAGCGTCAGATCATCTATTCGCAACGTATGGATATACTTAGGGGCGAGGATCTGCGTGAGCAGGTAATTCACATGATTACCGAAAGCATAAACCGTGTTGTTGAAAAATATAAAGCAGTGAACAATCAATATACCGAGGAATGGGATATACCTATTTTTCTGAAAGATATTGAGATAGCCTTGCCCAAGCATGATATACAGCCTCAAGAAATCAAAAATATTGATATTGACGAGGTAAGTGAACTTATTGCCTCTAAAGCCATTGCTTATTTTGAACAAAGAGAAGAGCGCATAGGGGCTGATACCTTTAGAGAAATAGAGCGCTCTGTGATTTTACGGGCTGTAGACAGCAAGTGGATGGACCATATAGATGCCATGGATCAATTGCGCCAGGGTATTGGTTTAAGGGGTATAGGCCAGGTAAACCCATTAGTGGAATATAGGAACGAATCTTATGTGATGTTCCAGGAAATGGTTGCCGATATTCAAGATGAAGTAACACGTTTGATCCAGCGTGTGGAAATAGCCGAAAAGCTGGAAGAACGCAAGGACTTGCAGGAAAACCGCGGTGATGATGATGGTAAGCCGCAAAAGAAAAAGCCTGTTGTTAAAAAGGCGGAGGAAAAAGTAGGAAGGAATAATCCCTGTCCTTGCGGCAGTGGGAAAAAATATAAAAATTGCTGCGGCAAAAATGCCTAAGCCTTGGGAGTGATGAAATGCTGGCAGATTATAAACCTGTATTAGCGGAAATGAAAGAAAAATTGCAGGAAATGAGGGCTTCTCTTTGACTTGGCTAACAAGGAAAAAGAAATAAGCGAATTGGAAGCCAAAACCTATGAGGATACTTTTTGGAACGATCAGGAAAGTGCTCAAAAAGTATTACAACGTCTTACTTATTTGAAAGACAGGGTAGCCGAATATAAAAACCTGCAAACGCTTTATGAGGATGCCGAAGCTATGCTGGAGCTGGCCTTGGAAGCTGAGGACCCGTCTATGGAAAAAGAAGTGCAGGCTTTGGTAAAGGAATTATCTAAAAAGCTGGAAGCCCTGGAGCTTAATTTACTGTTTTCAGGCGATTATGACAGCCATGGTGCCATTGTTTCCCTGCATGCAGGTACAGGTGGTACGGAAGCTCAGGATTGGGTGGAAATGCTTTGGCGTATGTACAGCCGTTATGCCGAAAAGCAGGGTTTCAAAACCAGCACCATGGATTATTTGGCCGGTGATGAAGCAGGTATAAAAAGCATCACTTTTGCAGTGGATGGTTTTAATGCCTATGGGCACTTCAAAGGCGAAAAAGGTGTGCACAGACTGGTTAGAATATCTCCTTTTGATTCGTCCGCGCGGCGTCATACCTCTTTTGCTTCCGTGGATGTACTGCCACAGGTGGAAAATGATAAAGAGGTAGAAATAAACCCAGATGATTTGAAAACAGATACCTATCGTTCGGGCGGAGCGGGCGGACAGCACGTTAACAAAACTGATTCTGCGGTGCGTATTACCCACATACCTACGGGTATTGTGGTACAATGCCAGGATGAGCGGAGCCAGCATGCCAATAAGGATAAAGCAATGAAGCTTTTGCAGGCGAAGCTGCTGGAGCTGAAAATAAAAGCCCATGAAGAAGCTTTGGCGGAAATGCGTGGCGTGCAGCAGGAAATAGGCTGGGGCAGCCAGATCCGTTCCTATGTTTTCCAGCCTTATCGTATGGTCAAAGATCACCGTACCAATTGTGAAATCGGTAATGTAGATGCGGTGATGGATGGTGAGTTAAACGATTTGGTGAGCGCTTACTTGAAAATGTTCAATAAAAAGATGGATTAACAGTAATTTACTTTGTGGCAGGCCTTGAAAGCACTAGTGTATCTTTGACTTAAGGTTTTTTACAGTAAAATTTGTTCAAATATTTTAGCTCTGTTTCTACTTTGATAAAAATAAAAAAGGCCTTAAAAAGGTCTTTTTATTTTAAGTGCATATTAATTGTTTAAAATGTTCTTTGCATTTATTTGGTAAACTTCGGCTAAACTATGAAAAGTGAGAGGTGAGCCCTAAAATGGATGTGAAAAAAAGTTTAGATACCAAAAGATTGGTTAGGGGTACTTGGCGAGAATGGCTTGGTATAACATTAGGCGCTGTTATTACGGCCTTCGGCTTGGATTTATTTTTGATACCAAATAAAATTGCCGCAGGCGGTGTAAGCGGTTTTTCCACAATAATTTATTATTATTTTAATATACCTGTTGGTGTTACCATGCTGGTAATAGAAGCTCCGCTTATTGTGATAGCTTGGCGGCGCTGGGGATTCGGGCCTATTTTACGTTCGGCTTACGGAGCTATATTATTGTCGGTGGTTTTATTGTTCTTGGAAGGATTACACTTAAAAGCTTGGACCAATGAAACTATTTTAGCTGCAATTTATGGCGGTATCCTTTGCGGTGTTGGTATGGGCATTGTCTTTCGTTCAGGCGGTACCACGGGCGGTACGGATTTGATGGCGCGGCTTTTACAGCAAACTACAGGTACCTCCGTTGGCAAGACCCTGCTTATGATAGATGGGGTAGTAGTTAGCTTGGCAGCCATAGCCTTTGAATTGGAAGTTGCCTTGTATGCCATGATAACTATTTTTATGACTTCCAAAATGATAGATTTTATTCAAGAGGGCATGGCATATAGTAAGGCAGTACTGATAATTTCGGAAAACAATGATTTGATAGGCAATACCATAATATCTGAACTTGAGCGCGGAGTTACACTTTTCCCTTGTTTGGGGCTTTACAAAAAAACCGAAAAGCAGGCTGTACTTTGTGTGGTAGCGCAAAGCGAAATTAATCGGCTTAAAAAACTGGTGTATGCTTTGGACGAGGAAGCCTTCATAATAGTAAGCAATACACATGAAGTGCTGGGTAAAGGTTTTAAGGGCTTGCAGGAAAAGCAGGCTTAGGGTATAATTATTAAGCCGAGGTTTAATTTAAGATAGGAGGAAAAATGATGGAAAAGAAAAAGATTGCTTTCTATCCCGGGGATATTATGATACCCCAAAATGCGGCGCCGGGTAAAATGTACCGCTGGAGTGTAGTGGCTTGCGACCAATATACTTCAGAGCCAAAATACTGGCAAACCGTTGAGGATATAGTTGGTGATGACCCCTCTACCTTAAAAATCACCGTTCCTGAAGTTTACTTAAAGGATGAAGATATAAACGAACGCATTGAAAAAGCTAACTTGACTATGCATAAGTATATTGAGGATGGTTTTTTTGAAACTTTGGAAAACAGCTATGTTTATGTGGAACGCAAACTGGATAACGGTAAGGTACGCAAAGGCGTTGTAGGTTTGATAGATTTAGAAGAATACTCCTTTGAAGCAGGTGCCGAAACTTTAGTTAGGGCTACTGAGGGAACCGTGATGGATAGGATTCCTCCGCGCGTTAAAACACGTAACAAAGCACCTTTGGAAGTACCGCATGTTATGCTTTTGATAGATGACAGCGAATACAGGGTAATTGAACCATTAGCTGAAAAAAAGGCTGATTTTAAACAAATTTATGATTTTCCCTTAATGCAGGCCAGCGGTTCTGTAAGTGGTTATGTTATGGATGATAAAGCAGCTGCTCATTTGGAAACCGAAATGGAAAGGCTTTTGAATGAGGCCTCTTCAGCTTCACGTTATTTGGTTTCCGGTAAAGGTGTAATGTTGTTTGCGGTAGGGGATGGCAATCATTCTTTGGCTGCTGCTAAAACCTGTTATGAAAAGCTTAAGGAAGATATAGGCGCGGAAGCGGCAAGTAAGCATCCCGCTCGTTTTGCAATGGTAGAAGTTGTGAACCTGCATTCCGATTCTTTGGAATTTGAGCCTATACACAGAGTATTATTTGATGTTAATGCGAAGCACTTTATGATAGAGCTGGAAGATTATTACCAAATTTCTTCTTCCCCTATGCCCGATTCCCAATGCTTTGAATATGTTACCTGTAAAAGGCGTGAAAAAATTTGGATAAAAAACCCTTCCTCTAATATTGCGGTAGGTACTTTGCAGAACTTTATCGACTGGTACCTGGAAGAACATAAAGGCAGATTGGATTATATCCATGGCGAGGATGCAGTGGTAAAGCTGGCAAGCAAGCCCCATAACATAGGGATATTACTGCCCGGTATGGATAAAGCAGACTTATTTACCACAGTGAGACTTGACGGCGCTTTGCCCAGAAAAACTTTTTCCATGGGGCACGCGCGGGATAAACGTTTTTATTTAGAAACTAGAAAAATTAAATAAAAATTTTAACTTAAAATAATAATAA
>DGYV01000060.1:4965-5395 GCA_002398485.1 Peptococcaceae bacterium UBA4997 | reverse complement strand
TTAAAATAATAATAAAGAGCTTTTTTAAAACCTTATTGCTTGTGCTTGACTTATTTTGTTTAGCTAATGCGATATAACCTTGGTGGTAAGGGTTTTGAAAAAGCTTTTTGTTTTTAAACTTGCAATTTGCCAAGAAAAGTGTATAATAACATTCAAACGATTGTTTGAGTGTTTTAGTATTTGAATATGTGCTTGCAGAAGCATTTAAAATATATAAAGGAGGCAACAAAATGTGTGAATTTGAGGACATGCCTATTTGTGAGGAAATAAAGTGTAAAGAGATACCTCTTTTGCAAATCAGTGAGCAGGAGGTACGCGGTATAGTTAATATATTCAAGGCTTTTGCGGATGAAACGAGAGTAAAAATGCTTTATGCTCTTTTAGAAAGGCATGAACTTTGTGTTTGCGATATTTCCACCGCCCTAAATAT
>DGYV01000060.1:2758-4789 GCA_002398485.1 Peptococcaceae bacterium UBA4997 | reverse complement strand
TTTCCACCGCCCTAAATATTTCGGTGGCCTCAGCCTCGCACCATTTAAAGGCACTTTACCAAATGAAGCTGATAGATTATGAAAAAAGGGGTAAATTTGTGTATTATTGGTTGGATGATCACCATGTGGAGGAAGTTTTGGCTTCAGCCAGGGAGCATCAAAATCATACAGGTATATAGAAGTTGTTTTGATTTAGAAAATCCATAAAAATTATAATCAATCTAAAACCAAACGATAACGTATAGTTAAGTTGAAAAGAGTGATGTACATGAGTGAAAATAAAAAAGAATATTATTTGAACGGGCTGGACTGCGCAGATTGCGCCAGAAAATTTGGTTTGGTGGTAGCAAAATTGAACGGTGTTAAAAAAGCGGAAGTTATTTTTGCCGCCAACAAGCTTGTGGTATGGGGAGAACCAAATATAGCGGAGCTTACGGAGCTGGCTTTGGCACACAGTATAAAAATAAGCGTTTCAGCTGCAGCTAAACAAGAAGGGAGCATATTACCCAAAATTTATTTGCCTGTAATCATTGGTTTTTTGACCCTGGTTTTGGGGATATTCCTGCCTTTTCCTTATGGTGAAATAATGCTTGTGCTTACTGTTGTTGTGGGTGGCTCCACAACCTTTGTAAAGGCATTTAATAGCTTACTGCGTTTTAAATTTGATATGAGCGTTTTAATGGCGCTGGCTGTAACAGGTGCTTTATTTATAGGTGAATGGCGGGAGGCCGCTTTGGTGGCATGGCTTTTTGCTGTTTCGCACTGGCTGGAACATTATACGGCGGCCAAAGCCAGAAACTCTTTGCAAAGCCTGATGGAAAAGGTTCCCGAACAGGCCTTGCTTATCAAAGAAGATGCTAATGTGCTTGTGCCTGTTTATAATATAGCGGTGGGAGATAAAATATTGGTGCGGGCAGGGGAAAAAATACCGCTGGATGGTGTGGTAGCCGAAGGCTCATCACAGGTAAACCAAGCTGCTGTTACAGGCGAATCGGTACCTGTGGCTAAAAACCAAGGTGATAAAGTGTTTGGGGGCAGCTTGAATGAAATGGGTGCTTTGACGGTAGAGGTAACCCATATAGCCTCTGAAAGCACTATGGCTAAGATAGTGCGTTTAGTGGAGGAAGCCCAGAACAAGCAAAGCAAGTCGCAAACTTTTATAGAAAGGTTTGCTGCTTACTATACGCCTGTTGTTATGGCACTTGCACTTTTGGTTGCTGTATTGCCGCCTATTTTGTTCAATGGCGGGTGGCACGGTTGGATTTATAATGGGCTTTCCTTGTTGGTGGTAGCTTGCCCCTGTGCTTTGGTGATCACAACCCCTGTTGTTTTGGTGGCTTCCATGAGCAATGCAGCCGGAAACGGCATCATTATCAAAGGCGGTGCTGAATTGGAGGCTTTGAGCCGGATAAAACAAATAGCTTTTGATAAAACGGGAACTTTGACTCATGGTGTACATAAGGTAGAAGCTGTGCTAAGCCTTGACGATAGCATAAGCCATGCGGAAATTTTAAGTTTGGCGGCAGCGGTGGAACAAAATTCCATCCATCCTTTGGCTTTAAGCATTTTGGAAGAGGCCAAATCAGAAGGGCTTAGCTTGCCTGCTGTTACAGATTTTATTATGCATAATGCAGCCGGGGTAGAGGCTTTGGTTGCTGGCAAAAAGGTTTGGGTAGGCAAATTAAGAAACCCTTTAAGCAAAGCAGGTTCTAAGTTATGGCAAAACCTGCAAAATGGCGGCAACACTATAATTGCGGTGGAAATAGATTCTAAAACAGTGGGTATGATAGCACTTGCCGATACCATGCGTAGTGATGCTTTGGCTGCTGTTGCTAAACTGAAACAAAGAGGTATTGCTAAAACGGTAATGCTTACGGGTGATAATTCTGCGGTAGCGGAGAATATAGCCAAAAAGGCAGGTATAGAATATTGGCAAGCTGAGCTTTTGCCTGAGGATAAATTAAAATATATTAAAGAATTGCAAAACCATGCTCCTGTAATGATGGTGGGCGACGGTATTAACGATGCCCC
>DGYV01000060.1:0-2586 GCA_002398485.1 Peptococcaceae bacterium UBA4997 | reverse complement strand
GACGGTATTAACGATGCCCCTGCCCTAGCTGTGGCGGATATTGGCTTGGCTATGGGGGTAGCAGGTTCCGATACGGCCTTGGAAGTGGCAGATGTGGCATTGATGGCGGATGATTTAACCAAAATACCTTATGCTTTAGATCTTAGCAAAAAAGCCGTACGCATAATCAAACAAAATATTATTTTTGCTATAGGGCTTAAGCTTTTGGTACTGTTTACAATATTCCCAGGCTGGCTTAGCTTATGGCTGGCAATACTTGCGGATATGGGAGCCAATATTTTGGTAACCTTGAACGGTATGCGTTTGGTTTCTTTAAAAAAAGCAAATGCTTCTAATAAGGCTAAGGCTTGTAACGGCTGTGCTTGCTCTGCCTGCGGCGGTGCAAATGAAAAAGCTTAAAGCAAGTTCGGTGGTTTTTTATGTTATTTTGGGCGTAGGTGAAGAGTCATAAAGATTCTTCACTGCGTTCAGGATGATGATTTCTTAACAAGGCGTTTAAATATTAAAGTTTTTTTAATGTCATCCTGAGCTTAAGCGCAGGAAATTTTTATTATTTAATGCTTTTGCTATTGACAAGAATAGGGAGTGTGTTTATAATGTAAACCGAATTGAACGCGTTTGGTTTACAATTGATTTGAATGGGCAGGTGTAGCATGCGTAATAAAGTTTTGGCTATTTTAAGAACAAGTGTCGGTTATGTTTCCGGTGAATCTATCAGCCGTGAACTGGGTATAAGCAGAGCAGCTGTGTGGAAGCATATCAAGGCTTTAACGGAGGAAGGCTATGCTATAGAAGGTGTAAGCCGTAAAGGTTACCGTTTAATGGCCCAAGGTGGTTTAAGGCAGTTTGAGATCGAGCCTTATCTTAAAACCAAATGGCTGGGGCGTGAGCTGCTTTATTTGCCTGAAACGGCTTCCACGAATAATATTGCCAAAAACGAAGCTGAAAAGGGTGCTGTCCATGGCCTGATAGTATTGGCAGATCGTCAGAATGCGGGCAAGGGCAGATTAGGCAGAACTTGGGTTACCGAAACCGATGAGGGTATTTGCCTTTCTGTACTTTTACGGCCACCGCTTTTGCCTTCACATGCTTCTTTACTTACACTTGCAACCGCCGTTGCCGTTGCCAAAGCCTTTGCAGATATTGGTGTTGTCAGCGGTATAAAATGGCCCAATGATCTTTTGGTTTGCGGTAAAAAGCTTTGTGGTATCCTTACCGAAATGAAAAGCGATATGGATAGAGTGGAATGGGTTGTGGTAGGTATTGGTATAAATGTTATGCAAAAGTATTTTCCGACTGCCATAGCTGATGTAGCAACTTCGCTTTATCTTGCGGGTGCGCATGATATTAATAGAAGCCAAGTTGCGGCCTGTGTTTTGAACAGGCTGGAAGATGAATATGAAAGGCTTTTTAACGAGGGTTTTGCTACTATTCATAAGGATTGGCTGCAATATTCAGTAACCATAGGCAGGCAGGTTAAGGTGAATACCTTATTGGGTACACTTGAAGGTAAAGCTGTGAATATGGATGATGAAGGCTATTTGCTGATTGAAAAAGCGGATGGCGAAACTGAAAAAATAGTAAGCGGCGATGTGATATTGCCCAAAGAATAGAGGAATTACATTGAGTGAAGAAATGGCTGTAAAAAAATCGAAAACCAAACTTAATATAAGAATAATGACTTTGGTTGGCTTAATGGTGGCTGTGTGCGGCATTTGTGCGCAAATTGCTATTCCCTTGCCTTTTTCTCCCGTTCCTTTGACCCTGCAGACCCTTGCTATAATGGTTGCGGCCATGATGCTGGGCCCACGCTGGGGTACTTTGGTAATGCTGGTTTATGTGGCGGCGGGCAGTGTTGGTATACCTGTATTTGCGCAGGCTAAAGCAGGTATAGGTGCTTTGGCAGGTGCTACGGGTGGTTTTATTTGGGGATTTATTCCAGGTGCTTTTGTAATGGGCCTTTTAGCAGGCGAAACGCAAAAAGATCTTAAATTTAGTAAAGCTTTAGTATCAGCATTGGCGGGCCTAGCTATAATTTATTGCTGCGGGGTTATTCAACTGAGCTTAGTGGCAGGCTTAAGCATAGGGCAGGCCATATTAGTAGGTGTTTTACCATATTTGCCACTGGAGGCTGTAAAAATTTTGTTGGCCGCTAAAATAGTAAGTTCTGTAAGGCGTCGGGGTGTGTTGAATATTTAAACCTTGCCAAGGCCGTTAAAACATATTAAAATAAACTTGAAAATTGTTAGATGGGGAGGTTTAATATGTTTCTTGCGGTAGATATTGGTAATACCCACATTGTATTGGGTTTGTACAGTGATGACGGTTTTGAGGAGAGTTGGCGCATAGCCAGTAACCGCAAAAGTACGGAAGATGAAATTTTTGTGATCTTAACGAATCTATTGGGTTCGGTGGGTTATGGTATCAATGAAATAAAACATGTTGCCATAGCTTCGGTGGTACCTCCCATTTGTGAAGTATGGCAGATCCTGGCAAGAAAATATTTTCGTACTGGGGCTTTTTTGGTAGATGCCTTAACGGATCCAGGGATGCCTATTCTTTTGGATATTCCTGCCGAGTTAGGTT
>DGYV01000066.1 GCA_002398485.1 Peptococcaceae bacterium UBA4997 | reverse complement strand
ATATGGGCTACACCCACTTCAATATTTTTTTTCTCTTTTCTTTTGCGAATTTGTCTGCGAGCCAAAAATAAAACCCCCTTCCCTATTTTTTGCGTTTAGCTCCAACTGTACGTTTGGGGCCTTTGCGTGTACGCGCATTAGTTTTGGTTTTCTGACCGCGTACAGGCAAACCACGACGGTGCCGAATCCCACGGTAGCAACCAATTTCAGTTAACCGTTTAATATTCAAGGCAACATCTCTTCTTAAATCGCCTTCTATTTCAGCGGTTTTATCCAATACTTCACGAATACGTCCTAATTCATCTTCGGACAAATCCTTAACACGAGTATCGGGATTAACGCCTGCTTCGGCCAAAACTTTTTGGGAAGTAGGCAATCCTACGCCAAAGATATAGGTAAGAGCTACCTCAATTCTTTTATCTCTGGGCAGGTCTACGCCAGCAATACGTGCCATCGAGTGTAAACACCTCCATAACATTATTTGCAAATCAAAAACTCAATTTGCAGTTTAACCTTGTTTTTGTTTATGCTTGCTATTAGGACAAATAATCATTACTACCCCTCTGCGTTTTATGACCTTGCATTTTTCGCAGATAGGCTTAGCCGAAGATCTTACTTTCATAAAATAACCTCCTTGACTGCTACTTGTAGCGATAAGTTATACGGCCACGTTTCAAATCATACGGAGAAAGTTCAACCGTTACTTTATCACCGGGCAAAATACGAATAAAATTCATGCGTATTTTTCCGGAAACGTGGGCTAATACTTGATGACCATTAGCCAATTCCACCAAAAACATAGCATTGGGCAATGGCTCTACTACGGTGCCGTCTACTTCAATACCATCCTGTTTAGACATTCGAACGACCTCCTTTACCTATACGTCAATATCCATTTGCATTATATATCTGCGTATTTCCTCTAAAGGAATAGCTGATAAACTTTGGCCGGCAATTTTTTCAGCCAGTTGTTGGGAAACCTTGTTTACAACCTGTATGTGAGCGATGTTCTTGGGTTTTGGATTATTCATACCTCTTTTAATACCATCTACCAGGTATAAAAGACGCCCTTCTTTATCCATACCGCAAACCAAATAATAATGATTATGGTCGCGGCCGGCAATAGAACGAACCAATTGTCCTATAACTACTGCCTGTTCTTTAGAAACATAAGACACCCTACTCACCTCACAATATGGTTAATATTGTCGGTCCGTTAGAGGTAATAGCTACACTATGCTCAAAATGAGCTGAAGGTAAGCCATCCTCTGTAACGACAGTCCAACCATCTGCCAAAGTTTTTACTTTATGCGTACCCATATTGACCATAGGTTCTATAGCAAGGGTCATTCCTTTTGACAATCTTAAGCCTCGGCCGGAATTGCCATAATTGGGTACGGACGGGTCTTCATGCATTTGTTTGCCTATACCATGACCGGTATAATCACGAACAACACCATAACCCGCATCCTCCGCTATACTTTGCACACGATGTGCTATATCACCAAGGCGTTTTTGGCTTGTGGCAAGTGCCAAACCTTCCATAAGACAAGTTTCGGTAATCTCCAGCAGCCGCAAATATTCAGGAGATACTTTGCCTACAGGGAAAGTTTTGGCAGCATCACCACACCAACCATCTTTTTCCGCCCCTACATCTATACTAACTATATCGCCTTCCAGAAGTTCTCTGTTACCTGGTATCCCGTGGATAACCTGTTCATTAACAGAAACACAAAGGGTTGCGGGAAAACCACCGTAACCTAAAAATAACGGTCTGGCTCCTTTTTTACGAATAAAGCTTTCAGCGGCAACATCCAATTCTTTGGTAGTAATACCGGGCTTTATAAGTTCCCCCATTAATGCCAGCGTTTCGGCTACGATAAAACCGGCTTTTCGCATCAACTTGATTTCACCGGGGTTTTTAATACTAATCATCCCAGTTCAACCCCAAGCTTTTGGCTATATCCTGCAAAACAAGGTTTATAGGCTGCTCACCGTTTATTTCAATAAGAATACCTTTATCCTTGTAATATTTAGAAACAGGTAATGATTGCTCTTCATAAACTTTTAAACGATTTTTAATGGTAGCTTCATTATCATCATTACGCTGATAAAGTTTGCCGCCGCAAGAATCGCATACGCCATCCTTAACGGGTGGGCTGTAAAGCATATGATAAGAAGCGGAGCAATCACTACATACCCTGCGGCCGGATAAGCGATCGATCAAAATTTCAGGACTTACTTCAATGCTGATAGCTCCATCAAGAGTAATATCCATTTCCGCTAAAATGGCATCCAGCGCTTCCGCCTGTTTAATATTGCGAGGGATACCGTCAAGCAGAAAACCTTCTTTGCAATCAGGCTGCAACAATCTATCCTTAATTATAGCCAAAATCACATCATCCGGCACTAATTGGCCTTTGGAAATATAACCTTTAGCCATAACCCCCAATTCTGTGCCGGCATTTATGGCTGCTCTTAAAATATCACCGGTAGAGATGTGCGGGATAAAAAGCTTGCGTGTCATAAATTCAGCTTGTGTACCCTTACCAGCTCCCGGTGGTCCCATCAATACTAATTTCATAGTTAATACCTCACTATTTCATAAACCCTTGATAGTGACGTTGTAACATCTGACTTTCAAGCTGTTTCATAGTATCTAAAGCAACACCAACTACGATCAGCAAAGATGTACCGCCAAAATAAATAGGTAAACCACTAATGGCCATAGCTGCCTGAGGCATTAATGCTATAATAGCCAAGAAAATAGCGCCTGCCAAAGTAATACGGGATAATATTTTATCCAAGTATTCAACTGTAGGCCTGCCGGGGCGCAAACCCGGTATAAAACCACCATATTTCTTTAAGTTTTCAGCTACCTCAACAGGGTTGAAGGTAACGGCTGTATAAAAATAGGTAAAGAATATAATCAACAGAGCATAAACGATCATATATACAGGATGCCCCTGGTTGAATATATTTAATATAGCCGTGGCAAAACCGCTGTTCGGGAAGAAACTTGCAATAGTGGTAGGAAACATCAATATAGACATTGCAAAAATAATAGGAATAACGCCGGTTTGGTTGACTTTAATGGGAATATGAGTGCTTTGTCCACCATACATTTTACGGCCAACCACGCGCTTAGCATACTGCACGGGAATACGGCGCTGCCCTTCCTGAATAATTACAACACCTGCTACGATAATAACCGCAATAAGCAGAAAAATCAATACCACAAAAATATTGGTTTGACCACCTACCAGGTATTGATAGATGTTTTTAATATCCGAAGGGAATCTAGTAACAATACCGGCAAAAATAATCAAAGAAATACCGTTGCCAATACCTTTTTCGGTTATCAATTCACCCAGCCACATCAAGAATGCTGTACCAGCAGTAAGTGTAACAACCACTACTGTCATGTGGAAAAGATTGGTGTTAACAAAAGCACCTTTCAAATATACACACATACCTATAGCTTGCAAAAAAGCCAAGCCAACAGCACCATAACGCGTATATTGAGCCATTTTCTTCCGGCCTTCAGGACCTTCTTTAGCCAATCTTTCAAAGTAAGGAACCATGATAGTCAAAAGGTTCATAATAATAGAAGCATTGATATATGGCATAATACCCATTGCCACTACGGTAAAGTTCTTGAAAGCCCCGCCGGAGAAGGTATCTATAAGGCCCCAAATATCAGCTCCCAGCATTTTGCTTAAAGCTGCACTATCTACTCCCGGTACAGGTATGTGAGCTGCTATCCTGAATACTAAAAACATTAGTAAAGTAAAGATTATTTTCTTCCTGAGTTCCGGTAATTTCCAAGCGTTGACCAGAGTTGAAAGCAACCTACTTCACCTCTACTTTTCCACCCGCCGCAGTAATTTTTGCTGCTGCTGGTTTGCTGCAAGCCACTTCTACGGTAAGTGCTTTTTCTAAAGTACCGTTGGCAAGAATTTTTACGCCGTCAGCAATTTTATTAATAACACCTGCTTCAAAAAGCAGCTCTTCGGTAACTACGGTACCGTTTTCAAAACAATTCAAATCAGCAAGACTAACTTCAATTATTTCTTTTTTGAAAATATTATTAAAGCCACGCTTGGGTATACGCCTATAGATAGGCATCTGGCCACCTTCAAAACCGGGACGAACACCGCCGCCGGAACGAGCTTTTTGGCCTTTATGACCACGGCCGGAAGTTTTACCCAAACCGGAACCGGTACCCCTGCCTACGCGAATGCCACTGGGACGAGAACCTGGTACAGGCCGTAATTCGCTAAGATTCATCATTACACCTCCCTTATTCAAAAACCACTGTTAGGCTTTTTCAACAGTAACCAAATGACGAACACTGTGAATTTTACCTAAAATATCAGGAGTATCCTCATGAATCACAGAGCTGTGCATTTTCTTTAAGCCCAGGGCTTTTATGGTTTCACGTTGCTTTTGTTCATAACCAATTACACTCTTGGTTAGAGTAATTTTAATTTTAGCCACTTTATTTCCCTCCTAGCCCAAGATCTCTTCAACGGATTTGCCGCGCAATTTCGCAACTTCTTCCGTGGTTTTCAGGGCTTTAAGGCCTTCCATAGTGGCACGCACCATATTAATGGAATTGTTGGAACCAAGGGATTTGGTTAAAATATTGTTAATACCGGCAGCTTCCAATACCGCACGCACAGGGCCGCCTGCAATAACGCCGGTACCGGCTGCGGCAGGCTTTAGCATTACTTTACCTGCACCGTAACGACCAACAATTTCATGGGGAATGGTGGTATTAACCACAGGTACGGAAATCATATTTTTCTTTGCATCTTCCACACCTTTGCGGATAGCCTCAGGCACCTCACCGGCTTTACCGATACCGGCGCCTACATTACCCTTACCATCGCCAACAACAACCATAGCACTAAAGCTGAAACGGCGACCGCCCTTTACAACTTTAGCAACACGATTGATATTAACGATTGTTTCAATCATATCATTGCCACCATCTCTGGTGTCTAATCTTGCCATCTGCTTTCCTCCTTAATCCCGTTAAAATTCCAGGCCGCCCTCTCTAGCGCCCTCTGCTAAAGCAGCGACTCTTCCATGATACAGGAGACCGCCGCGGTCAAAGACAACATTTTTTATGTCTTTTTCCTGTGCTTTTTCAGCAATAAGCTTGCCTACTTTATTAGCAGCCTCCTTGTTGCCGCCATACACACCTTTAATGCTGGAATCCAAGGTGGATGCAGCGGCCAGGGTTACCCCCTTGGTATCATCTATAAGCTGTGCATACATATGGTTAGCGCTGCGAAAAACCGCTAATCTTGGGCGTTCGGGAGTACCCAAAATATTTTTGCGCATTCTGTAATGTTTTTTCTGACGTACAGCTTTGCGGTCTATTTTCTTATACAAGGTTTTCACATCCTTCCGCGAAATCCGTAACGGATTACCCTAGAACCTAATTATTTTTTCACACCGGCTTTACCGGCTTTTTTCTGTACATATTCATCCTGATAACGAATACCTTTGCCTTTATAAGGCTCGGGCGGACGTACAGCACGTACATTAGCTGCCACAACACCCAATAGTTCTTTATCGATACCGTTTAAAACTATTTTGGTTGGTGCAGGAGTTTCAGCTTTGATGCCTTCAGGCATAGTCATTTCCACAGGTTGTGAATAACCAACATTTAATGTAAGTGTTTGGCCTGCTGCTGCTGCACGATAACCAACACCTACCAACTCAAGCCTTTTTTCAAAACCTGTGCTCACACCATTAACCATATTAGCAAGCAATGCACGAGTCAAACCATGCAAAGCACGACTTTCAGCTTCGTCATCTAAACGAGCAACAATGATTTTCCCGCCTTCCTGCTTGATGGTTATAGCAGGATGAAATTTACGGCTCAATGTGCCTTTGGGACCTTTAACTTCCACATGGGCACCATCAATGGCAACCGTAACATCGGCAGGTATTTGAACAGGCTGTTTGCCAATTCTAGACATTAATGAACACCTCCTAACGCAAAATGGGAAATAAATTTACCAGACATAGCACAACACTTCGCCGCCCAGACCGTTCTGACGAGCTTTTTTGTCAATCATTAAACCCTGGGAGGTAGAAATGATGGCAATACCCAGGCCCCCCAATACACGAGGCAATTCATCTTTACCAGCATAAACCCTTAAACCGGGTTTAGAAATACGTTTCAAACCGGTGATTACTTTCCCGCGGTCAGGAGTATATTTTAAATAAACTCTAATAACACCTTGTTTGCCATCTTCAATATATTCCACATCTTTCACGAAGCCTTCTTCTTTTAAGATTTCAGCCATCGAACGCTTAGTTCCGGAAGCGGGAATTTCAACTTTATCCATATTAACCATATTGGCATTGCGAATTCTGGTTAGGAAATCAGCAATAGGATCAGTTACTACCATAAAAAGAAACCTCCTTCCTTACAGCCGACTTACCAACTAGATTTGGTAACGCCGGGAATTTCTCCTTTATAGGCGAGTTCACGGAAGCATATCCGGCAAATTCCAAATTTACGCATATAAGCGTGAGGACGACCGCAAATTTTGCAGCGGTTATAGCCCCTTACTTGGAACTTTGGCTCGCGTTGTTGTTTGACCAGCATAGATTTTTTGGCCACAATATTACCTCCTTAACATCAAGGGCATCGAGGGACTATGCTTCACGGAAGGGCATACCCATTTCCTTAAGCAAAGCCCTGCATTCTTCATCATTTTTAGCACTGGTAACAAAACATACTTCCAAACCACGAAGACGATCTATTTTATCGTATTCGATCTCCGGGAAAATAAGTTGTTCTTTCAGCCCTAAATTATAGTTACCACGGCCATCAAATGCTTTATTGGAAACACCTTTAAAGTCGCGGACACGGGGTAAGGATACTGAAATTAATTTATCAACGAATTCATACATACGCTCACCACGCAAGGTTACTTTACAACCAATGGACATGCCTTCACGTAATTTGAACGCAGCAATGGATTTTTTAGCTTTTGTAATAACAGGTTTTTGGCCTGTAATAGCAACCATATCACCTACTGCTGCATCTAAGGCTTTGGGGTTTTGAATAGCTTCACCCAAGCCCATATTTACTACTACCTTTTCCAGTTTAGGAATTTCCATAGTATTTTGGTATCCAAATTTTTCCTGGAGAAGGGGACGAATTTCATTCGTATAACGTTCTTTCAATCTGTTAGCCATTTGAAAGCTTCCTCCTTTCTCCCTTACTTATCAAAGCTTTCACCGCATTTAGCGCAAACACGGCTATAGGAACCATCTTTCTCTAACTGTTTGGAAACGCGAACACCTTTTTTGCATTTTCCGCAATAAATCATTACATTAGAAGCATCTATAAAAGCTTCTTTTGCAATAATACCACCCTGGGGCAAGGCTTTAGTAGGCTTGGTATGTCTTTGAACTATATTAGCCTTTTCTATAGCAACCTTACTGTGTTTAGGGTCGCAAGCCAAAATTTTGCCTTGCTTGCCGGTATCTTTACCGGTAATAATAACAACATTGTCGCCTTTTTTAACACGCAATTTATTTGCCATATCGTTCACCTCCCGGCCTTCTATAGCACTTCAGGAGCAAGAGAAATTATCTTCATATAATTTTTATCTCTCAACTCCCGTGCAACTGGCCCAAAAATACGGGTGCCGCGCGGCTGGCCTTGATCATTGATAATAACACCTGAATTTTCATCAAAACGAATATAGGAACCATCAGGACGCTTGATTTCCTTCTTAGTACGCACTACAACCACGCGTACAATGTCCCCTTTCTTTACCACGCCCCCTGGCGTTGCAACTTTAACACTACAGACAATAACATCGCCAACAGTGGCATATCTGCGACGAGAGCCACCTAATACCTTAATGCACAAAAGTTCTCTTGCGCCGGTATTGTCGCCGACTTTTAATCTGGTTTCGGCTTGAATCACTGAGAGCCGCCCCCTTTCTTACTAGTTTATACTAGACTATAGGAGCCTTTTCCAAAATTTCTTGGAGTCTCCAACGTTTGTCTTTAGATAATGGACGTGTTTCAACCATCAGTACTTTATCCCCGATGCGGGCTTCATTATTCTCATCATGAGCTTTGAACTTCTTGCTGGACCGAATAATTTTGCCATAGAGGGGATGTTTAACGCGGGTTTCAACCCGAACTACAATGGTTTTATCCATTTTATCACTAACTAC
>DGYV01000032.1 GCA_002398485.1 Peptococcaceae bacterium UBA4997 | reverse complement strand
CTGCCAAAATAGATAATATATTGAGCCCTGCTTGCCCTAACACAATATATTATCTATTTTGGCAGTGGCTGCCCTTGGCTTAGCAGGGGCAATGGCTGCAGCTTGTTTTGTTAAATTCTTCGGCATTTCTTTTTTGGGTTTGCCACGCAGTGAGTGTTCTTTAGATGCCAAAGAGGTTCCTGTTACAATGAATATAGGAATGGGGATAATGGCAGCATTATGCCTGGCCGCAGGGCTTTTCCCTTTACTTATTTTGAAGTTGATTGACAAAGTTGTTTTTGGTGTTGTGGGGAGCTCTGTTTTGGAATATATGCATGGCGGCCTTGGCATAGCTTATTATTCTTTGAATATATCAGGCAGCAGTATATCCCCTGTTGTATTTTTTATTGTTATGGCAGGGTTAATTTTGTTTACCCTTTTAATCATTAGAATCAATGGCGGCAAATACATAGAAAGAAAATATGGTACATGGGATTGTGGTTTTGAAGCGCTTAATTCAAGAATGCAATATAGCTCTATTGGTTTTTCTAAACCCCTTAAAATCGTTTTCAGGATACTGTTCAGACCTTCCAGAAAAACCTTGATTACGGGAGATTTACCATATCATCCTGAATCAATAAAGTATGTTACAGCAGATGAACCTGTTTTTGAAAAGTATATATATCATCCTGTGTGTAAAATGATTAAAAGCTTTTCCAGAAGAACTACGTTCAGGGTGCAAACAGGCAGTATCCATAATTACTTGATCTATATTTTTGTTACTGTTTTAGTATTGATGGTTTACAATATATTTGCCTAAAAAGTTTGAGGAGAAACAGATATGAAAAATTTACTTTATATAGTAATACAGTTATTGGTCATTCTGCTGACAGCGCCTTTACTAAACGGCATCACTAATAAAACCAAGGCTTTTTCGCAGAAAAGGAAGGGTGCGCCTATTTTTCAGATGTATTTTAATTTATACAAACTCTTCAAAAAAAGCTCTGTGGTTTCAGATGTATCTTCTTGGGTGTTTAAGGTAACGCCATATATTGTTTTTACAACCGCTGTTGCAGCGGCGTTGCTTGTGCCTGTATCTACCATGATTGTGCCTGAGCAAATTCCCGGAGATATCATCATGCTTGTTTCTATACTGGCGTTGGGCAGGTTTTTTACGATGATAGCCGCTTTGGATACTGCAAGTACTTTTGGTGGGATGGGTAGCAGCAGAGAGGGCATGATTTCCTCATTGATTGAGCCTTCTATTTTGGTTTCATTGTTTACGGTAGGTCTTATTTCCCAATCTACGTCCTTGCTTGAGATGATGAATACAATGCAAAATATAGGTGTACCTTTGCTGCATCCTGTTTATATAATGATCTTTATGGCTTTGATGACTATAATTATTGCTGAAACCTCCAGGATACCTGTGGATGATCCAAATACGCATCTTGAATTGACTATGGTGCATGAAGCAATGATTTTAGAGTATTCGGGAAGACACCTTGCTCTAATGGAATATGGTGCGGCTATAAAACAGCTTGTCTTTATAACCTTATTGGTAAACCTTTTACTGCCGCATGATCAGCTTATAGCTATAACAGGTATTGGCGCGGTTATTCTTTCAGTCATTATTTATTTGGTCAAAGTGATAGGTATTGCCATAATCATTGCTATAGCAGAGATTAATACAGTAAAGTTCAAGCTGTTCAGTATACCCAATTTGGCAGCATTGTCATTTATATTATCTTTTTTAGGATTTTTACAGTACTTTGTTTTGGGAGGCCGCTATGTCTAGTTTTTTTGATTCATTATCAATTTTGATCTTACTATCGTCATTTATTTTGATGGCAAATAAAATGAGCAAATCCTATATTAAAACCTTTAGGTTCCAATCGTTTTTGATAGCTCTTGCCGCGGGTATTATGGGCATAAAAACTATAACTGAAGAGGGGCGTTTTGATGTTTTGGTGGTTTGTTTGCTCATTATAATCCTAAAAGTTATTTGGATACCTAATATTTTAAGTAAAGCTTATGCTAAAGCGGAATATAAGGTTGAAAAAGATTTTATTCTAAATATTCCCATTCTTATTCTGGTATGCTGTACTTTGGTTGTTTTTACTTATTTTTCTCTTGCAACTATTGAAGGTATCAATGATGGTATGATCAATGTTCAGGTTGTTAATTCGGTTTCGGTTATTTTGATAGGGCTGTTTTTTATGATAAGCAGAAGAAAGGCTATTGGCCAGATAATAGGCTTTTTGGTTATTGAAAACGGGCTTTTTGTTACAGCAATGTTTTCTACCCAAGGTATGCCTTTTATTGTAGATATAGGTATTTTTGTTGATATGATCACAGCCGTTATGGTATTGGGTATTATGGTGTTTAAAATAAACGAGAAGTTTGAATCTATTAATATTGATAAACTAAGCAACCTGAAAGGATAAGATAAAACGATGGGATTTTTCTTGATTGCCTTACCCGTTATTGCTGTTTTACTGTTCATGCTTTTTAAAAACAGTATAATCCAACATACTATAAGCTTATTGACTTCAAGCCTTTTGATCATAATTGCGGTTTATCTTACTACAGATGTTATGGTTTTAGGCAGTGCACATCATACTGCTTTGGGGGGTATATTTTATATTGATGCCTTAAGCATTATAGTTCTTGATATAGTTATTCTTATTGGTTTTATGGCAAGTATCTATTCTGTTTCATATATGGAAACGGAAATAAAGCATGGAAAAATAGATAGAGGAAGGTTAAGGCTTTATTATATTTTGATGTATGCTTTCATGTTTACAATGATACTTGCTTTAACTGTAAAAAATATGGGTATTATGTGGATAGCCATTGAAGCAACCACTTTAGCCTCAGCATTTTTGGTTGGCTTTTACAATGATAAATATTCGCTTGAGGCAGCTTGGAAATATGTGCTCATTTGTTCGGTAGGTATCGCGATTGCCTTGCTGGGTATTATATTTTTGCATCTTTCATCCATAGGGGTATTGGAGAATAACCAATTTTTAGATTGGATAGCATTGTATAATAATGCGGAATCTTTAAAAAGCCCTATAGTTAAGCTGGCATTTATCTTTATTTTAATAGGTTTTGGTACTAAGGCGGGTCTCGCTCCCATGCATACATGGCTGCCTGATGCTCATAGCCAAGCACCTTCGCCAATCAGTGCATTGCTTTCGGGGGTTTTGCTGAATAGCGCAATGTATGGGATAATTCGTACGGTAGCTGTTGTAAACCGCAATCTTGGCAGCAGTATTTATACAGGCAGGCTGTTGATAGCTTTGGGGATTTTATCTATACTTACCGCGGCTATCTTCATACTTACGCAAAAGGACTATAAAAGGTTATTGGCTTATTCAAGCATAGAACATATGGGTATTATTGCTGTTGCTATGGGTGTTTTTACACCCCTGTCTGTTTTTGGAGCTTTGCTTCATATGATTAACCATTCACTTACTAAGGCTATGTTATTCTTAGCTTCAGGTAATATATTGCAAAAATATAATACAAAACAGATTTCCGAAATCAAAGCTATACTTAAACTGCTGCCGATTTCAGGAACAGTGTTTTTACTTGGTTTATTTGCTATAGCAGGTACACCGCCTTTCAGTGTTTTTGCCAGTGAACTTAGCATAATGGTATCTTTATTCACCGCTAAAAAGTTTGTGGTGGGGGGGGCTTTAGCTCTGCTTTTGGCAATTATATTTGCGGGTATTGCGGTTACTTTATTTAAAATGTTCTATGGCAATAATCAAGAAGAGGAATTGCAGCCGGGTGAAACTAATAAGGCCGGAACCATTGTAATTGTAGTGCTGTTCTTGGTAATAAGCATAAGTGGCTTGTTTATTCCGGATGAGCTAAAAAACCTTATCACTCAAGCGCAAAATATTATCATTGGAGCATAGAATGGAGAGCAAAATGGTGATTTTAACCGAGTTGAAAAATAAACTTACAGAAGCTTTTGCTGAAAATATCTATAGTAGCAGTACCGAAAATACGAATGAACTATATATGAAGGTAAACCCTGCTAAAATATTGGAGATTTGCACTTATATCAATACCACGCAGGGTTACCCTCTTGTTTCAATGTTTGCTAATGATGAAAAGAGTATTTGCAGCAAATATGCTGTATATTATGTATTTGCGGACAGGAAGCAAGCCTTGCTTCTAATTATTAAAACCTTGATTGATCCAAATCAAATGGAAATTTTTTCAATTACCCCTAATATACCTGCTGCTGATTTATATGAAAGAGAAATCAATGATTTATTTGGGATTTTTCCAAAGGGGCATCCTAACCCCAAAAGGCTTGTTTTCCACAGTAACTGGCCTAAGGCGGAATTTCCTTTACGCAAGGAATTTGATGTAAAGCACAAGCCCGATTTTGCCAAAGAGGTAACCCCTTTCCAAAAGGTAACAGGTGAGGGAGTTTATGAAATTCCTGTAGGTCCTGTACACGCAGGTATCATAGAACCCGGTCATTTTCGGTTCAGTGTTGCGGGTGAACCTGTTATAAATTTGGAAGCACAGCTTTATTATGTTCATAAGGGTATAGAAAAAATGTGCGAAGGGCAGAGCATTGAAAAGTGCTTGTATGTTTCGGAACGTATATCAGGGGATGAAACCTTTGCCAATTCACTTGCCTATTGTGAGGCCATTGAAAAGATAGCCAAGGTAAAAATACCTTCTAGAGCCCAATATACTAGGGTAGTTTTTGCAGAGCTTGAAAGGCTTACCAGCCATCTTGGAGATTTAGGCGGGTTATGCCTTGATTCTGCCTATGGTTTTGGCACATTCCAGTTTAGGATGATGAGAGGCTGGGCGTATGCGGTTGCCGATGAGCTTTGCGGTATGCGTTTTTTAAGAAGTGTTAATAAAATTGGTGGAGTAAGGCAGGATTTTGTTGCAGGTAAAGAAGTAAAAGTTATAGCAGGTTTGGAAAAAATAAA
>DGYV01000038.1:11319-11567 GCA_002398485.1 Peptococcaceae bacterium UBA4997 | reverse complement strand
GTACATGACGAACTTATTTTTGAAGTACCTGAGGCTGAGCTGGAACAAGTAAAAACTTTGGTTAAGGCGGAAATGGAAGGCGCAATACAGCTTAAAGTGCCGTTGATTGTGGATATGAAAACAGGCCGTGATTGGTATAATATGAGCAAGATTTAATTTGCCTAAACCACTAAAAAAATCTATTTTTATTTGTTCAAAAGATATACTTTTAAAATAATAAATCGGTATGCTTGTTTTGCTTTATGTTT
>DGYV01000038.1:10200-11149 GCA_002398485.1 Peptococcaceae bacterium UBA4997 | reverse complement strand
TATGCTTGTTTTGCTTTATGTTTGTTGAAAAGTAGTATCTATTTTTGTTTGGCATATAAGTTTAAGGAGGTCATCATGCCGGAATTACCTGAAGTGGAAACGGTTCGCCGCAGCTTGTTACCGCTTATTGTAGGCCAAAAGCCCAGGCGGATAGAAATTTTTAATGAAAGCGTGGTCGCTTGCGGTGATCTTGCTGATTTGTTGGGTTTGGAAATTATGGATATAGGCAGGCGCGGCAAATATTTGATAATTTATTTTGAAAAGGAGCTGACACTGGTAGTGCACCTGCGCATGACAGGACGCTTGTTGTGGCGGGAACAGCCCCTGCCTTTACCCAAGCACAGTCATGTGGTTTTTCGTATGGAACAGGGTGGTGAACTGGTGTTTGCGGATGTACGGCGTTTTGGCAGGCTTTGGCTGGTGCCGCAAAGTGGCTTGAAAGAGATAAGCGGCTTATGTAAATTAGCTTTGGAACCATTGGATGAAGGCTTTAGCTCTGAAAACCTGCAACAAAACCTGCAAAGGCACAAGAAAGCTCCCATAAAGGCTGTATTGCTGGATCAAACGGTAGTAGCAGGCTTAGGTAATATATATGTGGATGAAGTGCTTTTTGCCGCCAAGCTTAACCCTATGAGGCTCACAGGAAATTTAACGGAGTCAGAAATTGCTGTTTTGGCGGAAGTAATGCCGCAAATTTTAGCTTATGCCATAGAAAAACGTGGTACTACTTTTAGAGATTATGTGGATGGCAATAATCAAAGCGGTACTTACCAGGATTTTTTGAAAGTCTTTCACAAGGAAGGCGAAAAATGCTCTGTTTGCGGAACGGTTATCCTAAAAACCAAAGTGGGAGGACGCTCTACTTTTTATTGCCCGAATTGTCAGCCTAAATAATACTCACCCCTAAGCCCGTTGGTTCATAACCTGTTATTAAGGCTGTGAACAGGGG
>DGYV01000038.1:3342-10054 GCA_002398485.1 Peptococcaceae bacterium UBA4997 | reverse complement strand
AGGCTGTGAACAGGGGTGGTATAAATGTTTTTTGGTATACTGGCTTTGGCTTTCGCTATCAGTGCGGATGGTTTTTTAGCAGGGCTTGCTTACGGCATGGGAGGCATAAAGATCCCCGCTGCTTCCCGTTTTATAATTGCTTTTGCGGCCAGCGCAATGCTTGCGGTTTCCATGGCCTTGGGGGATGCTTTGAACAGGCTTTTGCCTGCTTATCTGCATGAGTATTTGGCTATAATTATTTTGCTTGGCATAGGTATTTATCTTATTTTTCAAGGCCAAAAAAAGCCCGCAAAAAAAGATGTTGCTTATGGTACGGTTTGGCAGCTAAGCCTGCCTGCCTTGGGGCTTATCATTCAAATTTTAAGACACCCTGCGGAAGTGGATCAAAATGAGGACCGATCGATTGCCGCGGGAGAAGCTTTGCTTTTGGGGCTGGCTCTTTCCCTGGATTCTTTGGGTATAGGTTTTGGTGTGGCTATGGGGGGGTTCCCTATTGGCCCTACCGTACTTTGCGCTGGCTTATGTAAATTCATTCTGCTTAGTATTGCCCTTAAGCTGGGTGTTTGTTTATCTGCTTGGGGGAAAAACATAAGCAAAAAAGCGGAAAATCTAACACCTTATATACCTGCTTTGGTAATTTTGGCTTTAGCTTTAATAAAAATTGTAACCCTGGTGGGAGGTATGCTATAATGATTATTGGTCTTACTGGAAATATAGGCAGTGGTAAAAGCAAAGCTGCGGCTTATTTGCAGAAAAAGGGCGCTTATCTTATTGATGCGGATAAGGTGGCGAGGCAAATAGTAGAGCCTGGTCGGCCTGCTTGGCAGGAATTGAAGAAGGTCTTTGGTGAAGAATATTTTTCGCCGCAGGGCGAATTGGATAGAAAAAAATTGGCAGGGCTGGTATTCAATGATGTGGTGGCTCTGCAAAAACTTAATGCAATTACTCACCCTGCCATTATCGGGCGCTGTAAGTCTTTGGCAGATGCCCATCTGCAAAAGGATCCCAATGGGGTAGTGATCATAGAGGCTGCCCTGTTCATAGAAGCGGATATGCTTGGCTTGGTGGATAGTTTACTCTTGATAACAGCGGATGAAGAGGTGCGCTTAGCTCGTATCCAAAAAAGGGATAAGCTGGATGCTTGCCAGGCGGCGGCTCGTATAGCCAGCCAAATGTCAGAGGACATGAAAAGAGCATATGCGAACCATATTATAGAAAATAATAGTGATGAAAAGATTCTGTATAAAGGCCTGGATATATTTTGGCAAAAAATAAACCCGCGCAAAGGAGTTTAAGGTGAAAAGAAGGTTAAGCGCAAAGCCCAAATATAAGCTTCGTAAAACGTTTTTAATATTTATTATAATGATAGTAATTGCGGCAGTATTACTTTTAAAACTGCCGCCTGTTTTGTATCCTATCTCTTATAATGAGGAAGTAAGAACAGCCGCGGCTACCAATGATGTGGACCCTATGCTGGTTTTTGCTTTGATAAAGGCAGAAAGTAACTTTCAACCGGAAGCCGTATCCAAAAGCGGAGCGGTCGGCTTGATGCAGCTTATGCCGGATACGGCGGCTTGGATAGCGGGTAAAACGAACCTGGAATATGATAAGGCAATGCTTAGTCAACCCCAATGCAATATCCAAATGGGTACCTGGTACTTAAGTTATTTGCTGGAAGAGTTCAATGGTGATATAGCTTTGGCTATAGTTTCCTACAATGCAGGCTATGGCAGGGTGAAAGAATGGCTTAAGCTTGAAATATGGGATGGCACAGCGGAGGACAGCGTAAATATACCCTATGAGGAAAGTAGAGACTACTTACGGCGGGGGCTGGCCAATTATGACAAATATAAAAGCCTGTATGAGTGATTTTTATTAATAAAAACTTTATGATAATTAATAAAACAATATATTTTTATTTTGTTCCGCATGATTCAATATTGCCACATTGCGTAAGCTCTCTGCAATAGCAATATTTTTAAAAATGTTTTAAGATTTATTGTAACAATGTATTGCATTATGTGCTGTAAAAATGGTATAATAATTCGGCGGCTGAATTAGCCGTATATATTTGCGGTGGTGGCGGAATTGGCATACGCGCACGTTTGAGGGGCGTGTGGGCAACCATACGGGTTCAAGTCCCGTTCACCGCACCATAATTTATTCGGTATATGGATGTCCTGGGTAAAAAACCCAGGACTTCTGCCGTTTTTGAGGTGTTTTTACACAAAAAATACCCGTTCAAAACATGATCATTTTCATGGATGTCATTGGTCATTTATTGGGTGGATACGGTATTTGAACTCACACATAATCCTTTTTTCATTAAAATCCATACTAAAATGGAAAGACGATGATTTCAAGCAGTAAGCTGCCAACTGAAATCATCGTCTTTTGGTTTGAAGAGTAAAATATATTCCCTGGCAAAATACGGGGGATATTTGCTTATATTTGAGCGCTATCTGTGTTCTCGTCGTCTTCAGGGGGATGCGACCATTCACCTTGTAAACCGGATACATTATCAAATGAGGGTAAATTCCTGTTTACTTGTTGCTATTATACCATAGCTGCTTGCAGCTATGGTATAATTAATATAGTTTTATAAATAAAGCATACTAATATGGAAAACTGCGGTTATTCATATTATAAAAGGTATCATCTAAAGCAGCTGAATCGTTCAGGAGGGAGCCGGCGCATAACATGAAAAATAGAATCTATTTTTCCATCGATTTAAAATCATTTTATGCTTCGGTGGAGTGCATGGAGCGCGGGCTTGATCCGATGACCACGAACCTTGTTGTTGCTGATGCAAGCCGTACGGAAAAAACCATTTGTCTTGCCGTTTCTCCCAGCCTGAAAACGTATGGTATTTCCGGCAGAGCGCGGCTGTTTGAGGTTGTGCAAAAGGTGCAGGAAGTCAATGCAAAACGCTTGCAAAAAGCGCCGGGGCGGGTTTTTTCCGGCTCTTCTTTCTGCGATACGGAATTGAAAGCCTCCCCAAATCTATCACTGAACTACATTATTGCGCCGCCGAGAATGGCCTATTATATTGAATATAGCACGCGGATCTACAATATCTATTTGAAATATGTCGCCCCCGAAGATATTCATGTTTATTCCATCGACGAGGTATTCATTGATGCTACGGATTACCTGAAAACCTATAATCTTTCCGCGCGTGCGCTTGCCACCAAAATCCTTTTGGATATCCTGCAAATAACGGGAATTACGGCATCCGCGGGAATTGGTACTAATTTGTACCTGAGCAAGGTTGCCATGGATATTCAGGCAAAGCACATCCCCGTGGATGAAAATGGCGTGCAAATTGCCGAATTGGATGAAATCAGCTACCGCGACTTGCTGTGGGCACATAAACCGCTGACGGATTTTTGGCGCATCGGTAAAGGATATGCAAAGAAGCTTGCGGAAAAAGGCTTGTTCACAATCGGTGATATTGCGAGATGCTCCCTTGGCAAACCCACGGAGTATTATAATGAAGACTTGTTGTACAAGCTGTTCGGTGTCAATGCGGAGCTTTTGATTGACCATGCGTGGGGCTGGGAGCCGTGCACCATTGCCGATGTCAAAGCCTATAAGCCAAGCACAAGCAGCATCGTATCCGGGCAGGTGCTGCAATGCGCCTATCCTTTTGACAAAGCCAGGCTGATTGTGCGCGAAATGGCGGATTTGCTTGCGCTGGATCTGGTGGATAAAAGGCTCGTGACGGATCAGCTAGTGCTGACCGTGGGCTATGATATTGAAAACCTTACCAATCCGAAGATAAAAAAATCCTATACGGGGCCGATTACAACAGACCAGTATGGGCGCCCTATCCCTAAAGCCGCCCGCGGTACGACGAACCTTGGCAGACATACCTCCTCCGCGAAGCGGATACTGGATGCCATCACGGAGCTATTTGAGCGTATTGTTGATAAAAATTTGCTTGTTCGGCGCGTGAGCATATCCGCGAATCATGTTGTGGATGAAGGAAGCATCCAAAAGCAGGACAGCTTTGAACAGATGGAACTTTTTACGGATTATGAGGCCGCACAGACGAAAAAAAAGCAAGAAGAAGCCGCGCTGGAACGCGAAAAAAAGATGCAGAAAGCAATGCTGGAGATTAAAAAGAAATATGGCAAAAATGCCATTTTGAAGGGCATGAACCTTGAAGAAGGTGCTACTACATTGGATCGAAACAAGCGGATTGGGGGGCATAAAGAATGACGAAAGAATATGAAGATATTATCCACTTGCCGCACCCTGTTTCCACAAAACACCCGCAGATGGCAATTGCCGACCGGGCAGCGCAATTTTCCCCTTTTGCGGCATTGACCGGCCATAGAGCCGCCATCAAAGAAACCGCAAGATTGACGGATGAACGGGTGGAGTTGGATGAATCCATGAAAGATGTTTTGAGTCATAAGCTACAGATGATTGCGGAACGGATTCCGAAGCAGCCGGAAATTGCAATTACCTACTTTCGGTCAGATGAGAAGAAGAGCGGTGGGGCTTATGTTACGGCTGTGGGCACGGTTAAAAAGATAGACATATATAAACGAATGATTGTTATGACAGACACAACAGCAATTCCCATTGATGAAATCATTGGTATAGAGGGGCAGGTATTTGAAACGATGTGTGAGGGATAGATGAAGCTAAATCAGAGCTTGGGTATGAAATAAAATTATAACAGAAAAACAAAAAAGCCGGAGAATTGAAGTGCTATTTTAGCACTCTGATTCTCCGGCTTTTTCTCTTTTTAGAAAGGAGTGCCATGTTAATAAAATTTAAGAAAAATAAGAAAATCGCTTGCTATGATTCGGATAGTCTCACTTCCGGTAGCAAGTTGGAGAATGAACCATGTGCTCAAGGGCTATTTCCGAGCTGTGGTAACTGCCCCTATCCTTCTCATGGTTTTATCTGTTATTGCTCAGAGGGAAATTGCCTGAGAACATATATGGAAAAAATAGATCGAAGAAGGGAGAGAAAAGCATGAATGAAATAGCTGCCCACAATCGGAAATATGCAAAGGAATTTCTGGAAAGTTCCTGCGATTTCAGAGGAAGCAATGAAGATACCATGTATGCCCTGTATAAATGCGCATCTGGCATAGTACAAAATCTGTCCGAACAGGATGGGAAAATTGGAGGAATGCAGCTTGAATAAAAGAAAAATATTTGAAGTGGAAATGATCCGTTTAAACCCTTTTGGTGCCAATACCTATACGGAAATTGCACTTCCCGCAACCCCTTATGAACTGGCAAATGTATTAGAGCAAATACACATTACCGATGACCCTATTCATTCATTGGAAATCGTAAATAGTGAACTGGAATTTCTGCCGCAATTTATCAGTGAAAATGTGAACTTATATGAATTAAATCATCTCGCAAGTCGGCTGTCAGAACTTTACCAATGGGAACTGGATTGCTTTGAGGGAATGGTGATGATGGGTGCTGCCCAAAGCCAATATGAGCCTATTGCTATTGAGCGCCTGATTAATATGACCTATAGTGTAGAGCATTGCCAGATTGCCTATGAAGCCTATGATAATGCCTCTCTTGGCAGGTTTTATGCGAACAATGGATTTGTACCTGAGCTGGAAGCTTTGCCGGAAAAAATATTTCAATGGTTGGATTATGCCAAAATTGGCAAAGAGATGCGCGAGAACGAGAGTGGTGTGTTTACGCCGAATGGCTATGTGGTTCAAGATGGAGAAATTGTACACAAATACCAAAGCAGCGATGCTATCCCTACAGAAAAGCTGGATTATGCCATTCTGCTTCGCGTGAAAAAATCTTATTTTGATGATACCGAATATGACAATGATTTGATTGCATTTCTAAAGCTTCCCGCTAGTGATATATATCATTGCTTATTTTCGCTTCGGCAATGCCGCCCATGCAACCAAATAAAAATACTGCTGCCATAATGCTGAATAGTAGTTTTTTCATTTTATTTTACTTTTCCTCTCATCATGCTGCCGGGCATTTTAATCGCTATAGCCTTTAGCCGTATCAATGCCGATGGCTTTGCCATCCCAAATAACAGCAAAATTCAAAAACTTCGCCAAATCCCGTAATTTGAAATAATTATTACCATTGATGTTATATGCCTTTACTTCCACAGGGCTACCATTCCATTTCACCGCCGCTGCCGATACTGCCGCAACTTGCTTTTCCGCACTGCCAGATAGCAATAATTCCCCGCCAATGGGGGTGTAGGCGGTAGACTTGGTTAAGTTAATTTCGCTATTTTTGCCATTCCATTCCACAGCAAATTGCTTGTTTGTGACATTTAAGGCTTGAGCTAAATCCCGTAGCTTGAAATAATTATTGCCACGAATGTTGTAAGTTGTAAAGGTTGTATTTTTGCCATCTATTGAAACAGTTATATTGCCAGGGCTAAAGGTTTGGGGGATAAAACGTGCACCAATAATACGTGGCCAAAGCCCCTCACCACCACCAGGATAAAGCAGCACATCCTTGGCATATTCTTCCGCACGAGAGCCTTTGATACCGGTTATTGTGGCCAGCTTTTCACAGTTAAAAAATGCGTGTGGGGCAATATCGGTAAGTGTTTCGGGCATTGTAACATTCCGTAGATAGGTGCAACCAAAAAACGCCTCGCCTACAATGCTTGTAACGCCATAGGGAATGGTAATGTGTGAAAGCCGCTGGCAATTATAAAACATGGCATCGGGTATTGTTTT
>DGYV01000038.1:2215-3147 GCA_002398485.1 Peptococcaceae bacterium UBA4997 | reverse complement strand
GGTATTGTTTTGATATTATCCGAAAGCTTTATGGAAAACAGGTTATTGCAATTCGCAAACAATCCCACGTCAATGCTGGTAATGCTGTTGGGTAAAGAAACGCTTTTCAAGCCTGTTGATTGAAAGGCATATGAACCAATGGAAGTAACACTCTCCGGGATGGTAATGGAAGTTAAATTTCCGCAATAATCAAAAGCGGAATTACCAATTACAGTAACACCTTTTGGAATAACTACTGAAGTTATACTCCCATTCTTATAAAATGCCTTCACACCAATTGTGGTGATTCCCCAATTTTCGGGAATAGTAACTTCCGCATCTTTGCCCTGATATTCTATCAGCACGCCATCTTTTACCACAAAATCGGTGTTTCCGGCGGCGAAAGCAGCGCTGGCATAAGCAAATAACATTAAAGTTGTGAAGCTAAGAAGTACAAGCGATAGGCCGAGTTTTTTTAATTGTTTCAAAAGAGCACCTCCACCATTTATGAGTTATTTAAACTTTGACGAATATTTACCGTTATAAGTTCACCTTCGTTTCCTGAAAAGGAGATGCAATATGGCTTATAGAATAACGATCCATCAAGCAGAACTTAACTTACTCTATATTCAATAGCGCAATTCCTATTTGGTTGTCTTAAAATCTTATTTTCTGTTATTTGTTAAGGCTGCCGGATAGGTAATATAAACATAACTGGGCTCATCAAGGCTGGTTTTTACCCATTCCACAGTGGCATTACTCATTTCCGCAAGCCAACGTACTGGTATAAAGGTATCTTTTTCCGGGTCAAAAGGCCTGGAAGTCATATTATATGGAACGGTCATTTGCGTTATTGGGAAATGATAAGTCTTGCCATTGGCGTAAACGGTACTGGAATTATTCGTGTACTTGATTTCCATGTCCGGTCTAGTCAATACTACTGTCCATTTGGT
>DGYV01000038.1:1798-2040 GCA_002398485.1 Peptococcaceae bacterium UBA4997 | reverse complement strand
GTCAATACTACTGTCCATTTGGTAATATCATCACCTGTAAAATCCAAAGTGCTTTTATAACCCAAGGCTTCCGCTATTGGTTTAAAATGAACTATAGTCATGTAATTTGGGCGTAGTACAGTCACATAGCCCTCAATAAGAAACTGGTTATTTATATAAATATTGGGGGTACTTGCTTTAGGAAGAACTTCCTTCAATTGCACATCATCGGCATCGGCCAGAGAAATATTTGTATAAACAAG
>DGYV01000038.1:0-1607 GCA_002398485.1 Peptococcaceae bacterium UBA4997 | reverse complement strand
AGAGAAATATTTGTATAAACAAGCATCAACATTATTATCAAAGCCAGTATGCCTAATGTTTTTTTCACGTCTTATAATTACCTCCTTTTAGTGTTTATTCTTACTGTTTAACAAATAGGTTCGGTAAACTAGTCATCAATATTTGGATGAATCAACCGTCATGGTTACAGTGTTACTGCTGCGAACAATTGAAGTATGGTCATATAAAGGAGCATCATAACCTGCTGTTAATGCTGTGCCGCTTAAATTAACAGCCTTGAAGTTAGCATAATTTTTACCGGTTTTGTCAGGGGATACCACAGTTGCATTAAGTTTCCATCTATTGATGGAGGTAAGGCCTGGTGCAGCCGTTGTTTCCATAATATTAATCAGATAAGTATCACTTAGTGGTGTCCCTCCGGAAGTTGCCGCATAGGCAATACCTTTTGTAACCAAGCGAATTTGACTATTATAATTATAGTACCAAGATATTGCCACATCAACACCCATTTTGTAAGCATTTCTATTCCAGACTTGATCATTTGGTGCTACATAAGTCTTATTGTAGGTTTGCCAATCAACATCAGGATTACCAGTGTTGCTAATTTTTTTCTTAATTGCAACGAATGGTTTCCAGCCCCAGTTCGTAGTATTACCAGCAGGCCCAATTGCATTAGAAATCATTAAGCCCATGTCAGAAGACCAAGCGCCAACACCATTTGAATTTGCAGAGTCTTTTTCAAAACCACCATAAATATAGGGAACCCTGACCTTTGTGTCATCCCTGGTAACTTGAGAATCGGTTGGCATCGTTACAGTAGCATTTAGAAAAGAACCTGCACTGCCAGTATTGGTATTTGTTTGGCGGCCGCCAATGCCATCACTAATATTGAAGTTGGAAGCGGCCAACATTTTCATTGGTTTTACCATAAAGGGAAAATTGGCAGCACTGGCAAAGAAATTATTATTTTGTAAGGGCTGTATACTTAAATTATTTGTTTGGGGGCTTCCGGTATAATTATCCGGTATTAAATTAGCCGAATCCGTATCTGTAGCAGTTACAATCATCGTTGCTTTGTTAGGTTCCGTAGCTGTTTGTTCATAAAAATAAGTATCATCAGGCTCCATTAATGTGTAATTATAGGTAGCCTTTTGGTTCGTTGGATGATCCACAATTGCGCTTTGAGCATTAGTATAGGCATTAACAATAGCCTTATCATCTACATTGTCAGTATAGCAATCTACAACTAAAGTTTTCAAGAGGACATTATTTCTGTTTTGGATTACTACTGTTTTCTGTTGTTGGATGCCTGAATCGCTATCATTAGTAGATTTTACCTCAGTGGTTGTAACCTGTACATTGTAATTGCTGGTGCTAAAAGAGCTGGTTTGCATATCAGCTAAATTATTGCCTTGTCCCTGGTTATCGGCTGCAAGAGCACCGGTACCTACACAAATAGCGAGTAGGGATGTTGCTAAAAATGTTCCAAGTATCTTTCTCATTAAAATACCTCCTTTTTATATTGTGTTATATGTAGTAAATAGCTTTTGTTGTATTATTTAACAGCAATTTTGGGATGTTGCACACGGTTGTAACCCTCCTTCGCAAATTCTACCTTCACAAATAT
>DGYV01000039.1:60121-60440 GCA_002398485.1 Peptococcaceae bacterium UBA4997 | reverse complement strand
CGTGTTACCTGAAAGCCCCAGGTGCGTATTACTAAAGCCAGCGCTACAGCCAATGCTATACAAAGCAGATAGCTTAAAAAGCTGTTTTTTTTCTTGGCAGGCTTGCTATTGTCCGTGCTTAAAGCAGGTGCCGGTTTTTGGTTTTTTAGGCTTTCTTCCTTGGCTTCACGCGGTTCATTATTTTGCCAAAATCCTGTATTGGAAGTTTTGGCAGGGTTTATGGGTATGAATTCCTCTGCAGATTTTTTTGTTATTTGTTCTTTAGCCTCTTTAGGCTCATAAACTTCGGTTTTAAGAGGCGGTGTGGGTTTTGGCTGTA
>DGYV01000039.1:57713-59989 GCA_002398485.1 Peptococcaceae bacterium UBA4997 | reverse complement strand
CGGTGTGGGTTTTGGCTGTAATGTGTCTTCGGCAAATTCATTAGCTGGAGGCATTGCGTAATTATGAGCAGGTAAATGCTTAATATCTATATCCTTTAATTCTTTGTTTTGTTTTAAGGAGGTCAAGGCAAGCTGAGCTACCGCTTCGGCCGCCTGAGTTTTGGCTTTTTCCTGATCCTCTATCAGTTTTGCTATTTCTTTACGGATAGCTTTTAGAGCAGCCGCATTTTTTTCTGCTTCAGCTTTGGCATCGTTCCAGGTGTTATAGGCGATTTGCCATTTTTCACAAGCCTGCGAAAGCTCACTCGTAGTTGATTCCATGGTTTGGAAGTCCGCATTTACCTGTTTTTTGGCAATTCCAAGGTTTTCTCCGGCTGTATTAAGGGTGCGGTAGGCATCTTCCGCTTCCTTTTGAGCCGCGGCCAAGGTAAAGGCTTTTTGTTTAGCTATGCGGTGTGCCTCGTTTTGCCAAAATTCTAAGGCTTTCAAGTTTTGTTGGCTTTGGGAAAGCCTTTGGCAAACCCGGTTGAGCTCACGCTCTTTCTGATTCATAAAAGCTGCCGCAGCAGCAGCCTTTTTTTGATTTTGGGAAACTAAAACCCAGGCAGCATTCTCTTTAGTGGCAAGGGGAGTTGCTTCAGCCTCCATTTGGTTCAAGCGGGAGGCTATGTCTTGAATATTGGGTATTTTAATATCCTCAAAAATATCTACGCTTTGTTGTTCGGTTATTTCATTGCGTATATCCGTAAGTTCTGCTTTGGCGTTTTCGGCACGTGCTAAAGCCCGTGCTGCTTGCGCCTGCACGCTTTCCATATGTTCAAGAGTTTTTTCGTTTTCCGTACTCATTACACAAAACCTCCATTAACTTGTAAAAACACAGGAAAAACTAGCCATACAGGCTTTATTATGCTAAAATGTTTAAATAAATATGTTACAATAGTATTCGTAGTTTAACCCCCATTTCCTTTTTTATCCAAATATAACTTAAAGCGAGGTTTGCCATGAAAAAAGTTATGATCTATACAGACGGTGCTTGTTCGGGGAATCCCGGCCCGGGTGGCTGGGGAGCGGTGCTGCTTTATGGGGAAAACCGTAAGGAAATTACCGGCGGCGAGCCTTATACCACTAATCAAAGAATGGAGCTTGCAGCAGCACTTTATGCGCTTTCCGCCTTAAAAGAGCCCTGTGTGGTGGACCTGTACAGCGACAGCGCTTATTTGATCAATGCCTGGAAACAGGGCTGGCTTATCAATTGGCAGCGTAATAGCTGGAAGAATGCCAAAAAACAGCCTGTGGAAAATCAGGATCTATGGCAGGCTTTGCTTAAACAAAGCCAAATTCATCAAATAAACTGGCATAAGGTGGCAGGCCATGCCGATAATCAGGAAAACAACCGCTGTGATGAACTGGCCAGAGCTGCTGCTATGCAACAAAAATAACAATATTGGTAAAGCTAAAAATTATCATTTTTTAAACTGCTTCGGTTTACCGCAGCAGTTTTTTTGTTTTTGAATGAGTGTTAATGTTATGATTTTTATACTAAATTCATTATTTTTATAAAATTTTTGCAGGGTGCTTAATTATTGCCCGAATTTTGTCGATAAATGTATTATAAAAATACTGCTGTAAATATTTCTATTAAAAGAAACAGCTTATTTATTTTATAACTAAATTAAATAAGATGCAGGGTTTTATATTTAAAAAATATTACGATGATTCTTGCTATTTTAAAAAATTCAGGCAAGCAAAACTGTCAAATTAAAAAGATGTTTTAAGGTTTTTATAAAACAGCCTAAGACTTTAAAAAGTATTGCAAGCAGGAGGTGTAAATTATTTGTAAGCAAAGTAAATAAAAGAAAGCAGATAAATTATTAAAAGGGAGAAGAGGAAATGAGAAGAGAAGCAAGAGAAGCACTAACGGAGGTATCAGCAATTAAATCATCTTTTCGCAACAAATTGGTTTTTAAAATTCCAATGCGAATAATTTTACTTATTACAGTAGTAATGGTGGCAATATGTATTGTTTTGAGCCTTATTTTATCACAAAAAGTTACCGGATATGTGCAAGATAAAATTGAGATCATTGCCAAAGGCAATGCGGATGAAGCAGTTAAATATTTGGAAAACATGGAAGCAAAAGCCAATGCTTTAGCCCACGAGGTTGCAAGATACAAAAACTTTGATAAAGAAACTTCTGAAAAAACAATGAAAGAAGCCTTATCTTCAATATTGAAAGATGATCGTATTTTTTCTGCTTATATAAGCAGAAAAAATAC
>DGYV01000039.1:57271-57550 GCA_002398485.1 Peptococcaceae bacterium UBA4997 | reverse complement strand
GTATTTTTTCTGCTTATATAAGCCTTGAACCCAATCTTTATTACCCTAATACACCTAATGGCCAGGGTTATTACGCTTTTAGGGATGGCAGTGATATAAAACTTGATATAATGCAGGTGTATGATTTGGACAGCACTGCCGATTATTATGCATTGGCTAAATCAACCAACACAGTACACGTTACCGAGCCTTATGAATATACTTTAAGCACAGGTGAAACCATTTGGCTTATCAGTATGAGCTGCCCTATTTTGGATAAAAACGGTAAATTTCTTGGTG
>DGYV01000039.1:56781-57010 GCA_002398485.1 Peptococcaceae bacterium UBA4997 | reverse complement strand
ATACACTTAATAGTTTGGAATATGATCTGGGTGGTTATAAAACTTCTTACAGCTCCATTTTAACAGGTAAAGGAAAATATGTAGCCAATACTGCAGATAAGAGCCTAATGGGTAGCACTTTTACCGCAGAAGGAGAAATTGGTGAAAAGGTATTAACTGCAAGCGCAAACGGAGAAAGATTGTTTTTGGAAGGCAAAAATTCGGTAAATGGCGAGGAGTCTTTAATTAT
>DGYV01000039.1:49210-56611 GCA_002398485.1 Peptococcaceae bacterium UBA4997 | reverse complement strand
GCGAGGAGTCTTTAATTATTCTATTTCCTGTTAATATTTCCAATGTTGAGGAAACCTGGTCAAGCGTTTTTGTGGTAAGCAAATCCGAAGCCTTGAAAGATGTAAGCACAACCGTTTTGATAGTTGCGGTAATTGCTTTAATAAGTTTAGTGGTTTTAGCAATTTTATGCTTTGCCATGCTTAGAAAATCACTTAAGCCCATGGATAAAATAGTTAAGCTGGCAACCGATATGGGTAACGGCATCCTAGATACGGATATAAAGGTTGATACTAAGGACGAGCTGGGAGACCTAGCTAGGATTATGAAAAATACTTCCAATATCCTCAATTCCTACATTGGTGAAATATCTTTGATTTTGAACAAAATTTCTGAAGGGGATTTTCGGGTTGCGGTAGAGCAGGATTACCTTGGTGATTTTCTGCCCATCAAAACATCTTTGAATAATATTTTGGATGCCTTGAATCAGATATTTAAAAAAATCAGCATGGCGGCTGAACAGGTTTCAGCCGGTTCGGGAGAAGTCTCCAACGGTTCGCAGGTGCTGGCGCAGGGTGCAACCGAACAGGCAAGCTCTATTGAGGAATTATCTGCCTCTATTGCTACGATTGCCGAGCAGGTAAAGCAAAATGCCGCCAATGCGGTAAACGCCAATTCGCAAATGTCTGTTGTAGGCACGGACATGGAAAAGAGTAATCAGCAAATGGATAAAATGCTGAACGCAATGACGGAGATCAACGAATCATCTACTCAAATAGCTAAAATCATTAAAGCGATAGAGGATATAGCCTTCCAAACCAATATTTTGGCACTTAATGCGGCTGTTGAAGCTGCCCGCGCGGGTGTGGCGGGTAAAGGTTTTGCGGTTGTGGCGGATGAAGTACGCAATCTGGCCGGTAAAAGTGCGCAGGCCGCAACTGATACCACAGCTCTTATTAGTACTTCTGTGGAATCCGTTGAAGGCGGCATGAAAATAGCCGAGGAAACCGCTAACGCCTTAAGGGAGGCAGTTACTGAAGTCAAGGGGGCTATGGGGTTGATAGAACAAATTTCCGATGCCTCTAATGAACAGGCCGCCTCTATTGAGCAAATAACCCAGGGTGTGGAACAAATTTCCGCAGTGGTGCAAACCAACTCCGCAACTGCTGAGGAAAGTGCTGCCGCCAGTGAGGAGCTTTCGGGCCAGGCTAACCTGTTAAATGAAGAAATAAGCAAAGTTACGCTAAGAGATTAAGTATTTAAAAAATCAGTGAACCAAACTTTTAACAGTGTTTTAAATTTTGCTGAAAACTATAATAAATATTATGTACAAAAGAAAAGACGGGGTATCCATTATGGATACCCCGTTTGGTTGATTTTTTAATTAAATAGGTTATAAACTTAAAGGTTTTTTAGTGAACATCTGTATAGCCCGGATCATCGGGTAGAATAAGTGCCGCCAAAATGTAAGCAAGCACACCGCCGCCAACCGTAAACATGGTTACAACAGCCCAAGCTAAACGAACAATGGTGGCATCTATGCCAAAATATTCAGCAATGCCGCCGCATACGCCCAAAAGCTTTTTGTTTTCGTTATTGCGGTAAACTTTTTTTGCCATTATGCTCATCCTTTCTTAAATTAGGATAGTTTTTAAACAGGATAGTTTTTGAAAAATAGAGTTTGATTTTTACTTAACAGGTTGCCGTGGTTTTTTGTGTTCAATGTTCATTTGCAGTAAAAAATTCTAGTTCTTGGTTCTTTTGATTTTGCTTACTTTACAGTTTCATTTTACTAAAATAATGGTTTACGGGTTACGCTTTAAACGGGTTCTCTATTAACATAAGGCTTAAGCCTAATTGGTAAATTTATAACTATATATTTTGCCAAAACAATAAATTATCCTGCTCCAAAGCTTTAAGCAAGCTTGGTTTAGCCTTTGTAGCTGTCTTTTAAGGAAACTATACGGTTGAAGATGATTTCATCGGGCATGGCATCCTGGTCTACCACAAAGTAACCTTGGCGCAGGAATTGGAATTTTTCCCCTACCATAGGCATTATAGGTTCTATAAGAGCATTTTCAATTACTTTAAGGCTTTCAGGGTTCAAGGTATCCACAAAATCTACACCTTCGGGCACATCTTCCGGGTTCTCATTGTTGAACAAATGCTCATAAATATTTACTTTAACGGGTATGGCTGTTTTAGCATTTACCCAGTGGATGGTGCCTTTTACTTTTTTACCGCTGTTATCAGAACCGCTTTTGGTTTCGGGATCATAGGTGCAGTGAAGTTCAACTACATTGCCAAGGGCATCCTTAATAACTTCTTCACATTTGATTATATAAGCGCCTTTTAAGCGTACCTCGCCTTCGGGGCGCAAACGGAAGAATTTTTTGGGGGCATCCTCCATAAAGTCGGTAGCCTCAATATAAATTTCCCTGCTGAAGGCAAGTTGGCGTTTGCCGCGTCCGGCGTCTTCAGGGTTATTTTCCAGAATCATCCATTCTTTTTTACCCTCGGGGTAATTGGTAATAACAACTTTTAAGGGCTGTAAAACCGCCATGATACGGTCTGCCCGTTTGTTTAAGTCCTCGCGTATGCAATGCTCCAAAAGGTTTATATCCACAGTGCTGTTAGACTTGGCAACGCCTATGCGGTCGCAGAAATCTTTGATAGCTTCAGGTGTGTAGCCGCGGCGGCGCAAGCCCGAAATGGTTGGCATGCGGGGGTCATCCCAATCGTTCACATAACCTTCTTCCACCAAACGGCGCAGTTTTCTTTTGCTCATTACCGTGTGGGTAAGGTTCAAGCGTGCAAATTCTATTTGGCGGGGACGGGCTTCAAAACTAAGATTATCCAAAACCCAATCATAAAGTGGGCGGTGGTTTTCAAATTCCAAGGTACAAATGGAATGGGTTATGCCTTCAATGGCATCGGAAATGGGGTGGGCAAAATCGTACATGGGATAAATGCACCACTCGTTTTCGGTGCGCTGGTGATAGGAATGCTGTATCCTGTAAATAACGGGGTCACGCATTACAAAGTTGGGGCTTGCCAAATCTATTTTGGCGCGCAAGGTATAGGTACCATCTTTATATTTGCCTGCTTTCATTTCCTCAAAGATACGCAGGCTTTCTTCGATGGGGCGATCACGGTAGGGGGAAGTGCCCGCTACATTGATATTGCCCCTATATTCACGCATTTGCTCGGCATTGAGCTCACAAATATAGGCTTTACCTGCTTTGATGAGCTGTACGGCACATTCGTAAATGGTTTGAAAATAGTCGGAAGCGAAATAAAGGCGGTTTTGCCAATCAAAACCCAGCCAGCGTACATCTTGCTTAATAGAGTTGATGAATTCGGTTTCCTCGCGGGAGGGGTTGGTATCGTCAAAGCGCAGGTTGCAAAGGCCTTTGTACTTTTTGGCGGTGCCGAAATTTAGGCAAATGCTTTTGGCATGTCCTATATGAAGGTAGCCGTTCGGTTCGGGTGGAAAACGGGTATGCACGCCTTTAGTAAGACGTTCGGCTGCCAAATCGTCATCAATGATATCGTGAATGAAATTTCCTGCCATTTCTGTTTCCGTCATTTTTAAACCTCCAAAGATATTTTCTTAATTTCCATTAAACTATATTTTACAACTAAAAGCGGCTTTGAGTCAAGCTACAGACCAAAATGTGCCAAAAGTATATAGTAGCAAACAGCGCTTATGGCCAATGCTATGGAAGGTGGCACAAGCTTCCTTATTAATGTACTCATATCTGCCTTAAAATATTGGGCGGTAATCGGCAAACATAAATGCATGGGTGTAAGTATGCCGCCCGCAAATGAAGTTACAATGATGAGCGTGGTCATGGCAAGGCTTATGCTGCCGCTGCCCGCTACAATGGCAACGGGCAGGCAAATGGCCATAGTGGCCAGGTTCATGCCCGTAAGCATATTTACGAAGTAGGCAAATACGGCCATGGCCAGGAAAAAGGGGATGGGCGAATGCCCCAACAACTTGGGCAGGCTTGCCATAGCGCCGCTGTTCATCAGCATTTCCTTGAAAATCATCAGCGTGAATACCATGAGCAGGGTCTTCCATTGTACCGCACCTTTGATCAAGGGCATAAGTATTTGAGGGCGGTAGTCTTTTGTATAAATAAGCATTGGTATAAGTACTATTGAAACGGACAGCCAAATAGGCATATTGAAAATCAAGATAAGCAAAAGTACGGTAATTATAGGCCCTGTACCCAAAAGCAGATTTTTAAGGGCATTTTTGCGTTTGGCAAAGGTAAGCTCAGGTGTGGTTTTAGCTTTGGGTACAGCCTTTAAATAGGGCAGGCCTAACAGCACATTAACTATGCCCATGGGCAGCACTGCCCAAAAAATTTGCTTGAAGGGCAGGCCGGTAAGCTGGGTAACCACTATCAAGGCAGGGTAAATGGGTAAATACATTTCAAAAACATGTCGAAAGTAAAAATTTATCAGGGTTTTTTCTTCGGGCTTCATGTTCAGGCCTTTGGTGGCCTGTTCTACCATAGGAGCGGAAAACAAGGCACCGCCCGCGGAAGGGATAAAGCCAATAAGCGCCGGTAAAGTGCCCAATACTATTTTGCGGCTACGGAAGCCTTCCTGCAAGCCGGTAAGCATTTTTTGCAAAAAACCGTGATTATCCAAATATTTCTCTAAAAGCATTATTGCAAAAAAAGTAGCTAATATATTTATGGTATCATTTGCTACAGCACCCGCTAATACCAGCTTCAACCAATCTGCCAAAGGCAGCCAAAAAAACAGACCTATTAAAATAGTGCCTGTTATTGCTGCAAGATAAAGGGGTTTGCCCCGCCATAAAATAAGCATTAAAATAGCAAGTATAATAAATAGTTTTAAAGCTGCCATCCGCTAATCCTCTTTTCTATTATTTATTATAACAAATAAGGCTTGATCCTACCATAAACTTTTTAGTTATCTGAATCTTCATTTATTTTGAAAATCTTGTTGTTTGCTGTATTTGCAATCAGCGTTGATACATAGTATAATGTTAAAATAATAATCTTTTTGGGGCGGTGTTTTAATGAAATTTACCAAAATGCACGGTGCGGGGAACGATTTTATAATGGTCAACGGTTTTTGTGAAAAACTGCCTGCCAACCTACCTGCCTTATCCGTTAAGGTATGTAACCGAAATTTTGGTATAGGCGGCGACGGCCTAATCATTTTAATGCCTGCCGAAAATACAGAAGCAGATTACCGTATGCATATTTTCAATTCCGATGGTTCGGAAGCGGAAATGTGTGGTAACGGCATACGCTGTGCCGCGGTTTTTGCTCAGGAGCAAAGGATATGCCAAAAGCTTGTTCATAAAGTACTTACGGGAGCAGGTATCATCATTCCCGCTATCACTGAGGCACCTAATGCCGAAACGGCTTTAGAGGGAACCTGGGTGCGGGTAGATATGGGTTATCCTGTTTTGCGGGGCAGTGAGATACCTACTGCTATAAATAAGGAAGTGGTTTTGGAAGAGCCTGTGCAGGTTCTTGGTAAAAGCCTTAAGTTTAGCGCTGTTTCTATGGGTAATCCCCATGCTGTTATTTTTGTGGATGAACTTAACGACTATTTAGTTCATACCGTAGGTGCGGTTTTGGAAAAGCATGAACTTTTCCCTGCCAAAACCAATGTGGAATTTGTACGGGTAATAGATGAAAACCATGTTGAAATGCGGGTTTGGGAGCGTGGCTGTGGTGAAACCTTGGCCTGCGGCACAGGTTCCTGCTCTACTGTTGTAGCAGCAGTTTTAACGGGCAGAACAGCCGCAAAGGTAGCGGTAAAGCTGTTGGGCGGTACCCTTTTTATTGAATATAAAAAAGGGGATAAGGTTTATATGACAGGCCCCGCCACCACTGTTTTTTATGGTGAATATGCTTTATAACTAAAAAAGCGGCTGTATTTATATTAATTAAAAAAATTTTAGGAATTTAAGATTATTAGGCAGGAAAACCCTGTTCTTTGGGGAATCTTTAATAACTGTTTTTTGTTTTTAAATCAGGCCCAAGTTATGAGCCTTATTTTGGCTTTGCTTTAGGCAAGAATAATGAACCATTAAGGTCATTTTATAAATAAAAAAGGAGGAAATCATCCTGTGATCACAGAAGCAAAACGTATTCAGAATATCCCCCCTTATCTTTTCGCAAGGATAGAAAAGAAAATCGACGAAGCACGCGCCAAAGGTATAGATATCATAAGCCTTGGTATAGGCGATCCTGATCGTCCCACCCCTGAGTTTATCATCGAGGAAATGGCTAAGGAAATTTATAATCCCGTTAACCATCAGTATCCTTCTTCCGTAGGTATGCTCAGCTTTCGCAAAGCTGTGGCAGATTGGTATGCCAAACGTTTCAAGGTGGAATTGGATCCCGCAACCGAAGTTTGCACACTCATAGGCTCCAAGGAGGGTGTTGCCAATATCAACTATTGCTTTGTAGATCCCGGCGACATCAATTTAGTGCCCGACCCGGGCTACCCTGTATACGGTACAGGTACATTGCTTGCGGGTGGTACACCTTATCTTATGCCTTTAACGGAAGCTAACGGCTTTGTGCCCGATTTGGATGCTATCCCAGAGGATGTAGCAAAAAAGGCCAAAATCATGTATCTGAATTACCCCAATAATCCCACAGGTGCTACCTGTAAACCTGCTTTCTTTGAAAAAGCGGTGGCTTTTGCCAAAAAATATGATATTATCATTTGCCATGATAACGCTTATGCGGAAATGACTTATGATGGCTATGTGGCTCCCAGCTTTTTGGCTACTCCCGGTGCCAAGGATGTGGCCATTGAATTCAATTCGCTTTCCAAACCCTTTAATATGACAGGCTGGCGTATTGGTTTTGCTGTAGGCAATGCCAAAGTTATCCAAACCCTTGCCAAATATAAATCCAATGTGGACAGCGGTGCCTTCCAGGCAATACAATATGCTGCTATTAAAGGCTTGACTGATCCCCGAGGCAAGGAAGCCATAGATAATATGAAAAAAGTTTATGAAGCCCGTCGTGATATATTGGTAGGCGGCTTGAACAGCATAGGCTGGAATTTGCCCATGCCCAAGGCTACTTTTTATGTATGGGCTCCCGTGCCCAAAGGCTATGATGCCGCAAGCTTTGCCGAATATGTTTTTGAAAAGTGTGCCGTAATCATCACCCCCGGTAACGGTTACGGACCTAATGGCAATGGTTATTTCCGTGCCACGCTTACTGTTGAGGAAAATAGGATGCAGGAAGCTATAGACAGAATGAAAAAAGAACTGGGTACTGTAGAAATTTAATTTATTAAAAAATAAAAGATTTTAAATATCCTTTCATATATAAGAAAGTCCTTTTTAAGGGGAGCGGTTTTGGACATCCTTTTACAAGAAAACAGTCATCCCGAGTGCAGCGAAG
>DGYV01000039.1:48718-49047 GCA_002398485.1 Peptococcaceae bacterium UBA4997 | reverse complement strand
AAAGATTTCTCACTTCGTTCGGGATGAAACTGGTGTTTTCTTATGCAAGGACAGTTTTGGCCGTTCTCTTTTGTAGTTTTATAAGGGCTTGAACGGTTCGGGAGGTATGCTATGACTATTAAGCCCAAAATAGGTATTGCTTTTGGTGGCGGCGGTATTCGCGGCCTTGCTCATATAGGCATTATCCAAAGCCTGGAAAAAGCAGGTATCAAAGCAGATATGGTTTCGGGTACTTCTATAGGTTCTGCTATTGCCGCTTTATATGCTGCAGGCAATAACGCGGATGAACTGGCAAGGATCCTGCCCAAACTGGATTTCAAAAATATCTT
>DGYV01000039.1:46646-48533 GCA_002398485.1 Peptococcaceae bacterium UBA4997 | reverse complement strand
GGATTTCAAAAATATCTTTAAGCCTAAGGTCAGCCGCAAAGGCTTTATAGATGGTTCAGGCTATGCAGAAATCATTCGCCTGCTTACGCATAATAAAAAAATCGAGGAGTTGCCGATACCCTTAAAAATAGTAACCGTGGACTTGGTAAGCGGTGAAAAGGTAGTGCTGGAAAGCGGCCCCATTGCTTTGGCAGTACAAGCAAGTTCTGCTATTCCCGGAGTTTTTCTGCCCGTAAGCTATGGTGATAAAATACTTGTAGACGGTTATGTGTTGGATGATTGCCCCGATGATGTGCTTGCCGAAGCCGGCGCAGACATAATAATAGCTATAGATTTGGATTATAAAGATAATAACAGTAAACCTAAGAATGTTATTGAGATAATGAACCGCGCCTTGGATATAATGAGTGGAATCCAGCTAATGTCTAAAGCTGACCTTATTTTAGATCCAATTACCGAGCCCGTGGGTGCTTTAGAATTTAGTAAAGCACAGCTTTGTTTGGAAATGGGTCAAAAAGAAGGTGAAAGGTGTATAGAAGAAGTCAAGCGATTGATTTCTAAGTGGCAGCCTGAAAATAAAAATAAATTTGAGAATAACTAAAAAACCCCCTTTAACGGGGGTTTTTTGTAAGAAAAGAAGGCATTACTTAAAATGAAGTTTTATTATGTAAAATTATCAAAACTTATTTTACTTAAAAACGAAGATGCGTTCTTAAAAATGCTTGATTTAGGGCTGTAAATACAGTTTGTAGCCTTCATCATCTTTGGTTTCCTTAATTTTGTAGCCTTTTTTTAAAGCCAGGCGGGAAATATTTTCTTTGGAAACCGCTGCTTCACAGATAACCAGGAGCTCTGCTTTGGGGTTTTCCTTCATAGCTTTTTGAGTTTTTACTACAGGAATAGGGCAGGCAAAGCCGCGTACATCAACTTCGATCATTATGGTACATCTCCCTTATAGAATTATTATTAAAAATTCACCGTGAATAAAATTAAATTTTTATTAAAGGCTGCATACACCGCTCCAGGCACAAAGGTTATCCTTGAATACCTGCGGCAGGGCATTGATGAGCACTGACACGGAATTCGCGGGAGTAACCTGGGCATATTCACCGGCTGCTCTGTTAGCCTTAGCACTGATTATAGCTGCTTGATGCAGTTCCAATTCAGCATCGGCAAAAGCAGCTACCATACCGGTTATGGTATCGCCTGTGCCGCCTATGCATTCCAGTATGGGTACATCAGGTGCTTCTATCTCGTCAATTATTTTGCCTTCCGCAACTATATAATCAACAGCACCTTTAACAAGCAAATTTTTGGCAGCACCCTTATGGCGATAAGCCTGCTCTATCAACAATGGTATTTTGCTGCAGTCGCTTTCAAAAAGGTGTTTGTTTATATAAGCGGGGTGAATAGCTTCGGGATCCGCTAAAAAAGCTATTTCCGAAAGGTCGGGTGTGAACATATCGAATTGCGGAGCAATATCGGCAGCTTTAGCGGCATACATGGAAGCTGCATCGGCCAGCATTATCGGTTTTTCCGGCATGGTTTTAACCGCCTCGCATAAATTAACCGTAAGCTTAAGATCAGGCATACAGTAATGCATAGCCAAAACCCTTGGTTTTAGAGTAGCAACATGCTCGATAATATAATTGTATATTAGCCTGCTGCCTGCACCTGAGCCTATATCGCCCGCCAGTAAGGCTATGGGAGGCTCATTATCAAGGTAAGTGCTTACCGCCAGAGCAGCAGATACCATAGCAGCCGTGCCCTGGGAACAAGGTATTTTATGGCCTTCAAGTATAAGGCTTCCGGCTTCCGCTTTTACGGGTCCGCAAATCAATGGTAAATCGGGAATGGGAATGATGCCGCAAATTACAAGCATTATTT
>DGYV01000039.1:45893-46462 GCA_002398485.1 Peptococcaceae bacterium UBA4997 | reverse complement strand
GCAAATTACAAGCATTATTTTTTCCCTCCTTCCCATAGAGCACAAGCTTCCTCAAAAGCACGGTCCAGCATCAAGGAACAAAGAGTAAAGCCCTTTTCCCTGGGGCGGGGGGCCTCATTAAGTTTTTTACCTACCATTTGTAAGTTAAGATAGGGTATATCAGGGCAGCCTCCGCCGGATGTATTTACTATAACACCGCTTTCGCTATCAAAAACCAGCTTCATATTACCGGCTTTTACCATAGTGTATTTACCGTAATAATTTATTTTAACATGGTTAAGCAATTCAGCACTGCCCTGAAGTGGGAAAATACCCACAAAATAAACCTTTTCCTTAAGGGTTCGCTCAATTGCGGGCTGCTCTATCAAATCTATTTCCAGAGCTAAATCACAGCCCTTGCGCAGCTGGGGTGGCGGTGCTACCAGCTTACAGCCTATATTTGCATGCTTGAGCTGTTTTTCGGCCATAATGGCTTCTTCCACTACCTGAAAGATTATCAATCCTCTGCCGCGGCTGTTAAGAGCTTTTTGATTTGTTTTGTTTGCTTTGGGTTGTGATTTTAGCCTGTG
>DGYV01000039.1:24674-45671 GCA_002398485.1 Peptococcaceae bacterium UBA4997 | reverse complement strand
TTGGGTTGTGATTTTAGCCTGTTAAAAAAAGACATTTTGAGCCTCCTTTAAGCTTCGCGGCTCATTAAAAAGCCAACTGCACAGGTAAAGATAATACCTACTATAACAGCGGCTGCGCTAAAAGTGGCAATGCCTTTGGGGCCTGCGGCAATCATGAAATTATGGCATATGGCAGCACCGGCAATCAAACCAAAAATAGTCATTGCGGCATCCGTATCACCTTCAGAGGCCAAAACAGTTTGACGCAGGGGGCAGCCACCTAAAAGAGTGGCGGTTAAGCCTGCCAAAAACATACCGAGGAAATTCCATAAATGCATATTATGAGCAATGGGTTGATCCACAAAGCCAATATGTACATTACTTGTGATCAGGTTAACTACAAGAGCGCCCACAAAGAAGGCTGCAATACCACTGAACAAGTAAGTATCCTTAACCAAGAACAAATCACGCCAGCCGCCCACAAAGCACATTCTGGTGCGTTGGGCAAGTACGCCTATTATCAAACCTGCTGCCAGAGAAAGCCCTAAAGCGGCATGCATGGAGCCGGGTCCTTTTTCGCTGAAGAAAAGGAATGTGGGTTTTGCCAACAGGAATACAAGCAGAACCACCATAGTTAAAGGCATGATCCAACCTGCAGCCTTTTTGACTGCGGTAGCTCTGCCCAAATTGAAGCCTTTTTTAAGAAAGTAAATACCTGCAAGAGCACCTGCTATAACACCCAATAAGGCGGTAATACCGTTAAGGTCGCCGCCCGCTAAGCGCAGTACCGCGCGTACAGGGCAGCCCAAGAATACCAAAGCACCAACCATAAAAAACATACCGAGGAAGAAACGTAATAATGTTCCCGAACCCCCGCGAACACGGAAATCCTTAAAAATAAGAGCAGCAATAAAAGCACCTAAAACAATACCAATGATTTCCGGGCGGATGTATTGAACAACTTCCGCTCTGTGAAAACCCAGTGCTCCTGTAATATCACGGTAAAAACAGGCAATACAAACGCCCATGTTGGCAGGGTTGCCCCAAACACTCATCAGTGCTGCCAAAACCCCAAAAATAAGACCGGCAACAACCATAAAAACTCTTAGCTTTTTCATTTCTGTTAAATCTCCCCTTTTTTAACAACTTTACACATATCTCGAGATATTATATGTATATTAAAGAATTTCTGTAGTATAAGCTCTATTCCTGTTGCCTGATTTATAAAATAATTTTATGAATTGTGGTCTTGAATGTGAGAATACTTATGAATCACTTAAGAGTTATAGGGGATTTATGAAAACAAGTTTGGTTTATTTATAGAAGTGCCTTAATTATATGAATTATAAAGTTAAATACACTCCTTTACTTAATTTGGGTTTAGGCAAAGGAGTGCATATAAAAGTAAAACCAATTTAATAATCAGTTTAATAAACAATTTAACTAAGTAGATATTTTAATAAGCAGTATCTTCGGCATTGGAGATCACTTTTAGGTATTTATAATTTATATATTCTAATAAGTACGTTTTAGTTGCAAAGAGCTTCCGGTTTGGCTGTATCCTCATTATTTTTATCAAAACGGGGGGAATTGAGGATTTTAAGCAGTATGGGGGTAATCAAGGTAGTTACTATTATCATAAGTACTATCGGAGCAAACAATATGCTGGGTAGAACACCTAACTGGGAACCTTTATTAGCTACAATAAGCGCTACCTCTCCACGGGAAATCATACCTGTACCAACTTGCAGAGCATCCTTGTTGGAAAAGTGGCAAAGCTTGGCACCTAACCAGCAGCCACCAATTTTTGATAAGATAGCCAAAACAACAAGTAATACGGAAAACCAGATTATATCATTGCTAAAGCCATCCAGTGTAACCTTGATACCGATACTGGCAAAAAAGATGGGTGAAAGAAAGCTAAAGGATAAAATTTCCATCCTTTCAAGTATATAGCTACAAGAGTAAGTGTTTTTTACAATAATGCCTGCTACATAGGCACCTGTGATATCGGCAACGCCAAAATAATGTTCCGCTATGTAGCACATGGCCAAGCAAAAAGCAAAGCCATAAACAACCAGGCGTTTTTTGCAGCCACGTTTTTGGCATATATATTTAAATAAATAGTTGAAGATTATGCCAACCACGCCACAGAAGATAAAAAATAAGAAAATTTTACTAACCATTATGGAAATTTGCACATCTGAATTTTCAATGCCCGAAACTACAGTAAGCATGATGATGCCGAGAATATCGTCAACAATAGCAGCACCCAGAATAGTAGTGCCTGCTTTGCTGTTCAGTTTGCCCAATTCTTTTAAGGTTTCCACAGTTATGCTTACAGAAGTTGCGGTAAGGATAACACCAATAAAAATACATTCCCAGAAGAATGATGAATATATGTTGAATCCGTCAAAAAAGAAAGCGGAAACTATGTAGCCTGCAAAAAAGGGTATTAAAACCCCAAAAGAGGCAATTACTATGCAGGCTACACCGTTTTTCTTCATTTCTTTTAAATCGGTTTCTAGGCCTGCTGTGTACATTAGGGTTATGACCCCCAATTGTGCCAATATGTTTATTACTTCATGTTGAGACACCCAACCCAACATGGAAGGTCCTATAAGTAAACCCGCTAAAATAGCTCCTACTACATCCGGCATACCTAACTTTCTGCTTAAAAGCCCTAAAAGCTTGGTTGATAACAGGATTATCGCTAAAAATTTTAAAATTTCATAGTTGTCCATCAATCTTCCTCCTTTCAAAAAGTTTAAAATATATGAAAATTTTAAAATATTTGAAAACTTATTTTATAATAATCATGAAGATTTGTAAAATAAAAAAATCCAACCCATTTTAAGTTTTTGTATAAATAATACATCATACTTTATCTTTTTGCTTATTTTAAACGCAAACACTGGCATTGTCAATACAATCTGAATCATCTATCAATTATGGATAATATAATGTATGCAGTATTATTTATCGAAATTCAGCATGCCTGTTAAAAAGACTGCCCTAAACAGTCTTTCGGGAATAAAAGATAATTGAGTGATTTCTTTGCATTTTGTCGATATATAATATGATATGGCTGGATAAGTCAAACTTTGTCGGCTAAAAACAAATAAAAACGCCTAGAAATTTGTAGCGGTTGTGTTATATATGCTATTGGTGTTTGTTTATATTTAGTAAAAACCGTAAAGAGTTATCAGCTAAAAAATTTAGCTAAATAAAAATTGCCCCTTTGCGCTTTTGTCGGGCTTGCGCAAAGGGGCAATTAAGTTTTTAATTTTCTTCCAACAGATTTTCTTTGGTATTTAAATATTCTTGGGTGAAATAAGGTTTGTTTTGCGATTCCGCAAAGTCAAAGCCAAAAGCTCTTTTACTTACAGCTAAAATGGGGGGAGCTTGTAAGCGTTTGGCTACGGATAAACCCCGGAATTGCAGCCACCATTTCTCTAAATCTTCTATAAAATAACGTAGGCTGGGGCAGGCATGGTTTAGGGCTTCACCCGTACAGCCTATGGCATTCGGCAAGTCCATTTGTAAATAATCATTTAAGGTTTTGGTTATATCGGAATTTTCCTCAACCCAACTGCGGAACAGATAATCATGGTAGGGGTAATAAAGCGGGTCTCCCAAGCCTTTGTCAATAGCTTGGTTTTCGGAAAGCTCTGCGCTGGGGGGTAAATCGATAATAGCCTGTAAATCGATATTTTTGTTTTTCTGAATATAACGGGCTAGTTCATAAACCTGAAATTTCCATAAATCTCCCAAAGGTGCCAAATAGCCTATGGTATCACCATACATGGTACAATAGCCCACAGCTATCTCCGTTTTATTGCTGTTACAAATGACTGCGCCTTTCCAGACGGCAGCCGCTGTGGCCAAAATGCGTGAGCCGCGGTCGCGCGCCTGAATATTCTCCTTGGCCGCCTCGGTAAGGCTCAAATGCCAGGTTTTATCATCTTTGGCGGTGATAGCAGCATTTTCTATTTGCTCACAGGTATGCATAAAGCTTTCTTCAATAGGTATAGTGGTAAAGTTTATTTTTAGGCTTTGCGCCAGCTCTTGGGCAAGGTTTTGGGTAGTTTTGGAGCTGAAACGGCTGGGCATATTTATGCCCAATACATTTTCAGGGCCGAAGGCTTCAGCTAAAAGGCAGGCCGCAACAGCGGAATCTACCCCGCCTGATAAGCCTAAAACAGCTTTTTCTATGGAGCAAGTTTGGCTGAAATGCTTAATGCCGTAAACAAGTGCCTTATATAAATGAGCAGTTGAGGTATCCGCTTCTGTTTCTATTTCCTGCTCATAACAATTAGTGGGTATGGGAGCTATTAAGAGATCCTCTTCCCAGGCCTTGGCCTTGGCTACTATTCTGCCTGCGGCATCATAAATGCAGCTGTTGCCATCATAAGTGTAAATGGTGGCACCGTTGTTTTGAACGCCTACCTGGTTCACATAAATAAGGGGCCTTTTGTTTCTTTGAGCCTGGCGTGAAAAATTTTGGATGCGTTCCTGGTTTTTGCCCGGTTTCCAGTAGGAAGCCGCAATATTGATGAAAAAATCTATATCCCAATTTTTTAAGGCTTCGGCAAAAACATCGGGCGGATCATGGGGGGTGCCCCAGCCATCGGCACAGGTGGCACAGCCAATGTTATATTCCTCATTGTTTATTTCAACAGATACAGGTGCCAAGAATTTACCCAAAGGCTGGTTTTCCCTTAAAGCCAAATATTCATTATTTGTAAAATAGTGGTTTTCTTTTACATAAGCGCGGGAAAAAGGTAAACGTGTTTTCACGCGGTAAGGATAAAAAAAGTTGTCTCTGCCCAAAAATCTGCCGTTTTGAGCCACAAAAGTAGCGTTGTGCCTGTAAATAACGCCCCTGCTATCACGAGCGGAGGCTATGTTGCCAAAAACTACGATCATTTTTTTGGCGGCCATGGCTATTTTTTGTCCCCAAAAACCGCAATCCGCCAAAAATTCTTCGTCCTCCCAAGTATCGCCAAGCAAGGAGCCCGGTATGGCGAATTCAGGGAAAATCAGAATATCTGCCTCGGCCTTTTCGGCGCGTTCCATATATTCCAACATTTTAGCCACATTCAAATCAGGCCTGCCGGGAACCACATAAATTTGAGCTAAAGCTACAACTGGCATAATGCCACCTCCTATATTTTAATTTTTAGCAATGATAAAGATAGTATATTTATTTTACCACCTTTTTAGTATTTGCAAAACATTTTATTAACAAAAGTGCTATTTTTTTTTGTGCTTACAGTATGGCATTAAAAATTTTTTGTCATTAAAGTACAAAACCAGTACAAAAAACAAAAAAACACTTGCCTGTTCATATAATAATGTATTATAGTATAAGAAATTAGATATCATGTTTTACCTAATATGGCTAATTTGTTTGAATATTAATAGAGGAATTTTTAATGTAAACAAATGGATTCTTAGCAAATATTCTGAATCTTTAAGGTGGTTGCTGATGAAAAAATTGCAAGTAAAAGCTTTTGCCAAAATCAATCTGGCTTTGGATGTTTTATCCAAAAGAGCGGATGGCTATCATGAAGTAAAAATGGTTATGCAGAATATAAATCTTTGCGACTTGATTAACATAAGCTATAAAGAAGGGGATGACCTGCTTACCTGTAATTTAAATACTGTACCTTTGGATGAAAGCAATATTGCTATGAAAGCCTGGCGTTTACTGCAAAAGGCTTATAGGTTACCCAATGGTATTCAAATACATATTGAAAAAACTATTCCTGTTGCTGCGGGTTTGGCAGGCGGTTCAACTAATGCGGCAGCGGTACTTAAAGGTGTAAACAGCCTTTTTTGTTTGGGCTTAACTATGGATGAAATGCAAAACCACGGCTTGAAGCTGGGTGCGGATGTGCCTTTCAGCGTTTTGGGCGGCACAGCTTTGGCGGAAGGTATAGGTGAAAAACTTACCGAATTACCGGTCTGCCCCCTGTTTTATGTTTTGGCGGTAAACCCCGGTTTTCCTGTGCCTACACCAATAGTGTATCAAAACTTACAGCTTGAGGCAATAAGATCAAGGCCCAATATAAATAAAATACTTAATGCTATTCAAGGTGGTGATAGTGAAACTGTAATTGCTAATACCGGCAATGTGCTGGAATATTCATCTTTTAAACTTTACCCTGTATTAACGGAATTAAAAGCTGAAATAGCCGCCTGCGGCCTTAAAGCCATGATGTCTGGAAGCGGTGGTACAATGCTGGGTTTAAGCGCGGATAAGGAAAAAATAGAGCTTGCCGCAGTTAAGCTTAAACAAAAATGGCCGCTGGTATACACAGTAGCCACAACTGGTCAGGTAGGTAATATTATTATGTATATATAAAGGAGTGTACACAATGGGCAGAGAAAAGTTATCCCCAATTCGTTTGGAAGGCTACCAGCCTTTACGAGAAATGGTGTTCGAGGTTTTAAGGGAAGCTATCATGTCAGGGCAGTTGCCTCCCGGTGAACGCTTAATGGAGGTTCAACTGGCCGAGGAAATGGGCGTAAGCCGTACGCCTGTGCGTGAAGCTATCAGACGCCTGGAACTGGATGGTTTCGTGGTTATGGTGCCCAGAAAAGGTGCTTATGTGGCAGGAATGTCCGTTAAGGATATTATAAGTGTATTTGAAATACGCACATCTTTGGAGCGTTTGGCAGCCTCTTTGGCAGCAGAAAGGATGAGCGAAGCAGAATTGGAAGACTTGGAACGGCTTTTGGTAGAGCTTTCTGAAACTTGGGAGGAAGGCGATGTTGAACATTGGGCGGAGCTGGACAGCTGTTTTCATGAACAAATTTATAATGCCACTAAAAATGACCGTCTTGTACAGATAATGAATAATATTTTTGAGCAGATCAACCGCTATAGGATGATTTGTCTTGCTCAAACTCAGGTAAGGCAAAATTCTCTGGAGGAACATAAAAAATTATTGGAAGCTATAGCGGAAAGAAATCCCGCCAAGGCCAAGGTTGCCGCTTCAGAGCATATTGAAAATACCCAAAACAGTTTGTTAGAAATTTTAAGAGACAAATTGGGTGAATTGGATTAAATACAGCAAGTTTAGGGCGGCCAAGCCGCCCTTTTTCGGAGGGTTTTTTAATGGTCAAATGTATAAAATGCGGTAAGGATATCCCTGATAATGCAGAATTCTGCCCCAATTGCCACAGTGTGGCCGCCTGGTCGCGGGCCGATGTTAAGGATATCCATAAACAAACTACCAGAACCTATGAATATAAAAATGTGCGTTCGGTTCCGGGCAAGCCCGAAAAAGACAGGTTCAAATTAATGTGGCTGCTGGCGGTCATTATCATCTTGCTTACAGTTGGCTACTATTTTTTGGATAAATATGTACTTAAGGATAGTTCTTCCGTACTTTCTCCCCAAGAACAGGCTATAGTAGAAATGGTAAAAGCAACTTATCTTTTGGAAGATGGGCGTACCACGGGCGAGGTTTTGGATGCTTGGGCACAAACGGGTGAGGGTTTTGCCAGGATAATGGGTTGGAAAGTGAAGGAAGTAGAAAATACGGGAGTTTATTTTGTTACATATAATTACGATAACGATAATTTTGATTCTAACGGCAGCAAGTTCTTTCTCTTTGAGGCGGATACCAATACAGGTAAGATTTTAAAAGGCGATCAGGATCTAATAAAAAAATATAGGGACTTAGGCTTTATACAATAATAACCTATACAAACTGTTTTATAAAAATCGCGTTATAGCAAATAAATAAAGCCTTGCTTGGCAAGGCTTTATTTTTACTTTATATTATATAGCTTTTCTTGGGTCAAATTGATGCTATTTACTCAAGTGAAAAGAGAAAATTTTATGTAAAATATTACAATAAATAAAATAAAAAAGTAGACATACTTTTTCGTATGTCTACTTTAATTTTACAACTTGGCCACCTGGTGGCATGGGCTTTAATAAAGCTATTTAATCAATTTTATTAAAACCAAATTAGCACTTGGATTTGCAATCATGGCCTTTGGCACGTAATTCTTCAATGCCTTCTTTACCGGAAATACCGGGTGTGGTCATGTTGATGGGGTCAAGGATGATATTCATTTCTGCTTCGGTTACCAAGCCTTTTTCCATGATCAACTCTTTTACGGGGCGATCGCTTGCTACAGCTTCCTTAACTACCATAGAGGAAGTAGAGTAACCGATATGGGGCAACATAGCAGTCATGATGCCAAAGCTGTTGTGAACTAATTCAGCGCAGTGTTCTTCATTTGCTTCAATACCTACTACGCACAGGTTGCGGAAGTTACGAATGGTATTAGCCAGAATTTTCATGGATTCCATTAATGAATAGTACATTACAGGTTCCATAACGTTCAATTCCATTTGGCCGTTTTCAACTGCTAAGCTGGTGGTAAGGTCATTGCCGATAACTCTGTAGCAGGTTTGGTTTAAAGATTCGGGCATAACCGGGTTAACTTTACCGGGCATAATGGAGGAACCGGGCTGACGTGCGGGAAGTTTGATTTCATAGAATCCGCATTTGGGGCCGGAAGCCATTAAGCGAAGATCGTTGCAAATTTTGATCAAACCGAAAGCTGTAGCTTTCAGCATGGAGGAAAGTTCGGCAACTTCATCAGTATGTTGGGTAGCATCAATAAGGTCGGGAGCATTGTAGTAGGGTTTGCCGGTGAGTTCGCTAATAGCTTTAACAACGTTTACAACATATTCGGCTTCAGCGTTCAAACCTGTACCAACAGCGGTACCGCCCATGTTCAGGTAATGCATTTTATCAAGGGAATATTTAATGCGAGCAGCGCCGCGAGCAGCAACTTTAGCGTAGGTTGCAAATTCCTGGCCCAAGGTAATGGGAATAGCGTCTTGCAGGTGGGTGCGGCCCATTTTGATAATGGTATGGAATTCTTTTGCTTTAACCATGAAAGCATCATGTAAAAGTTCTAATTCTTCGATCAATTTTTCACCCAGGTCTACCAAAGCAACGTGAACAGCACTGGGGAAAGCATCGTTGGTGGATTGAGCCATGTTAGCATGGTCGTTAGGGGAAATAATGCTGTAATTACCGCGTTTTTCGCCGATGATTTCCAAAGCACGGTTGGTCAATACTTCGTTGGTATTCATGTTGATGGAAGTACCTGCACCACCCTGAATAACGTCGGTTACAAACTGATCATGCAATTTGCCTTCCATAACTTCTTTAGCAGCGGCAACCAAGGCATCGCCTATTTTTTTATCCATACGGCCGGTAGACATATTAGCCATTGCGGCTGCACATTTAACTGTAGCCAAAGCCACAATCAATTCAGGATAAATTTTTAAACCGGTAATGGGAAAGTTGGTAAGAGCGCGGGTGGTTTGTACACCATAATACATTTCATCCGGAATCTCAATCTCACCTAAAAAGTCTTTTTCTTTACGCATTTTTACACCTCCAAAATATTTAACAATAAAACGGGGCATTTCAGCCCGCAAATGTTTTATTGTATACATAAGCCTACATTGTATAATATACCACTAAAATGAAAATTGTTCAACCGCAATAGCCAAAAATACATTAAAAATACATTATTTATAATTAAAAAAGCGCACTTAAAATACCAATTGCCTATTTAGACAAAAAGGTTTATACTATTATAATATAATAATTTTGTATATACAGTATTTGGAATAAAACATTATGATCCAATTTAAATTTTTTTTGAAAATCTATTGAGAGTATTTTAGAATAATTAATAATAGGAGAAGTTGTATGCAATATTTGTTTTCATGGCTTATCATAATCGCAGTTATAATTTTTGTTTTATGGCTTGTGCTTTCAAAACACAGAGAAGCCCCGCATACCTGGCCCGAGCTGCCCCAAGAAAGCTTTGTTTACGGCAGGCCTGCTACAGATGAGGATTTTCATGCAGGCAGGGCGGCTTTTGTTACGGATGAAAATATTTTTACTCCTAAAACAGATATTTTAATACCCCAATATGCCTATTTTTTGGACCGCACTTTTTATTATTTGAATAAAAAGACCCCTGTTATCGTTATTCAGGTAGAGGAAAGCCAGGATGTTACGGCGGTTGGCTTTATTAATTTGTTAACGGGTAAAATAGACAGCACCTCTATGAACTCTATACATCTTTTGGGAACCACGCCACCCCCCAAATTCGAGCCGTACATTTAAACATTTATCAAGCTTGATCAAGATATTTTGCAGGCCAAGCGATTATTAAAAAAACTGCATAAAAATAAAAAACTTCCGCATTTACTTAAACTGCGGAAGTTTTGTTTTAAAGCATACGTTTTTTTGTTAAATACCACAATAAGCCCAAACAGGCTATAATACAAATAAAAAGGATGCCGAAAAAAACAAAAGGGCTTGTAGTATTTATAGGTAAAACCACATTCATGCCAAAAAAGCTTGCTATCATGGTAGGTACCGATAAAATAATGGTAATTGACGCCAAAAACTTCATTACAATATTCAAATTGTTGGAGATGATGGAAGCAAACGTATCCATGGTGCTGCTGGAAATGTTGCTGTATATGTCTGCCATTTCAATAGCCTGTTTATTCTCAATCATAACATCTTCCAGCAGATCCTCGTCCTCTTCATACATTTTTAAGGATTTGCTCCGCATCAGTTTTTCCATAACCTTGTCATTGGAGCGCAAAGAGGTTGTAAAATAAACCAGGCTTTTTTCCAAATTCATAAGGTGCAAAAGTTCTTGGTTTCTCATTGATTTTTCCAGGTATCTTTCTATTTCTTCATGACGGCGGTTGATGTCGCGCAGATATTTCAAATAAAGATTGGTTTTCTTTTGTAAAAGCTGAAAAATAAAACGGGTTTTTTTAAAGGTTGCCATATCCTTCATCCTACTTGAGGAAAACTCTTGGAAAAGGTGTATATCTTCCAAGCAAACCGTTACTATATAGTCATCATTCAAAATAATGCCCAAAGGCATTGTTTCATAAACAACTTCCGCATGGCAGATAACGGGCACATTGATGATGATCATAATTTGGTCATCTTCACTTTCCACACGGGGTATTTCTTCATCATCCAAAGGATAACGTAAAAATTCCTCGTAAATGCCTGTTTCCTGTGCCGCGTATTGGATTTCTTCATTGGTTGGATTGATCAAATCCAGCCAGGAACCTTTTTCAGCTTCGGTGGTTTGTACCAGTTCATCATTAATGGTACGGTAAATAGCCAGCATTTTTGCCACCTCCCAATGGGCAGCGGATGCGACTTATTTTAAAACAGCAAGCTACACCATGGCTGCCCAAGTATTTTTTTTGAATTTTTAAGATAAAAAGTTTGAAAAGATAATCGGCTAGGGTCCGCCTCCATGGTGCCACCTCCTTGAAAATGTTTAGGGAAACACTATTATTATACCCGTTTAAGACCAATTTGAACAGCCCTTTTTGTAAATTTCGCCATTTTCTTTTTTGAATTATATGTTATAATGGATTGCGGGGAGCATGGACCCCCGTAAAAAATGGTTTTTAATATTTATAAGAGCCAAGGTGTTTTAGGGTTAATTTATTAATTGGGGTGCTGCAAGCTTACGGTAATTTTTTATAAAGTATTTTATGATAAAAATTGTTTTAAGTATTTTCACCCTATCCCCCTTGCCCTTTTCCGGGAAAGGTGATGATATGCTTTATTGAAATCAAAGTAAAAAATTTGGTTATCATATATAAGCCCCATTTCAAAAAGACAAGTTACGTAAATACATATATGAACAAGCAATATAAACGGAGGTAATCTATGAAAAATACAGCAGCTATTATCCTTGCCGCGGGCAAGGGTACGCGTATGAAATCACACCTGCCCAAGGTATTGCATAAGGTGGCAGGAAAAACCATGGCGGAACAGGTGCTTAGCCAAGTACATTCAGCAGGCATAGGCAAATGCTATATGGTAATAGGCCATAGTTCCAGGGAAGTGCAAGATACTTTAGGAGATATTGCCGAATATGTTGTACAGCGTCCCCAACTGGGTACGGGCCATGCTGTTATTCAAGCAATTCCTTTTTTGTCTATGGAAACAAGGGCGGTCTTAGTGGCCTGTGCTGATACTCCGCTTCTAACTGCCAAAACCTTGAAAGCTCTTATGGAAGAATTCAAACAAGGCAAAGCCGCTTGTACAGTACTTACAGCTAAAACCGAAAATCCACATGGTTATGGCAGGATCATTCGCAATGCGGAAGGTTTTGTTACAGGCATTGTGGAAGAAAAAGATGCTACAGAAGCAGAAAAGCAAATTTGTGAAGTCAATACAGGCACCTATTTTTTTGATTGGCGTCTGCTTCAGGAAGTACTTTGCGAGCTTACCAATGATAATGCCCAGTGTGAATATTATTTAACCGATACCGTAAAAGTTTTGGTGGAACACGGTCATAAAGTAACGGCCTGCCTTGCCGCTGATTTTCAGGAAACCATGGGTGTGAACGATAAGGTACAGCTTGCCATGGCCGAGCAGGTATTAAGAAAACGTAAGATAACCGAATTACAGCTTGCGGGTGTTACCGTGCAGGATCCCGCTAATACTTATATAGATACGGAAGTGGAGGTGGGAGCGGATACCGTAATTTACGCAGGCTGCCACTTAAGAGGCAATACTGTTATAGGAAAAAATTGCGAAATCGGTCCCGATAGCCAAATAACCGATACCAAAGTGGGCGATAAATGCACTATCCTGCGCAGTGTTACCAATGATGTAGTAATAGGAAACGCTGCCAATATAGGGCCTTTTGCGTATCTGCGTCCCGGCACGGTTTTGGCAGAGAACGTCAAAGTAGGCGACTTTGTAGAGCTAAAAAAATCACACATTGGTGCGGGCAGTAAAATTCCGCATTTAAGCTATGTTGGCGACAGTGTGGTAGGCAGTAAGGTAAATATTGGTTGCGGTACCATTACCTGTAATTATGATGGTTTTAATAAATTCCAAACCATTATTGAAGATGGAGCCTTTATTGGTTCCAATTCCAATTTGGTGGCTCCCGTAAAAATAGGTGCCAATGCTTATGTGGCGGCAGGCAGCACTATAACCATGGAAGTATCTGCGGATGATTTGGCAATTGCGCGTGGCAAGCAGCGCAACCTTGAAGGCAGGGGCAAAGAGCTTAGAGAAAAGCTAAAAAACAACAAATAATTACAAATAAAGTCTGTTTCTCAACAGGAATTTACATGTTTGAACTAGAATAATACAAGGTCAATGCAGTACTATCTTTTGAAAATTGAATAATAAACAGTATTATAGGGGGACGAAGGCAAATGAGCACGCCAAAGTTAAAGGTTTTCATGGGTAATGCCAATCCGGGTTTAGCTATGGAAATCGGTGAGTATTTGGGTATCAATATTGGCAATTCCAAGGTTACCACCTTTGCGGACGGTGAAATTAAAATGGAAATCAATGAAAGTGTCCGCGGTATGGATGTATTTATAGTACAACCAACCTGTGCTCCGGTAAACGATAATATTATGGAGCTTTTGATTATGATCGACGCTATGCGCAGGGCATCCGCCAAGCGTATTACTGCTATTGTCCCTTATTACGGTTATGCTCGTCAGGAGCGTAAGCTGAAGGCCCGTGATCCCATTTCCGCCAAATTGGTGGCGAACCTGATAACCGCGGCGGGCACAGACCGCATAGTGGCTATGGATTTGCATGCCAATGCTATTCAGGGCTTTTTTGATATACCGGTGGATCATTTACCGGGTGTGCCGTTGCTTGCGGAATATTACAAAAACAAAAAACTTAAGGATGTTGTAGTTGTTTCACCGGATATCGGTGGTGTTACTCGTGCTCGTTTACTTGCGGATAAGTTAAGCAGTGAGCTAGCTATTATCGATAAGCGCCGTCCTGAGCCGAATAAGGCTGAAATTATGAATATCATCGGTGATGTTTCGGGTAAAACTGTAATTATGGTAGACGATATGATCGATACGGCAGGTACAATCACCCAGGGTGCCAATGCTTTGATCGAGCGTTCGGGGGCAAAAGAAGTTTATGCCTGTTGTACCCATTCTATTTTAACGCCTCCGGCTTTGGAAAGGATCAATAACTCACGTATTAAGGAAGTAGTGGTTACCAATACCATACCCTTAAGGCCCGAGATCCAAGGCCAAAGCGATAAAATACAAGTTGTTTCCGTGGCTCCCATTTTGGGTGAAGCCATTATTCGTATTCATGAAAATCTTTCCGTAAGCCGTTTGTTCGATGAAAACTAAGTAGTTAAGCCAAGAGCAGGAACTTTAAGTTTATAAATATTGGCATATAATGTTATAAAAGGGCACTTTAAGAGTGCCTTTTTTACTTTTCAATATCTCATAAATATGGTATTATAAACCAGTAAATAATTTAAAAAAGTTATATATTTATCATAAATAAAGGAGCAAATATGAAAATCATAACGGGGCTGGGGAATCCCGGGCTTAAATATGCGTCAAACCGTCATAATGTTGGTTTTATGGCGGTGGATATGGTTGCCCAAAAGCTGGGCTGGGATTTCAGCAAAATCAAACATAACTCTCAAATTGCCGAAGGGCATTATAAGGGAGAAAAAATCATTTTGCTGAAGCCGCAAACCTTTATGAATTTAAGCGGCGAGGCCGTGGCCGATGCTGTAAACTATTATGATGTATCCTGGCAGGATGTATTGATCATTTATGATGATATGGACCTCTTGCCGGGGCAATTGCGCGTGCGTTCCAAGGGCAGTGCGGGCGGACACAAAGGTATGGCTTCCGTTATAGCTCATGCGCATACTAATGAGATACCCAGAGTAAAAATAGGTATCGGGCATCCTTTGGTTGGCACAGTAGTGGATTATGTACTGCAAAATTTTGATAAAGAAGCCATGGCCGAAATGGTGCCTGTGCTTGCAAAAGCAGCGGAAGCAGCTTTTTATTGGCTGGAACACGAAATAAACCAGGTAATGAATATTTATAATGCAACCCCTGCAGAATAGTTTATGGGCTTATAAAATGTTTGGTTTTAATTTTTGAGCAGGCTTTAGTCTGCCTTTTTGTGTTATCAGAATTGAGTAATAATTCCCGTAATTTTTCAAAAAGGTAATCAAATAATAAAAATAAAAGTTTTAATTCGGAGGTTCCTTTGTTAGAGAAAACCATACAGCAGAACTGGCAGGCAGATACCAAATATCAAGAGGTATTTAATGCTCTTCAGCAAGGCCAAAACCCTATGGTTTCAGGCTTGGCGGATTCTGCCAAGGCGGCCTGGGTAGCGGCTGAATTTTTGAAGAGCCCGCGGTCAATGGTAATTATTACAGCAACAATAGAAGCGGCTCAGCTTTGGCAGCAGAATTTAAGTGCCTGCCTGCCTGAAGAGAAGGTGCTTTTTTTCCCACGCCTGGCTTTGATGCCTTTTGAAATCTATGCTTATAATCCGGAGCTCAGCAGCCGTAGGATTGCTGCACTTTCCAGCCTTGCCCGTGGGGAAAAGGTAATAGTTGTGGCTTGGGCAGGCGCAAGTACCCGTGCTTTGGTGCCGAAACATATTTTTGCTGAAGGCCATGTTTATTTAAAAGTTGGTGTTGATTTTGAATTGGATGAATTAGCGTCAAAGCTTGCCATTATGGGTTACAGCCGTGAAAAAATGGTGGATACCCCAGGAACCTTTAGTGTGCGTGGCGGTATAGTGGATATTTTCCCCTTAACAGTCAAAATGCCAGTACGCTTGGAGTTTTTTGATACGGAAATAGAAAGCATGCGCTATTTCGATGCCGCAAGCCAGCGTTCACAGGGTGTGGTTAAAAACGGTATTTGGCTTGCGCCCGCGCGGGAACTTGTTTTGAACAGCGATATTTTGCAGCAGGGCATACCCAGGCTCACTACGGCTTATAACAAAGCTTTGAATGCTTTGAAAGGCATGCCCCGCCGCAACCTTAGGGAAAAATTTTCGCCTCTTTTGGAGCAAATGGGCGAATGCCAATGGGTCAATGGGATGGAGCAGTTTTTCAGCCTTTTGTACCCTAAAAAAGCGCATCTGTGCGATTATTTGCCCGAAGGTGGTTTGGTAGTTATAGATGAGCCCGAAGCCAGTGCCACGGTTCTTCAAAATATGGAGGAAGAAAGGCTTTCCTATTACTACGAAATGGTAGAGGCAGGGCAAATAATTCCCGCTTTTGGTGATAATTTTTTTGGTTTAGCGGAAATAAGAGAAAAGCTTATTCAGAAAAATCTTTTGGGCTTTGGTTTGCTGAACGGTAAAGGTGGCTGGAATTTGGGCGCTCATTTTGCCGTTACCACACACATTATTCCTTCTTATACGGGTAACATGGAACTCTTGGCCGAGGATATACACTATTGGCAAAAAAACAGTTACCACTTGTATTTTTGTGCTTCTTCACAGGTAAGGAAGGCCAAGCTTACAGAGCTGTTGAAGGATTATGATATAGGTGCGGGGCTGGTGGATACTGTGCCTTTTAGCAGCGGTTATGTCTATAATGAGGGCAAATTTGCCGTGATCACGGAAAAGGAGCTTTTGGGTCGGGAAGCCAAAAGCTTGAGCCGCCGCACAGGCTCAAAAGGTCAAGTTTTGGAAAACTTTGTGGATTTGCAGGCAGGCGATTATGTAGTTCACGCTAACCATGGTATCGGTAAATATATAGGCATCAAAAGAATAACCGTGGAGGATCTTGCCGGAGATTACCTGGAGATACACTATGCAGGCAATGATAAGCTTTTTGTGCCTGTGGATCAAATGGATCTGGTGCAAAAATATATAGGTAATGAGGGCACCTCCCCCAAGCTTTATAAGCTTGGCGGTAATCAGTGGCAAAGGGTAAAGGCTAAGGTGAAGGCTTCCGTGCAGGAATTGGCGGAGGATCTGTTAAAGCTTTATACGGCGCGCCAGCAAACCAAGGGCTATAGTTTTGCTCCTGATACGCCATGGCAGAAGGAATTCGAGGATAGCTTTCCCTATACTGAAACCCCCGATCAATTGCAGGCAGCGGAAGAAATAAAAAGCGATATGGAAAAAAATAAGCCCATGGATAGGCTTTTATGCGGTGATGTAGGCTACGGTAAAACGGAGGTAGCGCTACGGGCAGCTTTTAAGGCCGTAATGGACGGCAAGCAAGTAGCGGTTTTGGTGCCTACCACACTTTTGGCTCAGCAGCATTACACTACTTTTGTGGAAAGGCTGCAAGGTTATCCTGTAAAAGTAGGGGTAATAAGCCGTTTTGTTTCTGCCAAGGAGCAAAAACTGCTTTTGACAAGTGTGGCCGAAGGCAAGGTGGATATACTCATAGGCACACACCGCCTGCTTTCCAAGGATATAAAATTCAGGGATCTGGGTTTGTTGATAATAGATGAGGAGCAGCGTTTTGGCGTGGCTCACAAAGAAAAAATGAAAACTTGGAAAGAAAATGTGGATGTCCTTACCCTTTCCGCAACCCCCATACCCCGTACTTTGCATATGTCTTTGGTGGGCATAAGGGATATGAGCGTTATCAATACTCCGCCTGAAGACAGGCACCCTGTACAAACCTATGTGGTGGAGTATCATCCACGTTTGGTTCAGGAAGCGGTAAGAAGGGAGCTAGAAAGGAACGGGCAGGTTTATTTCGTGCACAATAAGGTTATGGATATAGAGCGCACAAAGGAAGATTTGCAAACGCTGGTGCCGGAGGCCCGCATTGCTGTGGCGCACGGCCAAATGCCCGAACGAGAGCTGGAAAAAGTGATGACAGCCTTTATCAACGGTGAAAGCGATGTGCTAATCTGTACCACCATTGCCGAAAGCGGGCTGGATATAGCTAATGTCAATACTCTTATTGTGCATGACGCCGATTGTTTGGGGCTAGCTCAGCTTTATCAGCTGCGTGGCCGTATTGGGCGCTCCAACCGTCAGGCTTATGCTTATTTTACCTATCATAAGGATAAAATAATCAATGAGCAGGCCAAAAAGCGCTTGGTAGCGATACGTGATTTCACAGAGCTGGGCTCAGGTTTCAAAATAGCGCTAAGAGATATGGAAATAAGGGGAGCAGGCAATATCTTGGGCCCCGAACAGCACGGGCATATTGCCGCGGTAGGTTTTGATATGTACTGCCGTTTGGTAGCGGAGGAAATGGAAAAACAGCTTGGCACCCGGGAACTGGTAAAAGAGAAGGAAGCACCCCAACTGGATTTGGGCGTAAATGCCTATATACCCGATACTTACATTGCGGATAGCGATCTAAAAGTTGAAATATACAAGCGTATAGCTGCTGCGGGCTTGGAGGAGATTGATGCCCTTAAAGAGGAAATTGCGGATCGCTATGGTGAACCACCACAAGTAGTAAATAATTTATTTCAAATCGGTAAAATCAAATATTGGGCATTCAAATTAGATATTGCTTCTATTTTACAAAAAGGGCATAATCTGGTAATTACTTTCCATGCCGATCATACTTTAAGTGGTATAACACTGGTAAAAACAGCCGAGCGTTATGGCAAGCTTGTAAGTTACAAAAGCCAAAAGAATTTTGCCATTCATTTTCATATTGGTCAAGGTCCTCAGGATAAGCGTTTGCTTATACTTTTGGGCTTTTTGGAGGAATTATTTGCTTTCCAACAGGGTTAATCTGTGTTATAATCACAAGGTGTGATGGATTTTTAATTACAAAACTATCAACAAGGTTTTATTTGATGGTTTTAGGAGGTAATATTTTGAAAAAACATTTATTAAAAGGTATAGCACTTATTGCTGTTTTGGTTATTGCCTGCATAGCGGTTACGGCTTGCGGTGGGCCCAGTTTAACTCCTGTGGAAAATTCGGTTATGAAAGTGAATGGCCAGGATGTGCCGCAGGGCGTGTTCAATTACTACATGAAGAGTACTAAGGATTATCTTTCTTCATATGGTATTGACTTTGAAAGCGAGGAAGGTGCCCAGTACTTGTATTATATAGAGGCTCAGGCAGCACAAATGTTAAAGGAAATTGCCGCAGTGCGTGGAGCCGCTGTGGATATGGGCCTCCAAATAGATGAAGAGGAAAAAACCAAGCTTTTGGCAGAGGAGAAATCCTCCTTTGAAAGTGATGATGCTTATAAAACCTGGCTCCAAGAAAACGAAATGACGGAAAATGATATTTCCTGGCTGGTAGAAAGCCAACTCTTGGGCGAAGCTTATTACAATGAAGTAACCAAGGATATCACGGTTGCCGATGAGGATGCCAAAGCAGCTTTTGAAGCTGACCCTGATAAATATATCACCAAGCAGTTTGCACATATCTTTTTGGAAATAAAGGATGATGCTACTGAGGCAGATAAGGCGGCCATTAAAAAGAAAGCCGAAGGCTTTATCAAGGAACTGGAAAACGGCGGTGATTTTGCCGCTATAGCTACTCAAAACAATGACGATTCCACAGCCACTTCCGGCGGCTCTTTGAGCCAAACCGTAACCCGTGATACCTCCACCTATGTGGATGAATTCAACAAGGCAGCTTTTGCTCTTACCAAGGTTGGCGAATATACCAAAACTCCTGTTGAAACCAGCTTTGGCTATCATATTATCAAGTTGGAAGCCTGCACGGATAAATTTGAGGATTTGAAGCAAAGCATCATCGATGAATTGTCCTCAAGCGAAAAGGAAGATGCTTACAGTGCGGCTTTGGATGAGCTTATGGAAAATGTAAAAGTAGAAAAAGAATATGAAGCAAAATATTCTAACCCTGCTGCTCCTGCCGCTGAAGGCACAGAAGGCACAGATAAACCGGCCCTTACTGATGATACCGCAGCCGATAATACTGCAAAATAAATTTGCCTTAATAAAATCCTATGTGATTTAAATTAGTATAAAAGAAGCCGTAGTATGCGGCTTCTTTTTCTAGTTTTAGATGTTTTGTTTTTCTTGGGTCAGTTTGTTTGTATAGTATTTTTTCCCGGGTGAAGAATATAAATAATTTTATATTTATTGTACCTAAACAGTGGGCGTGCTATAATAAACTTTAAGATAAAATTTATATTTTAATAGGTGAAATTAAAGTTTGATCCCCGCAATAATATAACTATACGCCAAATTACAGGAGGGCGCCATGTGTTATAAAGTAGGAATGGATGTTGGTTCAACCACGGTGAAGATCGTGGCTGTGGATGATCAGAATAAAATAATTTATAAGAATTACAAAAGGCACTTTTCCAAAATTCAGGAAAACTTGGCACTTATGCTTTCGGAATTGGCGGTGATTTTGGGCGATGCCCCCGTAAAGCTAGCTGTAGCAGGCTCTGCGGGTATGGGCATAGCCAAAAGCTGTCATTTGCCCTTTGTGCAAGAGGTCTATGCGCTTACCTTGATTGTGGAAAAAGAAGTGCCCGATGCGGATGTAGTAATAGAACTTGGCGGTGAGGATGCCAAAATAATCTTTTTAACGGGCGGTTTGGAAGAAAGGATGAATGGTACCTGTGCCGGCGGTACGGGTGCTTTTATTGACCAAATGGCAACGCTTCTGGATATTTCGGCAGAAGAACTGGACCGCCTGAGCCTGGAGCATGAAAAGATATATGAGATAGCTTCCCGCTGCGGTGTTTTCGCAAAGTCGGATATACAGCCGCTTTTGAACCAGGGTGCCAATAAAAAGGATATAGCTGCAAGCATTTTCCAGGCTGTGGTGGATCAAACCATTACAGGCCTGGCTCAGGGACGCAAAATAGAAGGCAAGGTATTGTTTTTGGGTGGTCCTTTAAGCTATTTTGAAGGTTTAAGGCAGCGTTTTGCGGAAACCCTTAAACTCCGGCCCGAAAACGCTCTTTTCCCTAAACTGGGCAAATATTTTGTGGCTATGGGCAGCGCCGTTTACGGCGGCGAGCTTCCCGAAACCTTCAGCTGCGGTGATTTGATAAGACGCATTGAAAACTTGAAAATGGATAATTACGGAGCCAATGCTTTGCCTGCTTTATTCAAAGACCCTGTGGAATATGCGGCTTTTTGCCAGCGTCATGCCCAAGACCAAGTACCGCTGGGTGAGCTTGGCGAATACAAGGGCAATGTAGATCGGAAGAGCACAC
>DGYV01000039.1:24043-24507 GCA_002398485.1 Peptococcaceae bacterium UBA4997 | reverse complement strand
CTTGGCGAATACAAGGGCAATGTGTATTTGGGCATAGATGTGGGTAGTACCACTACCAAAATGGCTTTGATAGGTGAAGATAACAGCCTGCTCCATTCTTTTTACACTTCCAATAAAGGTAACCCCATTACGGTGGTTCTTGAGGAATTAAAGAATATATACGGTTTGCTTAATCAAAATACGGTTATTGCGGGTTCTGCCGTAACCGGCTATGGTGAAGATCTTATCAAAAACGCTTTTGGGGTGGATTTGGGCGTGGTGGAAACGGTAGCTCATTTTAGCGCCGCCAAATATTTCAACCCGCAGGTGGATTTTATTATTGATATTGGCGGGCAGGACATTAAATGTTTTAAAATCAAAAATAATACCATTGACCATATTATGCTCAATGAAGCCTGCTCTTCGGGTTGCGGTTCTTTTATCCAAAGCTTTGCCAAGGCCTTGGGCTATGGGCTGGATGATTT
>DGYV01000039.1:23397-23877 GCA_002398485.1 Peptococcaceae bacterium UBA4997 | reverse complement strand
GCTATGGGCTGGATGATTTTTCTGCTTTGGCTATTTTTGCCGTAAAGCCTGTGGACCTGGGTTCCCGCTGTACGGTATTCATGAATTCCTCCGTCAAGCAGGCCCAGCGTGATGGTGCAACCGTGCAGGATATTTCGGCGGGATTGGCTGTTTCGGTGGTCAAAAATGCTATTTATAAAGTTATTCGTGCTACCTCACCTGGGGAACTGGGTAAAAATATTGTGGTACAGGGTGGTACCTTCCTGAACGACGCAATTTTAAGGAGCTTTGAACAGGAGCTGGGTGTGGAAGTGGTTCGTCCTGTTATAGCAGGGCTTATGGGTGCTTTTGGTGCCGCGCTTTATGCTAAGGAAAGGGTAAAGGGGCACAGTACCTTAATAGGTATGGCAGATCTTGAAAAGTTTGTGCATACGGCCAAGGCCGTTACCTGCCATAAATGTAATAATCGCTGTAACCTTACTATAAACACCTTTGCCAATG
>DGYV01000039.1:23018-23212 GCA_002398485.1 Peptococcaceae bacterium UBA4997 | reverse complement strand
CAGTCGTTTTGTTTCGGGCAATAAGTGCGAACTGGGTGCAGGCGGCAAAACCACGAACACCCTACCAAACCTTTATCAATATAAGCTGGATAGGATAGAAGCTCTTACTAAGCAAACCGTAACAAATCCCAAAGGACGTATCGGCATACCGCTGGCCTTAAATATGTATGAAAATATCCCGCTTTGGCATACCC
>DGYV01000039.1:22610-22862 GCA_002398485.1 Peptococcaceae bacterium UBA4997 | reverse complement strand
AAATATCCCGCTTTGGCATACCCTGTTTACAGAGCTGGGTTTTCAGATGGTATACTCTGAGCCTTCCTCCAGAAAGCTTTATGTTAAGGGGCAGTATTCCATTCCTTCGGATACAGTTTGCTACCCTGCAAAACTGGTGCATGGTCACATTGAAAGCTTACTGGATCAGGGATTGGACGCTATTTTTTATCCTTGTATGAGCTATAATTTCCAGCAGGGCGAAACCGATAACCACTTTAACTGTCCTGTTGT
>DGYV01000039.1:15938-22458 GCA_002398485.1 Peptococcaceae bacterium UBA4997 | reverse complement strand
CCACTTTAACTGTCCTGTTGTAGCCTATTATCCTGAACTTTTACGTGGGAATGTGCTAAGGCTTAAGGAAACAAAATTTTTAATGCCATATTTAGATTTGAATAACTATAAGCTTTTTATTGCCAAAATGGCGCCCTTTTTTAAAAAGGAATTCGAGGTTTCTAAAGAAGATTTGGAAAAAGCCCTGCAGAAGGCCTATTCGGTTTACAGTGCCTGGCGTGAGGATATAAAAGCCGAAGGGCAAAAGGCCATCAAATATGCACGCAGACACAACCGCAAAATCATTGTGCTGGCGGGCAGGCCATACCATGTGGATAGAGAAATTAACCATAGTATAGATAAATTGTTTTGTTCGCTGGGTTTTGTGGTGATAACTGAAGACAGTGTTGCGCACCTTATGCCGGTTAGCAGGGTGAATGTGTTGAACCAGTGGACTTATCACAGCCGTTTGTATAATGCCGCCGCCTATGTTGCCACTCAACCCGATATGGAGCTGGTACAGTTGGTTTCTTTTGGTTGTGGGCTGGATGCCATAACTACAGACGAGGTAAGGGATATCCTGGAGGAAAACGGCAAGCTTTACACCCAGTTGAAAATCGATGAAATAAATAACCTGGCAGCAGTGAAGATCCGTGCCAGGAGCCTTTTGGCGGCCATGCAGGAAAGGGAATAAAGGTTGTCAAAAAAAGGGGGTATTTAAATGCCTGAACAAAAGGATTTATATATGCTTAAGGATCATAAAAAAAACAGGGTGTTGTTCACGGAGGATATGAAAAAGGATTATACTATACTTGCTCCCATGATGCTGCCCATCCACTTTGCTTTTATAGGCAATATCATTCGTCAATACGGCTATAATTTAGTCATTCTGGAAACCACTCACCGCGGTATTGTGGACGAGGGTTTAAAGCATGTACATAACGATACCTGTTACCCTGCACTTTTAGTGATCGGCCAGCTTTTGGATGCCTTGAAGAGCGGGGCTTATGATCCTAATAAAACCGCACTGATGATTACCCAAACAGGCGGAGGTTGCCGTGCTTCCAACTATATACATTTGTTAAGGAAGGCTCTTTTGAAAGCAGATTTCCCACAGGTTCCCGTTATTTCCATGAACCTGAAAAAAATGGAACAGCACCCCGGCTTTAAGCTGAGCTGGGGCATGATCATAAAGTTTTCCTATGCCGCTTTATATGCGGATATGATGATGTGCCTGGCCAATCAGTGCCGCCCTTATGAGGTAGAGGCGGGCGCTACCCAAAAGGTTATAGACGAGCTGGTGGCTGAAATAAGCCCTTATTTTATGGATAAGCGTTTTAGGCAGGCGGAAGAAAACTACCTAAAGATATTGGCTGCATTTAAAAAAATACAGCTTAATAAAACCGATAAAATAAAGGTAGGCATAGTGGGCGAAATCTATATGAAATATGCGCCATTGGGCAATAATAATTTAGAAGATTATTTGCTTAGTGAAGGTGCCGAGCCTGTGCTTTCCGGTGTGTTGGATTTCTTTTTGTACTCCGTGAACCACAGTTTTGTGGATGTGAAACTATATAAAAGCGGATGGGTAGCGCCTGTAAAACAATGGATAACCCGTAAGCTTTTCGGTTATTTGGAGCATTTGCAAAACAAAATGATAGATATAATAAAGGCAGATGCTGCTTTTCATGCGCCTGCGCCCTTTAAGCGTTTGCAGTATCTGGTGAAAGGTTTTATCAGCCAGGGTGTAAAAATGGGCGAAGGCTGGCTTTTGACTGCGGAAATGCTAGAACTTATAGATAGCGGCGTTAACAATATAGTTTGCACTCAGCCTTTTGGCTGTTTGCCAAACCATATTGTGGCCAAGGGTATGATCAGGTCTATCAAGAATACTTATCCCAATGCCAATATAGTGGCGGTTGACTATGACCCCGGCGCTACCAAGATCAACCAGGAGAATCGCATAAAGCTTATGCTGGCAAATGCCGTTAAACTGGATAAAGCTGAAAAGGAAGCTGCCGCCAAAACCAATAATAATAAAAAATAACTCTATGGATATAGTAAAAAACAGCTCTGAAAGTGTGGATGATACCATATGACTGAGCAGATACTCAATTATTACAGCTATCTGTTGATTTATGCTTTTATAGGCTGGTGTTCGGAATGTACATATTGCTCAATTCCTGAAAAGCATTTTATAAACCGTGGGTTTTTGAACGGGCCTCTTTGCCCGATTTACGGTTTTGGAGCGCTTTTGATTATTGTACTTTTAATGCCTTTTAGCATTGAGCCTGTTTTGGTTTTCTTTTTGGGCATACTTGTTACAAGTGCTTTGGAGTATTTTACGAGCTATTTTATGGAAAAAATTTTTCATGCCAAATGGTGGGATTATTCAACCTATCCTTATAATTTGAATGGCAGAATCTGCTTAAAAAATTCTTTTTTCTTTGGTATCATGTGCCTTATAGCTATTTACTTGCTTCATCCTTTAGTAACGGATTGGGTGGCTAAAGTACCGTTCAATGCCAAACTGATTTTTTTGAGCGCGGCTACCCTGATTATAGCTGTGGATATGACGGTTACAGTTTACACTATGCTGAAACTTAACGGTAAGCTTGCTCAAATAGCCGCTATCCGCAAAGAATTTGAGGAACTGGTGGCGGCAGAGGGTGTACAGGGCTTGGCGGATATGGTGGAAGACCGCTTTAAAGAAAAATTATCCGAAAGCCGTTTAGAAAACCTTGCCGAAAAACTTACTCAAAGGCTTACCGAACGCCTCAGTGAAAAAATTTCTATATGGCAAAGCCGTTTATTGCAGGCTTTCCCCGATTTGAAATTTAACCGTAACAATGAACATTTTAAGGCCTTGAAAAAGGCTGTTGAAGAAAAAAAGCAAGCCTTAAAACAGCTTAAAGAAAAGCATTTATAGGTTTGTGTTAGGGCTATTATTTGGTGATATTATATTGAAAGCGGGCGAAACTATGCAAATACAAAAGGTTTTACAGGCTGCCCGCCCTTATTTAGCGGGTAAAACAGTTAAGGATGTTGTAATAGGCCTTTCTTTGATTTGGGTGGAGCTGGATTGCGGTCATTTGGGCATTTCCTATGTGTTGAGGGAAAACTTAAAAGCTGGTTGTTCCATTTTTCCCTTTGGCAGGCAAATAATAGGTAAAAATGCCGAAGAAATAGCCGAATGGGCAGTGAACGGTGTTGATGATGTGCAAAGAAGTGTTGGTATAGCTGTGATTTGCGCTGCTTCACATAATCTGGAGCTTAAGGATGCCAATACACCGCAAACACCTTTCGGGGTGCAAGTAAGGGAAAGTGATACCATTGGCATGATTGGATTTATACCGCCTGTTGCCAAAATGCTTGGCCCTAAAGCCAAGGATATGATAATTTTTGATATGGGTATTACGCTGATGGGCGGTATGAAAGGACAGGTTTGCCCTATGGAAAAACAGCCCGAGCTTTTGCCTAAGTGCGATATAGTTGTGTTAAGCGGAACTACTCTTATAAACGGTACTTTTGATGAGCTTTTGCAAATGTGCCCGAATTCCCGTGAAATAATGGTTATAGGTTCTAGTACACCTATGTTTCCCGAGGCCTTTAAAGGAAGCGGGGTAACGGTATTGGCAGGTTCTTGGTGGAAGCGGGAATACAAAGAAGAGCTTTTCAAGTTGATTTCGCTTGCTGCGGGCATGGATGCGCTGGGGCAGTATTCCATTAAGAAATCCCCGCGTATTGAAGTTGAATAAGAAATTCAATAATGAGTTCAATAATAATTAATATACAAAAAACCAAGCACTTTGTTAGGGGCTTGGTTTTTCTTATTAATGCTTATTTATTAGGCCGGGCTAACCACTATGTCTTAATAAGTTATTTTATGTTTTTACCTAAAAATATATTGCTGTTTAAGCTAAGGTTTTAGGTTTTTTCATGGTGCGTATCATAGCTTTGGTTTTTTTATCCACACGGTTGGATTCAGTGATTTTTTGCAAAGTTTTGTTATAGGTAAACTCATCTAAATTATTGTTTTGCAAATAAGCCAGCGTAATTTTGGGAAATTTTACATAGCAAACGGAAAGTGTCCAGGCTACTGCCATTTTTACATAGTAGCCCTTATGCTTTATGCTGTCTAAAATAGGCAATACCTTTGGCAAGTGTGTTTCATCTATATAATAGCCCAACAGCATAACTATGCCAAAACGCAGCTCAAATTCTTGTTTTGAGTGTAAATAGGGCCTTAAAAAATGCCAAACCCGTTCCTTGTGTTTGGCCGTAATTTTAAGGCTGCCGCAAAAGCTGTCGCAAACGGCCCAATTATCTATCAGGGGAACAAAAGCTGCTGTATAGCTTAAAATGTCTTCTATATCTGCTTTGGCATAGCCTATCACCAGGCCGTGCAGCATTACTTCTTCGTAATAATCATGGGCTGATGTAGTTAAATAAGCTTGCCAGTCCTCTTTGGCTATTTTCTGGGCAAGCTTGCGTAGTTGGGGCAGCCTTACCCCTATGATATTTGATTTGCCGGGTACAAGTTTGCTATGGAATTTACGGTAATCCTCGTCTGCCAGTGCCATAATTTGTTCCCGTATGGTTTGAGCCATGGCCGATTCCTCCAAATAAAGTTTTTTATTATGTATGTTTAGGATAATTTAAAACCAATAAAAAATCAATAAATAATTAATTTTTGAATTTTTTAAAATAGTATCCCCTGCTTATTAGCAGAGGATACTATTCTTATTTAAATAATATCATTTGTTTGCTTAAGTGATATAATCATTAATTGCCTATAAACATTTGCGACCAGTACATGGTGCCGTTTGCGCTTTGATAAACGCCAACACCCAATTTAGTAAAGCTGCTATTTAAAATATTTGCCTTGTGGCCGGGTGAATTCATCCAGGCTTCTACAACGCTTTTAGCATTCGGCTGTCCCATGGCTATATTTTCGCCCGCAGTACGGTAGCTTACATCATATTCAGCTAAAACTGTGAAGCACTGGCTGCCGTTGGGCCTGGTATGAGCAAAAGTTTTTACTATTTCCTGGGCGCGTTTGGCTGCCGCGGCATCCAAAGAGGACATGGCGGAAAGCTTTGAAAGGCCGTTTTTGGTTCTTTCAAGGTTTGTGTAGTACAATACCTGTTCTGCTTGAGTAGCCAAGGCAGAAGGGGTTTGTTCGGAAATACCTGTTTGGGCTGTTATATCTATGGTTTGAGCTTTGTTGTTCCAGCCTACGCCAAAACCAACTTTTGGAGCCAAATCCCTTAATTTGAAATAAGTATTGCCACCTATATTGTAAGCATTAAGCGTAACAGCTTTGCCGTCTAGATAAATTTTTGTATTTACGGGCTGAGCGTAGGTTATTTTACAGCTTCTGGTACCTGCTAAAGCATTGCAGGCATTTGGGTAACTGCGGTTTGTATTGATGAAGATGGCTTTGCGGGCGGCGTTCCAACTTATGTCGAACTCCGAGCTTGTGCCATTGAGCAGGCAGGCAACATCACGTAGTTTAAAATAGTTGTTGCCGTTTATATTACAGGAATTGCAGTAAATTTTGCTGTCATTTTCCAAAAGAACTCCGGTTGTGGTTTGGCACACCTTTACGGTACCGCCTGCCGCCGCTACACTGTTGTTTTCCGTGTTATGCAAAAGTGGCGCTGAAAAAGTAAAGGCCACAGTTAATACAAGTACAAGCAAAGCCTTTGCGGCCATACCCGTTAGTTTTTGTTTTATGATCAATTTTTTACCTCCTTGTATAACGAAATTTTACGTATAAAGCTGTCCGGACAAAATTATAGGTTTATTATGGCGGCAAGCTGGCCTTTTGTCAAGGAAAACAGCGTGGTAATTATAACCATCGTACTTTAAGCTGGGCTTAAGCCAAAACTTGAATTATAAATATTGTTTATGGAAAAGCAAAAAAAGCGGTGATGATTTATGGATGTTTGAGGATAAGCTGTTGACACGGGTAAGGCATAAAAACTACAATGGAAAGGCTAGGTAAAATAAATTTGCTAAGGAGAAATAATATGTATTATGTGGGTATAGATATAGGTTCCACCGCAACCAAGCTTATAGTATTGAACGAGGCTAAAAACGAAACCCTGCACAGCCTGCTCATGCCCACGGGCTGGAGCAGTAAGGAAACCGCCGCCTCTGTTTTAAGCCGTCTTGAGGAATGGGGCATAACCCCTGAGAATGCCTTTATTACCGCTACGGGGTATGGGCGTGTTTCCGTACCTTATGCGAATAAAGTAGTTACGGAAATAACCTGCCACGGCAGGGGCGGGCTTTTCCTTAACCGAAATGAAGACTGCACCATTATAGATATAGGTGGGCAGGATACCAAAATCATCACCCTTAAAGACGGCATGGTGGAAAATTTTATCATGAACGATAAATGCTCAGCCGGCACAGGCAGGTTTTTGGAAATAATGGCCAATACACTTGGTGTGAGCCTTGAAGAAATTTTTGGTTTGGCGGCAAAGGGTGAGGAAATTGCCATAAGCTCCATGTGTACGGTATTTGCGGAATC
>DGYV01000039.1:15591-15755 GCA_002398485.1 Peptococcaceae bacterium UBA4997 | reverse complement strand
ATGTGTACGGTATTTGCGGAATCAGAGGTCATCAGCTTGATAGGTAACGGGCGGCCTAAAGAAGATATTGCCTGCGGCGTAGTCAATTCCATTGTCAACAAGGTTTACACGCTTTGCGGCAAACACAATGCCGCAAGTGATATTTTCTTTTTAACCGGCGGTTT
>DGYV01000039.1:0-15420 GCA_002398485.1 Peptococcaceae bacterium UBA4997 | reverse complement strand
ATGCCGCAAGTGATGTTTTCTTTTTAACCGGCGGTTTTTGTGATAGCTTCTATATGTGTGCGCAGCTTGAAAAAAAGCTAAAAAAACCCGTACATTCAAACCCAATGGCGCGTTATGCGGGGGCAATAGGAGCAGCGCTTTTGGGCAAGCAAAAATAAGTTAAAAAGCGAGGTAAAAGGCATGAAAAATTCCCTGCCCGAAAAGCTGGCTGTTTATGAAGATGCCAGGCGCAATGCCTTTATAAGCGCTTTGAACCTTAAAAGCGCGGGTGGTAGTTTATGCGGTATTTTTGGTTTTGCTTTTCCTAAAGAGATAGTATGGGCGGCAGATATGGTACCTGTAAATGTGTTCAGTATAGATGATTCCAACACGGCGGCAGCGGAACAGCTTTGGGGAAAAGAGTACTGTTCTTTGCTTAAAGCAAGCTACGGTTATGCCGTTACAGGTAAATGCCCTTTTATGTATTTTTCCGATCTTATAGCCATGGCAGATTCCTGCAAGGCAAAACACGAATTGCTTGATAAGCTTGCTGAAACCAAAAACATATACAAACTGGATGCTGCGGATGATTTGGAAAAACTGGCAGCTTCCTACCATAAATTTGCTGCTTTTTTGGAGGAAGAGTTTGCAGTTTCAATAACTGAAGCAAAGCTTGAATCAGCCATAAAGCAAAGCAATACCGTAAACAAGCAGCTGCATAAGCTTATAAGCTTTTATCAGGCAAACCCCCATGTTTTGGGTTGTTTGGATTTTTACAACATCACGTATGGCAGCAGCTTTATTTTTGATTTGCAAGAACGCCGCCGAATGCTGGTAAACTTATTAAGAGCCTTACAAAATATGGCTCTTGAAATGCAGGCTCCCTTAAACCCCAAAACTGTTTTATTAACGGGAGCACCTCAGGCAGGTTTAAGGGAAAAAATCTTAAAACTTTTGCAGGAAATATTGCAAGATACAGCAGTTATCTGTTTTTCTACTTGTGAAGGGGAATACTTGGAGCTTGCCGATGAAAAACCGGAGCCCTATATGGCACTGGCTCAAAAATATATAAATTGCCAAACAACACTATCTGTTGAAACAGTTATCCAAAAATTCAAAGCTGCAGCTGTAATAGATGTTGTGTTGACGGGTTGTTGCAAAAGTACAGCCATAGATGTAATTAAAAACGATATACCGTGCCTGCACCTGGAAACCGATTATACGGAAGCGGATACCCAAAAAACAGCGGTTGCAATTGCCGAATTTATAAAAGCTTTATAATAAAGCTCAATAGATTCCTTAGGAAAGTGGCAATGGGGATAGGGGAAATTAAATTTATAAATTTTCATTGTACTCTATATTTCAAAATAACATAAATACAAAACAATGGTGTTTTTAAATTATATTACCATAAATTAACTATAAATATTACTTATGGAAAAATGATTTTCATTAGACAAATTTATTGGTTTGTTGCCAAGATTCGTTTTATAATAGTAATATGGCAGTAGAATTTTATTTTAGGAGGATGACTGATGACGGATTATCATGAAATGTGGCAAAGCCTGGATATGGATTTGGCAAAGCATGACCTTTTGTGTGAGGTTTTGCCTACTGTATTCGGCGATGTTTACCTTACCCAGGGAAATAGGCCCCAAGCTATGGATTATTATAATTTTGTAGTGGCGGAGATTCATGGTGTGCGTCCTGCTGAGCTGGTCGAACATCAGAAAAAGGGCGGCAAGATATTTGGTACCTTCTGTGTTTATGTGCCGGATGAAATAGTTTTTGCGGCAGACGGCATAGCTACAGGCTTATGCGGCGGTTCCCAATTTTGGGTGCCCGGCGGCGAAAAGGTACTACCTACATCTACCTGTCCCCTCATCAAAGCTTCCGTAGGCGCTCGTTTGGATAGGACTTGCCCCTTCTTTAGAATAGCCGACATCTATGTTGGTGAAACTACCTGTGATGGCAAGAAAAAAGCCTGGGAGATTCTGGCGGAGGATGTTCCCGTTCATGTAATGGATATACCGCAGATGAAAAGGGCGAAGGATATTGCCGCCTGGGCAGAAGAAATAAAAGACTTTTTAGCCAAAGTGGAAGAAGTTACGGGCAATAAGGTAACCCCCGAAAAACTTGCCGAAGCTATTAAGCTTATTAATGCTAAAAGACAGGCTTTAGCACGCCTTTACGATTTGCGCAAGAAGGAAAATATTCCCATCAGCGGTAAAGATGCCTTAGTGGTTTCTCAAATTGCTTTCTATGATGATCCTACCCGCTTCACCAAAATGACCAACCAGTTATGCGATGAGCTGGATGAACGGGTAAAAAATAACGTAAGCGTATTCCCTGCAGGCACCAAACGCATTATGCTCACAGGCACTCCTCTTGCTATTCCCAACTGGAAGCTGCACCACATAGTGGAAACCTCGGGCGCCGCTGTGGTAGTTGAAGAAATGTGCACAGGCACACGTTATTTTGAAAATACTGTGGATGAAAGCAAAACCACCCTTGATGAGCAGATCCAAGCTTTGGCGGAAAGATACATGAAAATAAACTGTGCCTGCTTTACACCGAATGAAGGTAGAATAGACGATATACTGCGCCTTGCCAAGGAATATAAAGTAGACGGTATTATAGATGTTAACCTTAAATTCTGTAATTTATATGATGTTGAAGGTTATAAAGTAGAAAAGGCTTTGCAGGAAGCAGGCATTCCTGTGCTGGGTATCGAAACCGATTATACGGATCAGGATGCCGAGCAACTGCGCACAAGAGTAGGTGCTTTTATTGAAATGCTGGATAATAAATAGTTTGGTTAAGGCATAAGGGAAAGGGGTATCATAAATTGCAGCAAACTGAATATTACATACTTTTTCCCAATGTCGATAACGGCTTAAAGTTAAGCCAGCTTTTAAGATCGGCCAAAATACAGGCAATTATTGCGCCAACCCCGCGTGAAGCCAGTAAATGCTGCGGCATTTCCGTTTTGATAAATCAAGAAGATGATTTGCCCGCAGTAAAGGATTGCATAGCCCAAAACGATATAGAAATAATTAGCATTTTTGAACTTACCAAAAAACGTGATCCTAAAAGGGACAAATTCTGTTAAAGTATTGCCGAAAATTATAGCGGCCTTTAATATTTGAAACTTTGCACCTAATTTATTTTACCGAACCGAATAAATAAACAAAAGGCCACAGTTTAGCCTTACGGTTAAACTGTGGCTTTGTTTTAAAACCAACTTGAATTTAATAAGCTTTAAAATTCATAAAAAGTATGGCAGCATTTTTATAAAAATGCTTAAAGATGGGATGATTTTTGGTTTTTTGTTTTGCAATAAGCTTTTTACTGCTCCATTTGTTTGGCTAGAAAACTGGCTGCTGTTAAAGCAACCTTTTCCTCCGCTTGTCCCATGCTTGGATTTTCTTCGCGTGAGCAAAGTATTACTGCTCCTATGGGGTCTCCTTGGGCAATGATGGGTGCCACCACCAGGCCTGTAAAATTATTGCTGCTTTGATCCTGCAAAAGCTGGTAATTTAATGCTTCTGTGCCGTCCGCTTTGAAAACACGGCGCTCTTCCATGATTTTTTCTACGCCGTTGCCCAGGGGTTTGGCAATAAATTCCTTGCGAGAGCCGCCGCTTACTGCTATAATACTGTCCCTATCTGCAATACATACTATATGCCCCATGCTTTCATGCAGTGCATCAGCATATTCTTTGGCGAATTCACCAAGCTCGCCTATGGGTGAATATTTTTTTAAGATAACCTCTCCTTCACGGTCTACAAAAATTTCTAAAGGATCGCCTTCCCTTATGCGCATGGTACGCCGGATCTCCTTGGGAATGACAACCCTGCCTAGATCATCTATGCGCCTTACTATACCGGTAGCTTTCATAAATTATACCCCCTGTATTCCAAGTGTGGATTTTGCTAACGTATCTTTAGTATGGTAATAATGGTAGATTTTATACAAAAAGTTAAAAAATAAAAAATCAGCTAAAATACGAAGCAATCAAGGGATTAAGGCATAAGTTTTTTGTTGAAATTTACTTTTTGTGTTGTGTTTTGAGGTTTTATATATTATCATTTATTAATAATATGTAGGTGCTTTGGGGCAAAATTTTGCAAAAAGCCTGTTTGGGGCTTGGATTTTCAATAAATTAGGTTAAAAAGAGGTAAGTATATGCAAGAACTTATTCAAAAGCTTTATCATACGGGTACGCTTGCGGAAAGCAAGCTAAAATATCTTTTGGAAAATTTTGATGAAAAAACAGCGGATTTTTTATTTGAAAAAGCGCGTGAGGTTCAGCATAAATATTTCGGTAATAAAATTTATGTGCGCGGGCTTATCGAATTTACCAACTACTGCAAAAACGATTGTTATTATTGCGGTATCCGCAGGAGCAACTTAAAAGCTGTACGCTATCGCTTAAGCAAAGAGGAGATTTTAAGCTGTGCCGCAAGCGGCTATGCTTTGGGTTTTCGTACCTTTGTGCTGCAAGGTGGCGAGGATGGCTATTTTGCAGATGATAAAATGGTGGATATAATCAGTTCTCTTAAAAACAATCATCCTGACTGTGCCATAACTCTTTCTATAGGCGAAAAAGGCTATGAAAGCTATTTGCGCTTTTTTGAAGCAGGTGCAGACAGATATCTTTTGCGGCATGAGACCGCTAATGCCGAGCATTATGCCAAGCTACATCCGCAAAATTTGCTTCTTAAAAACCGTAAGGCTTGTTTGGAGGATTTAAAAAAAATAGGTTACCAGGTAGGCACGGGTTTTATGGTGGGTTCACCGTATCAAACTACCGATGATTTGGTAAAGGATCTGTTGTTCATCAAGGATTTTCAGCCGGAAATGATAGGTATAGGCCCATTCCTGCCACACAGGGATACACCTTTTGCGGAGGAAAATGCAGGTACTGTAGAACTTACGCTTTTTTTTGTTGGTATTTTGCGCTTGATGAACCCAAATTCTCTCATTCCTTCCACTACTGCCTTGGGTACAGTAAAAGATACAGGCAGGGAAAGGGGCATTTTAGCGGGAGCAAATGTGTTAATGCCAAACCTTTCGCCTGTTAGTGTGCGTAAAAAATATATGTTGTATGATAATAAGATCTGTACAGGTGAGGAAGCTGCGGAAGGTTATGAATGCCTGCGGCAGCGTATGCGTGCCATCGGCTACGAAATGGTGGTGGACAGGGGCGATTACAAGCCTGTTTAAATGATTAAGTATTATTGCAGATTTTAAAACAAAAGAAAAAGCTCACCAATGGTGAGCTTTTTTTATGTGTTTTTACCAACACAAATTTTTCAATAAGTAATTATTGAACTTCAGCAGGAGCTTCAGCAGCATCGTCAGTAGCAGGAGCTTCAGCAGCGTCGTCAGCAGCGGGAGCTTCGGTAGCATCATCAACTGCGGGAGCTTCAGTAGCATCGTCAACTGCGGGAGTATCGGCAGCGTTGTCAACTGCGGGAGCTTCAGCAGCATCGTCATTGTTACCGCAACCGGCTACTACACAAAGGGACAAAGCCAAAACTAATGCCAGTACTACCAGTAAAACTTTTTTAGACATTTTTGATTCCTCCAATTTCTTTTTTGTATGTATTTTGCATACATACCCATTCCTAGGAACGTTCCCTAGTTTATCACTCTTATATGCAAATGTCTAGGTTAAAATACCAAAGAATGATAAATAACTATCAATATATTATAAGTTGATTTTATAAGGCCTGTTAAAAGCACTTAGTTTTTTATCCAAGAAATCTAAAAACTTTACGCAAATTTTATTTAAAATAGTTAGATTGTTTTGCCAATTCTGTCTATTGCTTGTGTTTTATTCATAGAATATGCGTAAAAAAGCCTTAAAAAGCAACTTTTTAGTTAAAAATAGGCTTGAATTTTAAAACAGGCAGTCTCTGGTTTTTTATGCAAAGCCTTTTGATTTACTTTACCCAGCTTTTATGGTAAAATTACAAAGTGGTTTTTGTAGGCCACAGGGTGTTTGAGGTCTTGGTATAAGTGAATGATTAGTTGGTGTTTTACTGAGCTTATCCGAAACCATGCTGAAACATTTTTTTGCAGTTTTTGATATTACCGCTTTGGAGTATTCGTAAAAGCAGGTTTCCGTTCAATATGGGCTATATTGGATAAAAAACTGTTTTTGTACTTTGGGGAGAAAGATCAATGCTTTTTATGCTATGACGAAAAGGCAAAAAGTACTTTGGTGTTTGGGAGCGCAGCAGGGTTTTGGGCAATTCTATGTAACGGGCTAATTTATTCCACAGGAAAAGCGGCTTAAAAGCCGCTTTTTTTGTTGCTTAAAAAGCTATTTCAGCTTAGTGTTATAGCAAAAATACCTTAATTCATCCCCTTCTATATGCCAGGGCAGGGAAGATATTTTAGGCCGCTTTAGTGGTTGTTTTATTTAAAAAGCCAATATTTTATACGTTGAACCTAAATAAGATTATATCGCCATCCTGTACTACATATTCCTTGCCCTCGGAGCGGAGCTGGCCTTTTTCTTTTACTTTTACCATAGAGCCGGCGCAATCCATAAAATCAGTATAAGATACAACTTCCGCGCGAATAAAGCCACGTTCAAAATCGGTATGTATTTTACCTGCCGCCTGCGGTGCTTTGGTACCGTGGGTTATGGTCCACGCCCTTACTTCATCTGCACCTGCAGTCAGGTAGCTTATTAAGCCCAAAAGCTCATAGCTTGCCGTTACCAAGCGGTCCAGACCTGATTTTTCCAACCCTATTTCAGCCAAAAACAAGGTTTTTTCTTCCGCTTCCAGCTCGCTTATATCTTGCTCCAGTTGGGCGCAAATAGGCAGTACAGAAGCATTTTCTTGTTTAGCCTGTATAAGCAGTTTTTGGTAAAACGGGTTATCATTTTCATAATTTTGAAAGGCTTTTTCATCCATGTTGGCGGCATAGATGACGGGTTTGGTGGTAAGCAGAAAAATTTGGCTCATTAGGGACTGCTCTTCCTCGTTATATTCCAGGCTCCTAGCAGGTAAGCCCGCATCCAACGCTTCTTTTACCCTAGTCAAAAGTTTTATTTCTAAATCCATAGCCTTATTGCCCTTAGACATCCTTATAGCCTTATCCAGCCTTTTTTCCACCATTTCCATATCGGCCAAAATAAGCTCTAAATTGATGGTTTCCATATCCCGTGCGGGGTCTATATTGCCTTCAACGTGTACTATATTAGTGTCTTCAAAGCAGCGCACCACATGAACTATGGCATCTACCTCGCGTATATGCGCCAAAAATTTGTTGCCCAAGCCTTCACCTTTGGAGGCTCCGCGTACCAAGCCCGCAATATCCACAAATTCAATTACGGCAGGTGTGGTTTTTTTGGGGTTGTAAATTTTCGCAAGTTCGCCCAAACGCTGGTCGGGCACAGGTACTATACCTACATTGGGATCGATGGTACAAAAGGGATAATTGGCACTTTCGGCGCCCGCATTGGTAATAGCGTTGAACAGGGTGCTTTTACCCACGTTTGGTAAGCCTACAATACCCAGTTTCATAATTAAGCCGCTCCTTTTTTAAGTATTTATAAATAAAGATGTTATAAGTAATAAAAAGCCCCCTGCCTATGGGCTGGGGGCTTTTGGTGCCGGCGGTCGGGGTCGAACCGACACGGTGTCGCCACCACTGGATTTTGAGTCCAGCACGTCTGCCAATTCCATCACGCCGGCTTGTGTTACAAGCATTACATATTATACATGAAACTAATAGCTTTGGCAAGAGTTTTTAAATTAAAAATTGATTTATATTTAAGTATTTCAACTTTTTTCATTTTGTTTCATAACTTCATCATTACTTTTAGGTGCGGAAAGCATGCTTTCTTCCTTTTTTCTTCTATGTTTTATTTGGTAATAGACATAATCGGAAATCATGGCAATAAAAATTATGGCCATGGCCATAGCTGCCAAGAAAAAGTAGCCCAAGCCAACAGCAATGCCAAGGCAAACCATGGCATAAATATCTGCAGCTGTGGTCAAACCCTGCACATCGCCTTCGGGTGAGCGCCAGATCACGCCTGCGCACAAAAAACCTATGCCCGTAAGTATACCTACCATTAAACGGGCGGGGTCGCTGTAGCCTGTGCCATCGTAACTGAAACCATAAGCGGAAATCATGGCAATACTGGTTGCGGATATGGAAATTATCACATAGGTGCGGCTGCCCACGGGTTTGCCGCGCATTTTTCTTTCTCCGCCCAAAAGCAGGCCTATAGCCATAGCAAGAAGTAAACGCAAAGCTATATCGGTATATGCTAATGCCATACAAAAATCTCCTTTTTATATATTATTATATCATATTTCGTGTGTTTTAACTAAGTTAAAGGTAAAAATTATGCTTAAATAAAAGAAAAATCTTATTAAATATGGTACAATAAATAAGTATAACACGGAAAGGGGGTATTCGCTTGCCCGCAAATGCCAAGAGCTTGGATGTGGATTTAGTGGCCTTAAGTCAGCAGGGCGATATTTATGCTTTTGAGGAGCTTATCAAAAACCATAAAAGCAAAATTTACAATACTGCTTATCGTTTAACAGGCAATCATCATGATGCTTCGGATCTGGCTCAGGAGGCTATAATCAAGATTTATAAATCTATTACGGGTTTTAGGGGCGATGCTTCTTTTGGTACCTGGGTTTATCATATAGTAACCAATGTGTATCGAGACCACCTGCGCAAATTAAACCGCCTACAGGAGGATTACTTGGACGCGCCTTTGAAGGCCAAAGAAAATGAGCTTACGCGCCAGGTTGCGGATAATCGTATGAACCCTGCCGTGCTTTATGAAAACCTGGAATTGAGCGAATATCTGCAAAAAGTAATAAATGAGCTGCCCGAAGAATACCGTTTGGTTATCGTATTGCGTGAACAACTTGGTTATAGCTATGGAGAAATAGCGGACAAGCTTGAAATATCGCTTGGTACGGTAAAATCACGCCTTAATCGTGCCAGAAAATATTTGCAGCAAATAATTCTGGCCGAAAGGGAACTAAATCAGGGCCTGAGCAGTCTAATAGACACAAGGAGGTGAGCTATATGGCAAAATATGATTGTGAAGAAATCCAAGAACTTTTATATGATTATGCGGAAAATTTGTTGCCGGTGCGTCAAAAAACCATAGTAGCTCACCATTTGGGAAAATGTGCCGCATGCAGCAGTAAGGAGCTTTCCCAAATAAAACAAATTATTTCTTTGTTGCAAAATCTGCCTGAGGAACCCTTGCCGCAGGATTTTGATGAAAAGCTGCATTTAGCGCTTATTGCTGCCGCTTCAAATATTGATGAGGGCAATTTTAAGCCTAAAGCTGCATCAGCCTTTGGTGAGACGGTTTCGGAAGAAAAAGTGGAGCCGATAAAGCTAAACATACAGGATGTCGTCCCTAAAAAACCCATTTGGCAGCGTGCCTATTTCCCCAGAAGTATGGCGGCAGCCATAATACTTTTTTTTGGCATTATTTCCGCAAGCTATGCCAACGATTATTTTGGGTTTTGGAATTTTAGTTCGGGAAAAGTGCTTAATAAAACTTCCTCTCTTGAAATTGGCGAACAACCTATCTGTGATACCGCAGCGGATGAGGGTGCATCTGCGGCGGCCTTTACAAAAGCGGCGGAACCTAACACTGAAAGGAATATATCAGCCGCAGAAGGTGCTGGTTTAGGTGAAGATGCTTTGCCTGCGGGAAGCACTGATAATACGACGGCTAAAGCTTTTTCGCCTGTTGGTATTTGCGGTGATGCCGTAAGCTTAGCCAGCAGGGAAGGAAGCGGTGTGCATGAATATATGCCTTTGCTGCCCGAAACACCTATTAAGAAGAATTCTGTTGATAAAGGCAGTTCAAACATGTCTTTTAACAGCCATATGGCAAGCGGTGAGGCGGCGGATAAAAATTATTACTGGCAGGATTATGATTATGCCAAGTTGATGCTGCTGACGAAAAATAAGGAGGATGTTTTTAAGCAGGCGGCTATTATTGCCAAAAATTTCAAAGGCTATATTTGTAATGATTTTTATGACTATAATAAGGATGTTGCCTTAACAGAACAAAATTCTGTTATGCTGGATATACCTGTTGATGATTTTGATAACGCTCTTACAAAGCTTTCCGCTTTGGGGGATATTAAAAGCTGTTATTTGCCTGATGAAGACACAGACAAAACCTACACATTTAAAGAAAACAGTATAACTTATCGCTCTATCTTGATAATTTTTTAGGCAAAACAGTAAGTTGAGGTATATAAAATATACTGTAAGGATATAGTGCAATAACAAATCCTGCCCTTTTATGGGGGCAGGATTTTCCACTAATGCTCAGGGTCTTTATTTTTACCCTATCTTCCTGTCTTTTCCCGCAAGTGAAAGAATACTTGTTTTAGCAGATAAAGCTGTATTGCGGCGGGAAATTACTTTAACGCAACAGTTACCCAAATCGGTAATTTTGGGGATGGTGATACGTTGCTGCCTTTACCGCTTATGCTAAACTGTGTTGTTGTTATGAGTGCAAGCGAAGGATCTTAAAAAGAATAATAATATTTAGGGTTACATTTTTAGGCTTAAAGAATAACAGTAAAAGCAAAATAAAATATTATTATATAAAAATTTTTAGCCAAAGCCCTTGTAAAACAGGTGTCAATTAAGGTATATTTATATAATAGTTGATTTATTAGGAGGTATAAAAATGCATCGCGCAATTATTACAGTACTGGGCAAAGACAGGGTAGGCATAATTTACAATGTTACAAAAGTGCTTTCGGAATTTAATATAAATGTACTGGATATAAACCAAACCATTATGGATGGCAAAACCTTTACCATGGTCATGCTTGTGGATACCGAAGGAATGAACAAGGACTACAAAGATGTTGTGGATGCCCTTGCCGCCAAAGGCGAAGAACTGGGTGTATCTATTCGTATGCAGCGTGAGGATGTTTTTAATGCTATGCATAGCATAGGCTAGCATTATCCAATTGCGGTTTTGTTTTGTTGAACTGTTAAAAAACGCTTTGGTTTGCATGGCTTTTTTGGGCTGTTTGCCATAAGCTGTGGCATGCTATTTATTATTTTAGGAGGCTATTATGAGCAAGGTTGTTATTAAGGATATTATGGAAACCATTTATATGGTGGAACAGCAGCATTTGGATGTTCGTACCATTACCATGGGTATTTCCTTAAGAGATTGTGCAGACAGCAATATCAATAGGGTCTGCGCCAAAATATACGATAAAATAACCACCAAGGCTGAAAATTTGGTTAGGGTGGGGGAAGATATTGAAACAGAATATGGTATTCCCATAGTTAATAAAAGAATTTCCGTAACGCCTATTTCTCTTTTGGCAGATTCGTTTTCGCCCGAGGACTGCATAAAAATGGCACAAACCTTGGATGAGGCGGCTCATACCACGGGTGTCAACTTTATTGGTGGTTTTACTGCTCTTGTGCACAAGGGCTACAATAAAGGCGATAGGGTGCTTTTAGAAGCTTTGCCCGAAGCCTTGGCGGCAACAGAGCGTGTATGTAGCTCCATTAATGTAGGCTCTACCAAAGCAGGCTTGAATATGAATGCTATAGCACAAATGGGTGAGGTCATAAAAAAAACGGCTGAGCTTACGGCGGATAGAGGTTCCATCGGTTGTGCCAAATTAGTTGTGTTCGTAAATGTGCCTGAGGACAACCCTTTCATGGCAGGTGCTTTTCATGGTATAGGTGAATCGGAATGTGTTATTAATGTTGGCGTATCCGGCCCGGGCGTTGTAAAATGTGCTTTGGAAAAGGTAAAAGGAGCGGATTTCGGTACAGTTGCAGAAACCATTAAAAAAACTGCCTTCAAAATTACACGTATGGGCCAGTTGGTAGCACAGGAGGCTTCTAATCGTTTGGGAGTTCCCTTCGGAATTGTGGATTTATCCCTTGCTCCCACACCAGCTGCCGGCGATAGCGTTGCCTATATTTTGGAGGAAATGGGTTTGGAATCCTGCGGTACGCATGGTACCACAGCTGCACTTGCACTTTTGAACGACGCTGTTAAAAAAGGCGGCGTTATGGCCAGTTCCTATGTTGGTGGTTTATCAGGTGCATTTATTCCCGTAAGCGAAGATGCAGGCATGATAGCCGCTGTGCAAAGAGGTTCTTTGAGCATGGATAAGCTGGAAGCCATGACTTGTGTTTGCTCAGTTGGTTTGGATATGATAGCTGTGCCGGGGGATACTTCCGCTGCCACTATTTCCGCGATAATTGCGGATGAAGGTGCTATAGGCATGGTGAACAACAAAACTACGGCTGTACGTATTATTCCCACTGTGGGCGCTAAAGTTGGTGATATGGTAGATTTTGGAGGCCTTTTGGGTACTGCTCCTGTAATGCCTGTACACCCCTTCAGCAGTGAGGAATTCATTAAGCGCATGGGACGCATCCCTGCACCTATCCATAGCCTTAGAAACTAAGTTTTGCCTTGGTTTTTCAGGTTATGATTAGCTCATTATAAAAGCCTGTTTTATAAAAGTTATTTTATTAAAAATTTAAGTGGAGTGGGGCATAGCCCTGCTTCTTTTTTGTAATTGCGACCACTGAAAGTGCATGGTAAATTTTTAACAAAAACGATTTTTTGCAACGTCGTTTACTTGTACGCATTGTTTTATTCATACGGAAAATCTACGCTACGCTTTAGGTGCTTAAAAGCAATGCACGAATTTATAGGCATATTTTAAAAGTAAAGTGAAGAATCTAAAAAGCTAATATTTTTTACTACTTAAATTCTGAATAGCATTAAATATTTACCCCTTTGTTCATTAAAAAAGGAGTGTATATAAGGGTGTTTCGGGTTTTAGTTTTTTTAGCACTTATCCTGTTGTAAATGGTCTGTTTTCTTTTTCTGCTTTTAACTGTTAAAACATCCTGAAATACGTTATAATAAAAATAAAAACTGGCGGAGGTAATCATGGCTAAATCTAAGTTTTTGATCATAGACGGCAGCAGTCTTTTACACAGGGCGTTTTACGCTTTACCGCTGCTAACCAACAAACAGGGCGAGTATACCAATGCAGTATATGGCCTTGCCAATATGTTGAACAGGGTGCTTAATGAAATAGCTCCTGAACGCTTGGTGGTTTGCTTCGATAAAAGCCGTATAACTTTCCGTAACGATTTTTATGCCGAATATAAAGGCCAGCGCAAGCCAACCCCTGTGGAACTGAAACCCCAATTCGAGTTGGCTAAGCGAATGCTTTCCGCACAGTCTGTGGTTTGGGAGGAAATAGAAGGTTTTGAGGCGGATGATATAATAGGTACTTTGGCCAAAAAAGCGGGTAAGGCAGGGGATGAAGTTATTATCCTTACCGGCGACCGTGATGTTTTGCAGCTTTTGGATGATAATATAAAAGCAATGCTTACCAAGCAAGGCATAACCAATACGGAAATTTGGGATACCGCTAAATTATACGAACGCTACAGCCTTACCCCCAAACAATTTATCGACCTTAAAGGCTTAATGGGCGACGCTTCAGACAATATTCCCGGTATTCCGGGGGTGGGTGAAAAAACAGCTTTAAAATTGCTTGCCCAATACGATAGTTTGGAAGCTATATTGGAGCATGCGGAGGAAATAAAGGCTAAAGCCTTAAAGGCTAAAGTTACAGAAAACAAAGAGCTTGCTTTGCTTTCCAAAAAGCTTGCTACTATAGATTGTGCGGTACCTATTGAAGGTAACTTGGCAAAATATGATACGCAAAAGCCTAATTTGCCAATTCTAAAAAGCTTTTACGAAAAGGCAGGCTTTAATAGCCTGCTTAAACAATTGCCTTTAGAGGCTTTAGCGCAGGAAATTTCGCCTGTTTCTCCGCCTGTTATTGCACAAGAAGTGCATCTTATTACAGCAGAGGAAGCCGAAGGTTGGCTTGGGCAAATGGAGTGTTCGGTTTATTTGGAAACCGATAAAAAGAAAAATCCAACATCACTGGGCTTGGCTTTTGTGGATGGTACTCTTTATGGCTTGCCCCTGCCTGCGAAGTTTGGCATATTGCAGGAAATACTGGAAAATGAGCAAATACAAAAAACCACCGCAAATGGTAAAGCGTTTACGGTTTTTATGGCCCAACAGGGCATAAAGGTTGCGGGCATAGCGGATGATGTGGTATTAGCCGCTTACTTGCTGGAACCTGCGGAAAACGGGTATATGCCGCTTGCGCTTTGTCAAAAATATTTACCTACAGTTTATAATGGTTTTGATAGTTTGCAAGAATATGAAAAAGCAGGTATTTTAGCTTTTAATTTGCCAAAGCTTTTAAAAATATTTACTGAGGAATTAGAAAAAGCGGGTATGCTTGATTTGTACAGAGAAGTGGAATTGCCACTGGCCGAAGTGCTTGCAGAAATGGAGCTTGCGGGTATAAGCGTGGATAAAGCACATTTGGAAAGCTTGAACCGTGAATTGAGCCTTAAGGAAGCGGAACTCACTACAGAAATCTATGATTTGGCGGGTAGGAGCTTCAATATAAATTCCCCAAAACAGTTAGGTGAGCTTTTGTTCAACGAATTGGGCCTGCCCGCACAGAAAAAAACCAAAACGGGTTATTCTACGGATGTGGAAGTGATGGAGCAGTTGGCGGTGGATTACCCAATAGCGGGCAAGGTTTTGGAATACCGTTCCTATGCCAAACTGCGCTCCACTTATGCTATGGGCCTGCAAAGCCTTATTGCTGAGGACGGTAGGATACACACTACTTATGAGCAAACTGTTGCTGCCACGGGCAGGCTTTCCTCGGTGGAGCCAAATTTGCAGAACATACCTATTAGGGATGAGCTGGGCCGTCGTTTGCGTGGTGCTTTCAGGGCAGCGGAGGGTTGTTTGCTGTTGGCGGCAGACTACTCGCAAATCGAACTCAGGGTATTAGCACATATTTCCGATGACAAAGCATTGCAGGAAGCCTTTAAAAACGGTGATGATATTCACACCATTACGGCTTCACAGGTTTTTGAGGTCGCGCCCGAACAGGTCAACAGTGAACAGCGTCGTCGTGCCAAGGCGGTGAACTTCGGCATTATTTACGGCATCAGCGATTATGGTTTAAGCAGGGATTTAGGTATTACCAGGGTGGAAGCCAAAACCTATATCGAAAGCTACCTTGCCCATTATCCCGGGGTAACCAACTATATGACGGATATAGTGAAAGAAGGCAAGGAAAAAGGCTATGTCAGCACACTTTTAGGCAGGAAACGTCCCCTGCCGCAGCTTAGAAGCTCTAACTTTAACCTACGTAGTTTTGGTGAAAGAATGGCGTTGAATACGCCCATTCAGGGCACTGCAGCGGATATAATCAAGCTAGCCATGCTTAGGGTAGCCGCCAAGCTGGCAGAGGGCAGCTATAAAACTAAAATGCTTTTACAGGTACATGACGAACTTATTTT
>DGYV01000072.1:11249-13646 GCA_002398485.1 Peptococcaceae bacterium UBA4997 | reverse complement strand
GATGATGTGGTTTTAAGCAAAGGCCTTATACCGGATGATACGCCCAAAGAAAAAACGGAGCTTACCGTTAAGCCCTTCAGCGGTGCCGCGGGGCAGGATAACGGGGTATGGGTAAAAGGCGAAGCGGATGTGATGGTGCGTATAGCTCAATGCTGCAAACCATTGCCCGGTGATGCCATTATAGGTTATATAACACGGGGGCGCGGCGTATCCGTACACCGTGATGATTGCCCCAATATAATCTATTACCGTGAACAGGAGCCCCAACGCTTGGTAGAGGTGGATTGGGATAAACAAATAACGGGTCTCTTCCAGGCAGGTATCCAAATCATTGCTGCGGATAGGGAAAGGCTGGCTATGGAGATAATAGCAGCCATTTCCGATACCAAAACCGTTATAAACGCCGCTAATATTAGGGTAGGTAAGGATAAAATAACTGTAGTGGATGTAACCATGGAAATCAAAAATTTGGCGCAGTTGGAATATATAATCAATAAAGTTCGCAGAGTTAAAGGTGTTATGGAAGTAAAACGTATGTTCAGTGAAAAACAAAACCAGTAAAGCAAAATCAGGGAGGTAAAATGCGCAGTATAGTTCAGCGGGTAAGCGCGGGAAAAGTAAGCATAGAAGGTGAAATCAAAGCAGCCATAGGCAGGGGTTTGGTGGTGCTTTTGGCTGTAGGCAAAGAAGATACAGCGGCAGATGCCAAATATATGGCGGAAAAAATAGCCAATTTGCGGATTTTTCCCGATGAGTGTGGTAAGCTTAATTTATCGGTAAAGGATATAGGAGGGGAAATTTTGTTGGTTTCCCAGTTCACTTTATATGCCGATTGCCGTAAAGGCAGGCGACCCTGTTTTACGGATGCCGCTGAACCTATTATGGCCAAAAATCTTTATGAAGCAACAGGGGCAAATTTAAAAGCCTTGGGGCTTAAGCTTGCTAAGGGGGTTTTTCAAACGGATATGCTTGTAGATATAAAAAACGATGGCCCTGTAACCATAATGCTTGACAGTAAAAAGCTGTTCTAGAAAAGCTGCTGTAAGGAGGATTTAGCTGTTGTAAGGAGGATTTATATGAAGGTATTTTTGCAGGAGGAAAAATATATTTTGGAGGTATTGCCGGTTGGTATGTTAGGTACCAACTGCTATATACTGATGAATGAAAACACTAAAGAAGCTATAGTTGTAGACCCGGGTGCAGAGGCTGAAAAAATAATTTCTGTTCTTCAGGAAATGGAAGCCAAAGTAAATTATATACTCAATACGCACGGGCATTGGGATCATATAGGCGCTAACGCTATTGTTAAAGATACCGTGCTGGCTCCTCTTTATATCCATCAGGAAGATGAGATCATGTTAAGTCAGCCTTCTCCATACGGTAAAAGCTATGGCGGCCGACCCGATAAATATTTGCATAATGAGGATATTTTGCCCTTTGGGGAGGTATTCATAAAGGTTTTGCATACACCGGGACATACCAAGGGTGGTGTATCTTTTTTAGTGGATAAACTTTTATTTGCCGGTGATACCTTGTTTGAAGGCTCTATAGGTCGTACGGATCTGGGCGGCGGCAGTTATGAAGTACTGATGGATTCCATACAAAACCAATTGATGGTGTTACCTGATGATACAATAGTATTGCCCGGGCATGGTTCTGCTACCACTATAGGTATAGAAAGAGCAAATAACCCTTTTTTAAGGGTTTGATTTACGGGCGGTTCAGCCGCCTGTTTTTTTTACTGATATTGTCTTACATTGTGTTGACATTGCAATATAAATTTTGTATAATAACATATTAGAAAAAACTTAAATATCCTAAAGCAATGAAGAGGACTTTCAGGGTAATTGAACCTACAGGGAGTGGATGCCCAAGACTGAGAGCATCGGCGGTGAAAACCTGAAATAACACCTTGGAGCAGGCATTTGCAAAGAATGCTCGGTAGAAATACCGTTATTTAATAAAGTGGATGAAAATCCAATAGGGTGGCACCACGGGAGAGATCTCGTCCCTTGTTAGGGGGGTGCTATTTTTTATGCGGTTTTTTATGAAACAAGAAGGAGGTAAAACCATGCTTACAAATCGTCCCAGGGGTACTAACGATTTTTTACCTGAACAAACTCGTGAGTGGCATTATGTGGAAGAAATATTGCGTGAGCTTTGTAAGGAATTTGGCTACGAGGAAATCCGTACACCTATTTTTGAGGATACGGAGCTGTTTCATCGCGGTGTTGGTGATACTACGGATATTGTACAAAAAGAGATGTATACCTTTGAGGATATGGGCGGCAGAAGTGTTACCCTGCGTCCTGAAGGTACTGCGGCAGCTGTACGTGCTTATGTGGAAAACAAGCTTTATGCGGGCACCCAGCCTACCAAACTTTATTATATGGGGCC
>DGYV01000072.1:10259-10987 GCA_002398485.1 Peptococcaceae bacterium UBA4997 | reverse complement strand
GCTGATGCAGAAGTTATTGGTATTGCTTGGGAATTTTACCGCCGTATCGGTTTGAAAAATTTAGAAGTGCATTTGAACAGTGTAGGCTGCCCCAACTGCCGCCCCTTGCACAAAAAACAACTTCAGAAATTTTTGGCTTCCAAGTTGGAAAAGCTTTGCCCAACTTGCCAAGGTCGTTATGAAAAAAATCCTTTAAGAATACTGGATTGCAAAAGCCCGATTTGCGGTGAGCTTACCGAGGGCGCTCCCACTACTTTGGATTGCTTGTGTGATGACTGCAAAGAGCACTTTGAGCTAACCAAAAAGTATTTGGAAGCGGCAGGCATACCATATATGATAGATAACCGTTTGGTAAGGGGTTTGGACTATTATACCAATACGGCCTTTGAAATTATTTTACAGGGCATTGGGGCACAAAGTGCCATTTGTGGCGGCGGCCGTTATGATGGCTTGATCGAGCAAATAGGCGGTGCTTCCACACCCGGTGTGGGTTTTGCCTTAGGTATGGAACGCATATTCACTTCCCTTGCCAGCCAAGATATAAAACTGCCCGCAGAAAACAGTATGGATGTATACCTGGCGGCTTTGGGTAAACAAGCGGATATAGAGGCCTTTAAAATAATGATGGAATTAAGGCGTTTGGGTATAAAAGCGGAAAAAGATACTTTGAGCCGCAGCTTAAAGGCACAAATGAAGTACGGAGATAAATTCAACGTTAAATATACGCT
>DGYV01000072.1:9492-10055 GCA_002398485.1 Peptococcaceae bacterium UBA4997 | reverse complement strand
GCTTATTTTAGGGGAAAATGAGCTTGCGGCCGGTGAAATAATTTGCCGTGATATGGCCGATAGTACGCAAAAAGCTGTTCCCATTCAAGATATAAAAGCATATTTGGCAGATTTATTGAAATAGAAAACGGAGGGATAATAATGAGTGAAGCATTAGCCGGCTTGAAAAGAACCCATGTATGCGGTGCTTTAAGAAGTACGGATTGCGGCAATGAAGTGGTTGTGATGGGCTGGGTACAAAAAAGGCGCGATCACGGTGGTTTGATTTTTATTGATTTGCGTGATCGTTACGGGTTGGTACAAATAGTTTTTGATCCCGAATCGGGAGCGCAAAACTTTGCCAAAGCCGAAAAAGTAAGAAATGAATATGTGCTTGCAGTTACGGGTGTAGTTGAAAACAGGCCTGAAGGTACCATAAACCCAAATTTGGATACGGGGGAAATTGAAATCAGAGCTACCGAATTAAGGATATTATCCGCTTCCAAAACACCACCCTTCTATATGGATGATGATGCTGAAGTTGATGAAATGGTACGCTTGAAATACCGTTATTTGGATTTAAG
>DGYV01000072.1:9133-9312 GCA_002398485.1 Peptococcaceae bacterium UBA4997 | reverse complement strand
GTTATTTGGATTTAAGGCGTCCTGTGATGCAGCAGAATTTGGTCTTGCGTCATAAAGTAACCATGGCAATGCGTAAATTTCTTGACAGCAAGGATTTTCTGGAAATCGAAACTCCTATGCTTGCCAAAAGCACTCCTGAGGGTGCCAGAGAGTATTTGGTTCCCAGCCGTGTGCATCCC
>DGYV01000072.1:1167-8936 GCA_002398485.1 Peptococcaceae bacterium UBA4997 | reverse complement strand
GTTCCCAGCCGTGTGCATCCCGGAGAGTTTTACGTTCTTCCGCAGTCGCCCCAGCTATTCAAGCAAATTCTGATGGTTTCGGGCATGGACAAGTATTTCCAAATAGTACGCTGTTTCCGTGATGAGGACTTGCGGGCCGACCGCCAGCCTGAATTCACCCAGTTGGATATAGAGATGTCTTTTGTGGAAGAAGATACTTTGCAAGATATTATGGAAGAGCTGGTTGCCTATGTGTTCAAAGAAACCTTGGGTGTGGATGTCCCTCTTCCTTTACCGCGTTTGACTTATGAAGTAGCTATGGAGAAATACGGTTCAGACAAGCCTGATTTGCGTTTTGAAATACCGCTTATAGATGTTGCGGATATTGTGATAGACAGTGATTTTCAGGTTTTTGCCAATATTGCCCAAAAAGGCGGCAGGGTAAAAGGCATAAATGCTACCGGCTGTGCTCGCTATTCCAGAAAAGAAATAGACGAACTCACCAAATACGTGTCAGTTTATGGAGCTAAAGGCTTAGCTTGGATGCAGATAACTGAGGAAGGCTGCAAATCCTCTATTACAAAATTCTTTACTGAGGAAAAGCTGAATGCTCTGTGTGAAAGAATGAATGGCAAGCCCGGCGATCTGTTGTTGTTCGTTGCCGATAAAGCCGAAATAGTAGCAGACAGCTTAGGCCACCTAAGGCAGGAAATAGCCAAGCGTGAAGGCTTGATCGATGAAAATGAATTCAACTTCTCCTGGGTTACCGAATTTCCGCTTTTGGAATATTCCGAGGAGGAAAAACGCTGGACAGCCAAGCACCATCCCTTCACGTCCCCGATGGATGAGGATGTTGAATTAATGGTTACAGACCCAAGCAAGGTAAGAACCAAGGCCTATGATATGGTGCTTAACGGTATTGAATTGGGCGGTGGCAGTATTCGTATCCACCGCAGGGATGTACAAACCAAAATTTTTGATTTACTGGGTTTTACCAGGGAGGAGGCTGAGGAAAGATTTGGTTTCCTGTTAACAGCTTTCGATTACGGAGTCCCGCCCCATGGCGGTATTGCTTTCGGTTTGGACAGAATGATCATGCTGATGGCCAAACGCGACAGTATTCGTGATGTTATTGCTTTCCCGAAAACTCAAAGCGCTACCTGTATGATGACTCAGGCGCCAAGCCCTGTTGATGATAAACAATTAAGGGATCTTCACATTAGGGTCAATGCGGCAAAAAAAGAGTCACCAAAAGCCGAATAAAACTAAATAAATACAGCGCAGGTCATTATTAGTAATACTTAGAGCAATTGGGATAAGCCTGTATACCAAAAACAGGCAAAGCTAAAATAGAATGTTTAGGCATATTTCCATTGTTAATAAGTATACTAAGTGGTACAATAGACTTAAGAAAAGTAATATAAAAATGCCCTGCGGTGTGCGTAAATAAGCTGTAAGTTTTGATCCAACACATTTTTTAAGGGAATTCAGATCCCGTGCGGGACCCAAAGCCTCTATAAGTGGACTGGGAAACAAACGGGGAGAATACCCACCTGCCGAGGCAGGTTCAAAACAACAGCTATACGGCATTGTGGGGTTTTGTTTTGCCAAAAATCAAAAATTATACTAAAAGATAAAGCGTAAAGCTAAATATAGAGGAGGATGATTGGATGGATATGAAGGAAAAAATCATTGTGGCACTGGACGTGCCTACCCGTGCGGAAGCCATGAATCTGGTGGAAAAGCTGAAAGACAGCGTGGGAGCTTTTAAAATCGGTATGCAGCTTTACAACAGTGAAGGCCCGGATATAGTGCGCGATATTCAAGAGCGCGGCGGTAAAGTTTTTGTGGATTTGAAATTCCATGATATTCCCAATACGGTAGCTCAAACTACTAAAGTTATCACAAAAAGAAAAGCCTTTATGTTTAGCCTGCATGCGGGCGGCGGTTTCAAAATGATGGAAACCTGCGCCGCGGCTGCCAAAGCAACTGCTTTAGAGGAGGGTGTGCCCAAACCCCTAGCTATTGCGGTAACAGTGCTTACCAGCCTAAGCCAGCAGGAATTTGAAGAAGAAATAGGCGTAAGGCGTCCCATTGCCCAGCAAGTTGTTACCTGGGCTAAAATGGCGCAAAAATCGGGGCTTGACGGGGTTGTTGCTTCTCCTAAAGAAATTAAAGATATACGCCAAGCCTGCGGTGAAGATTTTGTGATAGTTACACCAGGTATCCGTCCTGCTTGGGCTGCCGTGAATGACCAATCCCGTATTATGACTCCTAAGGAAGCTGTAGCCGCGGGTGCTACATACTTGGTTATAGGCCGTCCTATTACCAAGCATGAGAACCCTGCAGAGGCAGCTCGTTTGATTGTTGCTGAAATGGAAGAACTTAATTAAAAAGAACTTAATTAAAAAGCATTGCTTAAAAAGTTTTTATTAAAAAGCTAAAAAGACCCCATACAGGGTCTTTTTGTTAGTCAAATGTTATACTTAGCATAGCGAATGACCTAAAAAATTCGTAACTATATTTTGAATGATAGCAATGCTTTCTTATGAACGCTACAATAACGGGCTTTTTATTTTATATTTCGGGTAGTTTAGGTTGCACATAAAGAGTTTTTTGTTGAAAATAGATGACCATGCCCGGCTTGGCGCCGTTCGGTTTTTTTACTTGGCTTACTGTTGTATAATCCACAGGTACTTGTGCGGAAAAACGAGCTTTGGAATGCCAGGCGGCTATACTTGCGGCCTCTATTAGGGTTTGAGTGGTAATGGGTCGCTCAAACTCATGGCAAATGATAACATGGCTGCCCGGTATCTTTTGGGTATGCAGCCAAATATCCTGTTTTTGAGCCTTTTTCAGGGTTAGAAAATCGTTCTGTTTATTATTTTTGCCTGCCAGGATGGTGTGTCCGTCAGTGCTTTGGTATTTAAGGGGCTCCAATAGGGCCGTATCTTTGATTTTAGCAGTTTTTTGACCCTTTTTTAGGGGTTTTGGCTTCAAGTAGCCTGCTTCGGTCAATTCCTGCTTTAATTGCTCTATATCGTCAAGCGTTTGCGCATTTTCCAAATTCAAAAGCACACTTTTCACATATTCCAATTCTTCTTTGTTTTTGTTTAGTTGTTCCGTAATGGAGGTTTGGGATTTTTTTGCCTTATTGTATTTAGCGAAATAGCGTTTTATATTATCCATAGGGGAAAGTTCAGGCAAAAGCTTTATCTTTATTTCTTCTTCTTCCTTGTAAAAGCTGTTCAAAGTGATATTTTGCATGCCTTTTTCCAAAAGATACATATAGGTTGTTAAAAGTTCACCTGCTTCTTTGTATTTTTTGGCTGCTACCGTTTCGGCAAGGTCACTTTCCTGTAAGGCTATTTTTTTGGCAAGTCGCTGATGTTCATTGTTTATGAGTTTTAATAGATTGTTTTGTTTAGCTTTGAATAGATTGTTGGTTTGGGTGATGCTGTAGTAGGCATCCAAAGCAGTGGAAATGGTAGGGCACGGTTCTTGTTCCGCTTCAGGAACTTGGATAAGTTTAATGGCAGCATAATCATAATAAGTATTGTTTGCCTTTAAAAGCACAGGTTCAAAAGAGCCTATATTACGGATCTGCTTGATTTGGGCAAAGGATCGCCACAGCGCTGTATATTCATATTCGCCCATAAATTCCACAGCTGTTTCCGTTGTAAGGCCACTGCGGTAAATTATTTCTTTAACTAAAAAGGGCGATAAACCTGCTATTGCTTTACTTATAAGCCTTTGTATGGATATACTCAAATTATCCGAGGCTTTTTCCAACAAGATGATTTGCAAATTTTCGGCTGTTATATGTTCAAAAGCTACTTTATCATGGGGAGCGGGCGGTGCTATATAAGTTCTGCCCGGTAAAATTTCACGGTGGCGGGAAAGGTTGTAGCTGTAACGCCTGATACCGTCAAAAATAAGGCCGGTTTCGGAATCTGTCAAAACCAGGTTGCTGTGTTTACCCATTATTTCCAAAATAAGCCTGCGTTTAACGGGTTCCCCTGTTTCATCGGTGGCATTGAAATCTATGTGTATCACTCTATCCCAATTTTGCTGAGCAATAGCAGTGATTTTGGCACCTTCTAAATGTTTACGTAATACCATACAAAAAAGGGGCGGAGTGGTTGGGTTATCGGCCGCATTTTCAGTAAGATGTATCCTGCCCAAAACAGGATGGGCGGATAAAAGCAGGCGGTAGTTTTGCCCATTATTGTGCAAGCGCAGGATAATGCTGAATTTATCGGGCTGATGTATTTTAATAACACGGCTGCCTAAAATTTTAGTTTTGAGCTCATATTCTGCAGCCGCTAGGGTAAGGCTATCAAAAGGCATATTTACAACTCCTTTAAGCAAGATTTTACCTATTTAATATATTATAATATTATTTAAGTACCTAATACAAGTATTAACGAAAAATGTAGTAATAGTACATTGTTACAGGTAAAATATATTAATTTTTTGCAGGAATTACCTGAAGTACATAGAATACTGTCTAATGATATTTCTATATTTTGCAATTCCTGCTATTATTTTTTAGGGAGGCTTGTGTTTTGATAAAGAGTATGACCGGTTTTGGTCGTGGTGAAGCCTGGGCCGGTAATTATAAAATTACTGTTGAAATCCGCTCCATCAATAACCGTTACCTTGAGGTAGTATCCAGAATGCCAAGGAATATAAGTTCCTTGGAGGATAAAGTAAAACATCTGGTAAATGATAATATAAGCAGAGGTAGAGCAGATGTTTTCATATCCCTTGAGGACGGTGATGAAAGGGTAAAGACCCTGAAAGTGGATAAGGATTTGGCGCTGGCTTATCATAACTCTTTGTTGGAGATTGCTGAGCTTTGCGGTTTGCCCAAAAAGCTTGATATTGCTACTATTGCGGCTTTGCCTGGGCTTTTTGCGATGGAAAAGCCCGAGGACGATCTGGAAGAGATTTGGCCTTTGCTTGCCAAAGCATTGGCAGAAGCTCTGGAACAGTTGATTTCCATGCGCAGTATTGAAGGTGCTAAACTGGCAGATGATCTGCTTGTTCGCAAAGAAGCTATCCTGGCTTGGGTAGCGGATATTGAAAAAAGAGCGCCCTTTGTGGTTTTGGAGTGGCAGGCGCGTTTGGAGGAACGCATTAAAGAACTTTTAGGCGAGGCTTACCATTTAGATGAAAACCGTATGGCCAATGAAGTGGCTGTTTTTGCGGACCGTGCTTCCATAGCGGAGGAAATAATCCGTTTGCAAAGCCACTTGGAACAATTGGAGCAAGTATTGAAAAGTAATGAAGTGGCAGGACGTAAGCTTGATTTTCTGGTTCAGGAAATGAACAGGGAAATCAATACAATAGGTTCAAAAGCTAACGATTTGGAGATAAGTCGTTTGGTTATCCAAATTAAAGGCGAATTGGAAAAAATTCGCGAGCAGGTGCAAAATATCGAATAGCATATTTAAAATATCATAAAAAACAAAGGAGTGTAGTATAAAATGGTAATTCCGAAATTATCACAGGAAGATAGAGCAAAGGCCTTACAAAAAGCGCAGCAGATGAGAAGCAAAAGAACTGAATTAAGAGCTGAATTAAAAGCAGGTAAAGTTACTTTGGCTCAAGTATTGTCTAAAGCTGAAGCTGATGAAGTTATCGGTAAAATGCGCGTTAAATACCTTTTGGAGTCCTTGCCCCAGGTAGGTAAAATTACTGCCGCTAAAATCATGGATGAAATAGGCATAGATGAAGCCCGCCGTATTCAAGGTTTGGGGAACCGCCAAAAAACTCAATTATTGGAAAGATTAGCCTAATCAAGGCTTGATATATTTGTATGAAGCTTAAGTTGATGGCGGAAGATAAAGTATCTTTTGTCATCAACTTGACTTTTAACAAATAACATGGGAAAGAGGGATATATGTGCAAATAAAATTAATCAATATCGGTTTTGGCAATATCGTATCCGCTAACAGGGTAATAGCTATTGTAAGCCCGGAATCTGCTCCTATTAAAAGGATAATTCAAGATGCCAGGGATAAAGCTATGCTCATAGATGCTACCTATGGACGCCGCACCCGTGCTGTTATTATTACGGATAGCGGGCATGTTGTGCTTTCCGCGGTGCAGCCGGAAACGGTTGCCAACCGTTTTATTGTAAGTAAGGAAGAAAGCAAGCACATGGAAGACCCAATAGATTGAACAGGAGTATCGATATGGCAAAAAAAGGATTGCTTTTGGTAATTTCCGGGCCTTCAGGAGTGGGAAAGGGTACGGTTTGTGCCGGCTTACTAGCAAAACACCCGGAAATTTCAGCTTCCCTATCTTCAACTACACGCTCTAAAAGAAAAGGTGAAGTTGAAGGTGTGCATTATAATTTTATAACCGAACGGGTTTTTCAAGAGAGCATTGAAAATGCTGAATTTCTAGAGTGGGCCAAGGTGTATAATAATTATTACGGTACCAGAAAACAAGTAGTTGATGAAAAAATCTCTCTTGGCAGGGATGTGCTTTTGGAAATAGATACTGTGGGTGCCAAACATGTTAAAACTCATGTGCCTGAGGCCATTCTTATTTTTATTATGCCACCCAATAAGGGGGAATTGGCTCGCCGCCTGCGCGGACGCGCTACCGACAGCGAGGAAGTAATTGAAAAACGTCTTAGCTGTTTTGAGGCTGAGCTTAAGGAAATAGGTTATTACGATTATGTGGTTTTTAACCACAATGTTCAGGAAGCCGTAAAACAGGTAGAAACCATAATTCAGGCGGAAAAATCAAGGGTTTCCTACCTTTATGATGATATTGCAGCTATGTTTTAGGCAAAAGGAGGTTAAATATGAATAAGCCATCTTTAGACCAGCTTTTAACCAAGGTGGATTCCAAATATACCTTAATCATTGCGGGTGCTAAAAGAGCAAGACAAATTACTACGGAAAACCCCGAGCTTTCCCGTTCGGGCGAGGTAAACCCCGTATCCAAAGCCTTGCAGGAAATTTATGATGGTGAGGTTACTTGGACAAGGACAAAAGACGGTATTAAATAAGTGGGGAGAATGCTATGTTTAAAGGCAAAAAAGTAGTTTTGGGCATTACAGGTGGTATAGCAGCTTATAAAGCGGCTGATTTAGCCAGCTGGCTTACCAAAAACGGAGCAGATGTGCATACGGCAATGACAAAAAATGCCTGTGAATTCATAACGCCTCTTACTTTACAAAGCCTTACCAATAGGCCCGTTGCGCTTGATATTTTTGCTACAGGCCCTTATTGGCAGGTTGTGCATATTGCTTTGGTGGAAAATGCGGATTTGATGGTAATAGTACCTGCTACAGCCAACTTTATTGCCAAGGCCGCAAACGGCATTGCCGATGATTTGTTGTCATCATCGTTATTGGCGGCTGTTTGTCCTGTGGTTTTTGTTCCCGCCATGAATGTTAATATGTATGAAAACCCTGCTACTCAAGCTAATATAGAAATTTTGCGGAACAGGGGTTTTGCTATTATAGAACCGGCTGTAGGGCGTTTGGCCTGCGGTACAGAAGGCAAAGGTAGGTTGCCTGAGATTTCGGTTATTCAGAAAGCTATAACTGAAATACTTTTACCCAAACAGGATCTTTTGGCTAAAAAGGTTTTAATAACGGCAGGCCCTACCAAGGAGCCGATCGACCCTGTACGTTATATAACTAACCGCAGTAGCGGAAAAATGGGCTATGCTATTGCCGAGGCCGCTAAAAAAAGAGGGGCCGAGGTAATACTTGTAAGCGGAGCGGTAAATTTGGCACCACCGCGGGGAGTTAATTTCATACC
>DGYV01000072.1:397-979 GCA_002398485.1 Peptococcaceae bacterium UBA4997 | reverse complement strand
GCGGGGAGTTAATTTCATACCTGTGGAAACCGCTTTGGAAATGCGTACCAAAGTGTTTGAGCAATATAATAATGTGGATGTTGTTATTAAAGCGGCGGCTGTGGCAGATTATGCCGTAGCTTGTACGGCTAAAGAAAAGATCAAAAAAACAGATAAACGACTTGTGTTGGAATTAGTAAAAAATCCTGATATTTTGTTGGAATTGGGTGAATTGAAGCAAAAGCAAATTTTAGTTGGTTTTGCCGCGGAAACCAATAATTTATTGGAGCACGCTTTGGTCAAAATCAAGGCCAAGAATTTGGATATGATAGTTGCAAATGATGTAAGTGCCGAAGGAGCCGGTTTTGATTGCGCCACCAATATTGTAACTATGATAAATAAAGACGGCAGTATGCTTGAACTTCCCAAGCTTAGCAAGGCCGAAGTAGCCGATGCCATTTGGGATAGGATAATAACACTGCCGGCATGGTGTTAAATTAAATGCGGATATAATTAAATTAGTTAGTAAATTTATTTTATATATAGAAAGGGAATGAGGAAATTGCGTAATCTGTTTACTTCTGAATCAGTTACCGAGGGTCA
>DGYV01000072.1:0-230 GCA_002398485.1 Peptococcaceae bacterium UBA4997 | reverse complement strand
ACCGAGGGTCATCCCGATAAAATGGCTGATCAAATATCCGACGCTATCCTGGATGATATCCTTGCTAAAGATCCTATGGCCAGAGTTGCCTGTGAAACCTTTGTTACTACAGGTATGGTAATGGTTGCGGGTGAAATTTCCACTGATTGCTATGTGGATATTCCCTCTGTGGTAAGAAAAACCGTTAAGGAAATAGGTTATACTCGTGCTAAATATGGTTTTGATGGCGA
>DGYV01000007.1:20675-24200 GCA_002398485.1 Peptococcaceae bacterium UBA4997 | reverse complement strand
CTTTGGCATTGTATAACCACCTCTTTTCTTTTTTGGTACTTTCATTGTAGAAAAGATTGTGGTATTCTTATATCGTGAAGTAAAAGAATTTTATTTAATAAAAATCAATTCTTTACAAGGAGGGCGTATGGAAATTACCTATCCTTTTGCCAAGGTCTTTACCGACAGTACCAACAAGTTGAATGTATTTTTCCTCCACGACAGTCAGCACATCACCTTTGAGCAGATAGGCGATATAGGAACCGGCATTGTGGATTTTTGTGAGTTTGATTTTTCGGAACTCCAGGAAAAAATAAAGGCACTGGAGACCGTAGAAGTCACCAATGCCAATTTTGACGATATGAAAAAGGTATACTGGAACACTGTGGATCTACTGAAAGAAAAACACAGCTATATCCATTTCTTTTTAAACGGTGATTTGCTGCGCAATTTCTATAACGCTGACAGGTCAGAATACGATAAGGCCAGCTATGCAAATTTTTTATTTCAATGCTACATTAATCTGCAGGCTGCCTATGCTGAGGCACTTGAGTTTTGCTTAAGCAACGAGATATTGCCTGAATACACCTTGCCAGAGCGCTATGTAATGTTTTGCAATCTCTATCCAGGTTTCACACAGCATACTTTGCGTTCCATGTATGGGATTGCGCCGGTTGCCAACGGGCGGTTTGACACAAGTAAACTGATTTCCTTTAACGACCCTGATGAAGTAGACACGCGAAAGGTATTGCAGAACATTCATCGGGACAGCGAGCACTCGGTGAGCATGTGGCAATATTTTGCCATTCAGAGTTTGGAGGAAATGTTCTATCTGGAATTTATGGAGATGATCAAAAGGGGTATCCGTATCAAACGGTGTGGACTGTGTGACCGGTACTTTGTTCTGGCAGATAAACGCAAACGGGATTACTGTGACAGAATTTACGAAGTCAAACGCACCTGCAAGCAGATCGGGGCAAAACAGAAATTTAACCAATCTGTAGAACAGGATAGCTTTTTACAGGAATTTCAGCGAATCTACAACCGAATGTATTCTCGCTACTACCGCATGGATGCCTGGGACAGCGACCGCCAGACCAATAAGCTAACTGAAGATGAGTTTAAAGCTTGGGCGGATGTGGCTTCTAAGGCACGGCAGGAGTACAAGCGGGGGAAAATTAGTGGTGAGGAAATGCTGGCGAGGGTACGATTAGATTAATGGCAGAAAAAGAACAGGGACAGAATGTTCTGTACGGGCCTTCGCCTCAATGTTGAGTTATAATCTCTATTTCGTATTTTATCCAACAAAACAGAACTTTCCGTTGACAAATCGGGGTCAGATGCGTTAGACTGACTCTAAGGTCGGATATATCCGACCTTAGAGAGAAGGATTGAATATGGAAAATTTGAAATTATTTGATGCCGAATACCGTTTTATGAACGTTTTATGGGAGCATGAACCGGTGAACTCTACCGAGCTTGTACGGCTTTGTCTCGACCGTTTCGAGTGGAAGAAATCCACCACGTATTCTATGATCAAAAGACTCAGTGAGCGCAGTGTTCTGAAAAACGAAAATGCTATTGTGATGGCTTTGGTAAAAAAAGAAGATGTACAAAAATACGAGAGCGAAGTTTTGTTTGAAAAGACTTTTGACAACTCGCTGCCAGTGTTTCTAACAGCTTTTTTGCGAGATAAAAAACTCTCTAAAAGCGAATCTGAAAAGCTCAAAAAAATGATTGAGGAGGCTACAAAATGATCAATTTGTTTATTGCCATTCTCAACATGAGCCTTATCGCATCTTTTGTTGCGCTGGGTGTTATTTTAATTCGCATTCCACTGAAAAAGGCACCAAAGGTTTTTTCTTATGCTCTTTGGGCAGTCGTTCTTTTCAAATTGCTTTGCCCTTTTACGATTGAAACGACGTTGTCCCTTGTCCCTGTGAAAGCCGAGCCTGTACCGCAGAATATCATATATTCTCAAACTCCGTCCATCGACAGCGGTATTTCATTTGTGGATAATTCCATAAATCGGGCGATTAAAAATACTGTTCCTCCTGCAAACCCTGCTACAAGCATAAACCCAATGCAGATTATTTTGTTTGCTCTCTCTTGCATATGGCTTGCAGGTATCGCGGTGCTGCTTTTGTATTCCCTTGTATCCTACTTTCGTTTGAAATACCGTGTGCGTATGGTAATTCCCGTGCGGGAAAATATTTATGAAACTGACCGGATAAAAACAGCCTTTGTGTTGGGTTTTGTGCATCCGAAAATTTATGTGCCTGTCGGTCTTTCCGAGCAGGAGATTGACTATATCTTAAAGCACGAGCAAACGCATATCAGACGGCGCGATTATCTTATCAAGCCGCTTGCTTTTATTGCGGTTTGTGTCCATTGGTTTAATCCTGTAATATGGTTTTCATATTATCTTGCCATGCGTGATATGGAGCTTTCCTGCGATGAGAGTGTTCTAAAGCATTATGGCAGTGACATTCGCCGTGATTACTCCAACTCGCTGCTGTCACTTTCGGTAAAGCAAAGCGGTCTGATCTCTCCGCTTGCTTTTGTTGAAACCGGAGTGAAAGACAGAATCAAAAATGTGCTGAACTATAAAAAGCCCGCCGTTTGGATAAGCGCTGCGGCAATTACGGCGGTTGTTGTGGCGGCGGTTTTATTACTCCCCCATGCTGTGCAGGACCCAAAGGATATTTCTGATGAACAAATCATTGAAGCGATAAAAAATACCGCCTACTTTTGTTATGGCGAGTTATCGGGAGGATTTTCCGATGTCAGTCAAATCCCTGTCGGCAATCTCTTTAATTTATATGCCTCCACAAAAGAAGTGCAGGATAAGATGAATGCCCTGACATCGTCGGAACATTATGCCGAAATCCCGATGACAGATTTCAAGGCCTTTGTGCAGAAGTCTTTCGGCAATTATCAATTTGCTCCCGAACAGTTTGAAGAACAGCTTTCGGGCAGGGTGCGTTTTAACAGCACGGATACCGAAAAGAAAGTGATTATGCTTGCCGGAATAAACGGCGGCGTTCTTTGGCCCGGTGCGGTGCCATACGGCATTACTTTAGAGAATGTTGCAAAAGACCACGGCAGGATAAAGGTTACGGCAACAATCCACACCACGTATGATAATGTAAACATTGACGGTTATTATAAGGTGGAAATGCAACTTTTAGAAACAAAAGATGGATACAACTATGTGTCATACATAAGAAATGAACTGTCAGATGAACTGTCAGAAAATATCACGCTCGAATACTCCGATGAGAGCGGAGTCTATACGGAGAATTATATTAAGAAGACTACAGGTGATTCGGTGACATTGCTTACTGAAGACGGCAAAGAAATTATTTCCGGCGAGGATGTTATCCCTTTGCCTTATGTCTATGCGGTAAAAATAAACGGCAAATACGATCTGCGAGACAAGGTGACTCATGCAAAGGTGTCAAACATTTCTTACGACGAAATTTTCTGTGAAAAATACCCTGACGGAAGGCTTTCCACAAGAATCATGAAAGGCCGGGCAGGCAA
>DGYV01000007.1:17248-20486 GCA_002398485.1 Peptococcaceae bacterium UBA4997 | reverse complement strand
ATGAAAGGCCGGGCAGGCAAATACTGGGGACTTATCAGCGCAGACGGGAAAACCCTCACAAATCCGCAAAACCAAACCTTTGAGGACATTCAGATTGCAACCTACGAAGAGGTGTGGCCAATCATTCCCGTGATAGAAGACGGCAAATACGGTGCGATAGATTACAAGGGCAAAGTGGTTATAAAGGCTGAATGGGGTTACCTTGCAATGGATGTCTACAATATTCCTAATACGGTCTTTGTTTTTGACGGCAGCAAATGGGGTGGCATAAAGCTTGATAAAAACTTACTGGCCTCAGCCGTTGATTATAGTTTGACACCGCCGGAGTGGTTTGTTGAGAATTATAAGCAGACGCTTTTGGCCCAAGCCTCGGTAGATAGTGCGCAGCTTGCAAGTATGTTCGATTTTGCGATCAAATATCGTTTTGATTATATACCGTTTTTTGCCGAAGGCAATGCGCCACAAAGCAGCGGTGCGTACCTTTTTTATGCTTTTGCAATCAATTTGGACAATTGGGGCACCGACAAAGGCACAATGTCAAAGACGTATGTTGAAAACGTTATTAAGACACACTTTGAAGCAAAAACCATCGTTCACGAAGCCTTGAGTAAGGGGTGGAATTTTGATGGAGAAAACTACACCGCTGTCCCATCGGGTATTAGAGATAAACCTATTTATGTGCTTACAGGTCTTAAGGTAAGCGTCAAAGACGGGAAAACTGTTTATGAAGTCGCGTTGGATTATTGCAACTTGGCAAACGGAAATATAGCAAGTGACGGAGATATGGTAAAGATCAGGGAGGAAATATCGAACGGCGATTATTCTTCTCTGGTTTCATTGCAGAGGGAGACCTTTACATATTATCTGGGCGATAACGGTGAGCCAGTATTTATCGCGCACGTAATGACCGACCGCCCTGAAATGAAATGGTATTATCAAATGTTCAGAAATGACGCTGCCTTTAGGATTCTTGGCAGCAAATCAGGCGACATTACCGACGACCAGATGGCAACCTATGCAATTTTGAAAATGGATCATTACAGCTACGAAGACGGCAATACCAAAGAAGAATATAACGCCATTACTCAAAAACACTTCGGTCGGAATATTGCAAATTTCAACAATGGTTCAACTGAAACAATACCGGGCACAAATAAAATCCGGGCGACAGGCTGGAGCTATAACAACGGCATGTATGTGATTGTAAAGGATATCCGGGATAACGGCGATGGCAGTATGACAGGCGATTTTTACTGCGTAGATATTTCCGATTCCCATTGGACAGGTAAAACCGGAGAGTTTGAAGAAGCGGAAAGCGCATTGTTAAATGGCGATATTTCTTCTTTTGCTGACTGCGATATCAGTATTAAGAGGGTTGTTTTTGAAGTAAAAACAGAAAACGGAAAGCAGTACTTTAAGTACCGCAGCGTAAAAAATCTTGAAGAAAATGTAAAATCAATCGTTTTGTACAGTAAGTAATTCATGCAATCAGAGTGGCCGCTATTGTTCTAAAAGAGGCTAAATACCCGCGAAAACAAACTGTTTTTGCGGGTATTTAGCTGAATTGGTGGAGACTGCTCTGGGTCGAACGGATATCAAGCCATATGACCGCAGGAGAGGAATTTTGGTTGGGCAGAAAATTTACTCTCTCGGGAGCGTGGAGTGCTCACAATACTCCATCAAACAAAAGCAGACGACCAGCCATATTATCTTGGCTGGCCGTTTACTTTTCTTGTTGCCCCATACCGGTTACCCCTCGGTTCAGTAATTGTCCCTATGGGTGATAACCCTTATGGTTTAAGCCCTTTTTAATTATTACTATTTAGTTAAGTTAGTTAAGTATTTATTGTGATCCATATGGTATATCACTTATCTATAATATTTTTTACCATGCTCATTTGGTATCTTTCAATAATTCATTAAGGCTCTCATTTAAAAAATCATAGTACTGGGTGCTTATTTTACTTATTGCAAAACCGGCGTGTACCATTACATTGTTCCCCGGCTGCAAATCACTTACCAATTGAATATTTATTTCTTTTGTTAAACCCATGATATCTACCTGTGCATATTCGTTATCAATATGAATCACTTTGGCAGGGATCGCAATACACATATTTATCAGCTGCTTTCTTGGTTAATTTTAAAATAGAATTTAATATATTAATACATGTTTGATTAAAACAGCTGTTTAGAAATTTGCTTAGTTCAGAACTAAAGCCAATTTCCAATACTTCGATTCCAATTATGTAACCTTGTATATTAGGATAATGTAATGCAATGGAATCCAAAAGGCTAAATTCATGCTGTGTGCGAAGTTTAGTATGATTTTTTAAAGCCTCATGCAGTGGTATTACCTGAATGTTTCCGGGGTTTTTGTTTTGATACATAGCATCAATAATAAAAATAAAATCATCTGATAATATTTGTTCAAAACAATATTGAAAATCAGTTTCGCCGATAATTGTAATAATATCATGTGCAGTAAGGTCTTTTTGAATTGCCTTAACAACTCTTACGCCAATGCCATCATCTTGCATGATAAGGTTACCAATACCAAAAACTACTATTCTTTTCATGGCATCAGTTGTAATGTTTTAATAAGATTACCTTGAGAATATACATGAGTAGCACATGATACGCAGGGATCAAATGAGCGGATAATCCTGCCCAATTCTACAGGATTGTTACAGTTGTTTATATGTGTACCAATAAGCGCTTTTTCGGCGGGACCCGGTAAATTATTACTGGCCTTGGTTGAAAGATTCCAGGCGGAAGGAGTAATGATTTGGTAAAAAGAGATTACACTGTTATCGATTTTGATCCAATGTCCCAAAGCTCCTCGTGTAGTGTCGATTAAGCCTGATCCGTTTGCGCTGATGGGTATGGAATATGTTTGTTGAACTGAAACCCCTGGAATAAGGTTATTAAGTAGGGTAATCATTATTTCAACTATTTTTTTTGCTTCCAGTACTCTTGCCAAAGTTCTGTCCATGGCGGAGATGCCGTTTCGGTATTCACCGCATAACCACATTCTGGCCAAAGGACCTACCTCATAAGGCAGATCTTTATATCGGGGAGCCTTTACCCATGAGTATGCATCTTCTTTTTTTATATCAGGGTTAGGGAGTGTTTCAAAGGGAGTATATGTATCTGATTGAGCTCGGTACCATGAATGATTGATGTTTTCTGTTATTTCTTCCGCTATCAACTTTTTTATGGTACCGTTTGAATAAAC
>DGYV01000007.1:7073-17120 GCA_002398485.1 Peptococcaceae bacterium UBA4997 | reverse complement strand
AATAAACCAGGGGATCCACATAAAGGGTCCCCAATTTTATATATTTGTTAAAACAGCCAAAGCTTAACAGGTTTCCGTAGCCCTGTCCTATTTTATAGTATTCTTGATAGTAATTGGCTATTGTATAGGCATCTGGTATCATTTTTTCATAAATAAACTGCTTGATTTTTTTTAAGATAGAGCGTATTTTTGATATTTTCTCCATGGTTGCCTGTGTTGTGATACCGCCGATAAATATACCATGGTTATGGGGTGCTTTTCCACCTAAGATAGCCAGCATTTCATGGGCACTGCGGCTGACTTCAAGTGAATCGAAATAATGCTGAACTATAATATCGTTTTTTGGCTTTGATAAGCGAAAGTCTTTGTGATTTGTAACAAAAAGAGGATTTCCGGCAGGCAGCTTTACAAAATCAGGTATGGTATATTGATAAAAATGCCTGATGTGATTTTGCAAAAACTCACATGCGTGAATGATATCCCTTAAATATTTACCTTGCTCCGATACAGCTATTCCCATTGCATCCTCTAAGGCAAGGGTAGAGGCCATGGAATGGGCGGTTGAGCATATCCCGCAGATCCGTTGCGTAAAATACACGGCATCAAAAGGATTTCTACCCATCAGCATTTTTTCAAAACCTCTGAAAAGCAACCCTTGGGTTTTTGCATCTACTATGGTATCGTTATCAATTATAGCATCGATTTCCATAAACCCGCTGATTCTTGTAACAGGGTTGATTATAATTCTTTTTGTCATTTGCTTTCCTCTCTTGTTGTGTTGTAACTAATAAACGGTTTCATTTTATCGGGAAAACCAAATTGGGCGCAGCCAATACAGGGGCTGTCATCACCAATAGGCCAGTTTACACGATGATTCCATTTTGTTATCGGACAATCCACCCTGGTTACAGGGCCTCTGCATCCCAGTTTGAACATACAGGTTTTTTCTCCAAGCTTTGAGGCAAATATACCTTTTTCAAAATATGGCCTTCTAGGACAAATATCATGGATCAAAGTACTATAAAACATTAAAGGCCTGGCTTTATCATCCAATTCAGGTTCACCGCAAAGCATTATATATGCAAGAGTTCCCATGAACCAGTCCGGATTACATGGGCAGCCGGGCAGCTTTATTACTTTTTTGTTCAATATAGATTGAATTCCAACGCATTCCGCAGGATTTGGCTTTGCCGCTGAAATACCGCCATCAGAAGCGCAGGTACCCACAGCAATAACATAAGAAGCTTTTTCACCCAGTTGTTTAATGGCTTCATAGGCGGTTACTGGTTTACCCCTCCAGTTGCCGATGATATTGTATATACCGTTATCTTTTGTAGTAACTGCACCTTCCACAGCCAATATATAATCATCATCTGCAACACTGAACAATCTCCTAATTGCTGCTTCACCTTCTGCTGCCATAAGGCTATTGTTATATATAAAATTTACCATTTGTGAGATCAAATCTTTAAAATTGGGGTCCGCTCCATCAAGAAGGGAAATGATATTGCCTGAGCATCCTGTAAGCTCAAGCCATATAAGATTGCTTTTTTTTAAGTTTTCTTTATTTATCTTGTCAATTACCTTATTTACAAGCACAGATGCCGTTTTCTGTCTCATAGAAAAATTAGGGCAATTACCAGTCTTTTTATTCATCAGCCATCTTCCCAACTATTTTTAATTTGTTTAATATTGGTTGGCCCGCATGGCATGATGCAAATGCATTGGTTAGATCTTTGCCTGCTGATAGGCCAAAATGTGTTGCCGCCGCCCAGGTAGCTTCATTAGTTACATCATATACCACGCCATTTATTGCTATATAAGCCGGGTTTCCATTTTTCCCGTTATATGTTGTTAATTCAGCTTGCGTAAACATTGGAAAATTTGGTGTGGTATTTTGAATGATTTGCAGCAGTTTGATATTTAAAATCTTTTTCCCCAAGTGTTTTATAAGGTTTTTAGGGGGATGGTATTTTGATGATATATATAAGCAAGCAATAGTATCATTAATTTTACTTTTTTGGTTATTAAACATTTTAATAACAATTTTATATTCATCCATATATATCACTCCAAATATATTTATATATATAGATATTCATACTGATATACTATATTCATATAGTTAAAAACTTTCATTTGAATGTATTTACCAAATGGTCTATCCAAGTTTTTTATAAAAATATTATAGGAAGCCATATTATATTTTTTGTATATTGTTATATGTAATAGATTACTTCTAATATTTATGATAAAATAATTTACAAATAAGCTATTTAATAATAAAGCATTAGGGGAACACATATTAAAAACTAAAAATAAAAAATCCAGGATAATTATTATTATTTTTACTTGTTTAATGGTATGGTTATTTATGTTTGTAACGGATTATTGGAGGGCAACTAATTTTTTTGAAAAGCCTGTTTTTGCCATTTGTACAGTGGGTGTTGATGATGGTGGTTTGGGTACATATAAAGTCTTAGGCTACAGCATGGAAATAAAAGGAGATTTTATGCCTGAAGAGGAATTACCGGGGGCAACTCATGTTGTTTTCAGCTTATTGGGCAAAGAAATTAAAGAAGTAAACAGGGATTAAAAAACTTAAACTTTTGAAAAGTGCAGGCTTTAAATATGGGAAAAAGGAGTGAGAGATATCAATATGAAAAATTTATATTTTTATAAAATGCCTATAGGGATTATAGGCATAGCCGAAAAGAACAATAGTATTACCAATATATATTTTGGCGATTATCATATTGAGGATGCTATAATAAAAGAAACTCCTATATTAGATAAAGCAGCTCTAGAATTAAAAGAGTACTTTGGGGGTAAAAGAAGAGCCTTTGATTTGTCTTTTGAAGTTTTAGGTACGGAATTCATGCAGAAGGTTTGGTATAGCTTATGTGATATTCCTTATGCTGAAACCAGGAGTTACAAAGATATAGCAATAAGCGTGGGAAACCCTAATGCCAGCAGAGCAGTAGGGCGTGCTAATAATTGTAATCCTATAGCTATAATTATTCCATGTCATAGGGTGATAGGCTCCAATAATACTCTTATGGGTTATGGCGGTGGTATAGAAATAAAACAATATTTGCTTGATTTGGAAAAAGCATATAAAAACAAATAATGCAATTTTTGTATTTTTATTATTTACAACCTTTATTTACAATGCTATAATGTTCAAGGGTCGTTTTGGTTTATTTTTGTCAAATATTCAATCTTGTTAATAAGGACCGCTAGCTCAGTTGGCAGAGCACCTGACTCTTAATCAGGGTGTCCAGGGTTCGAGCCCCTGGCGGTCCACCAATAAAAGCCTGCTAAACGCTAGTATAATAGTGAGTAGCAGGCTCTTGTTTATTCAAAATTGGTTTGTAAGAATATCTATGAGAACATGATATTTTAAAAATTAAAAATCTATCAAAAATCTATTTGCTTTTTCAGCATTTTTATTGGCTTATATTAGTTGATGTATAAATATTCTTTATGTGAAAGTTGGATGTATAAAATAATTCTATTGGATGATTTAGAATTAATATAATATCTGATAGCAAGTAGGTAAAAATGATGTTTTTTACAAAGAACCAAATTTTTTTATTAAGCAGTTTTATTATTGAAAATATTTATTAAATAGCTGTTGTGTGATCATATCTGCTATATTATAATATAAAAAGAAGGTTTAATTGGTTTTGAGAAGTGAGGTGAAATTATGAATATATTGGATATAGCGCTTAATACTACCAAGGAATATTTGAAGGCGCAGCTTATTATGTTGGGCTTAAATATAATAATGCTTTCAATAGGTTTTATTATTTTAGATGTACCATTGTGGTTTTTATGGGCATTGCTGTTAGCTGTTGCAGATTTGCTGCCTATAGTGGGTACCGGTATTTTTATGGTGCCATGGGCAATAGTATGTTTTATAATGGGAAATTTTGATCTTGGCGGCGGTTTGCTTATCCTTTACACTATCATTGTAATAGTGCGCCAAATAGTAGAGCCTGTAGTGGTTGGTAAAAAAATAGGTTTACACCCCATATATACTTTTTTAGCCATAATCATAGGCGGTTTTATGTTTGGTCCGGTGGGTCTTATCTGTGGTCCTATAGTAGCAGCCATAATCAAAGCTGTAATGTATGCAGAGGATAAAAACAGTGCACGTCCCGAAAAACGAAATCCCTTTAACAAAAATGACGACTATATTGATGTTTAACACAAAATTGATATTTAACACAAAAAGCGGCTTTAAGCCGCTTTTTTTATATTGTTTATAAATTCGATTCAATATGATCAAAAATCTTCCTCAATAGCTTTAATGGTATTATAAAGCATTTTATTGCAAGGTACCGCTATATTAAAGCGCTCGGCTATTTCTATTACACTGCCTGTAAGACCATCTATTTCGGAATGACGTTTTTTCTCGATATCCTGTAGGGTTGAGGAATAGTGGTCTGCGGTATCGGGAATAAGCGAATCATAAAATACTTTTTTGTATTTGTTTGCGCTTGGCCAAAAGCTTTGGTAGCCTGATGCCTTCATTACTGTATAAATTTCATCTATAATGTTATTCATTATCTGCACGCAATAAGGTATTTCCATAAGCCTGCCATAAGGCAGCTTAAGTATTGCCCCTAAAGGATTCAGAGCACAATTATAAAGCATTTTGGACCACAAAGCTTTTTCAATATCATTGGAAACCAGGCAAGGTATACCGCCATTAGCAATTGCTTCCGCAAGCGGCTGCAAGGCGTTTATTTCAGCATTATTCAAGCTTCCCAGCATAATAGGAGCTGCATGGACGGTAACTTCGCTGATATTTGGTTCGGGTTTGCTAAAACCTGTGATGATTCGTGCAGAATAAACTTTATCGGCAGGGAAATAGGCCAAATATTTTTCATGTCCACCCCAGCCATTTTGGCAAATTATGATTTTGCCGTGTTTGCTCAAAAGCTGCTTGTTTGCAAATAAGGTTTTGCTTATTGTGGTGTTTGCCATAGCCTTTGTACAAACCAAAATGTAATCAAATTGCTCAGATATTTCATGAAAATCCGTATAAGCTTTTACTGCACCTTGGGAAAATTCAAGGTGCTTGAAAATACCAATGCGTTTGATACCTTTTTGATTTATACAATCCGCGGCTTGGCTGTTTTCCACAAAATCTACTGTAAAGCCTTGCTCCAGAAGGGATGCGCCAATACCTATGCCAACAGCTCCCGCTCCTATAATCAAGGCAGAAGGTGTTTTACCTGCTATGCCTTTAGCCTTTAGATGTTCGTAAATTTCTTTTATTGCGTTATAATAACCTTGCTCACCCAAACCTACTATTTGTTTAAGGCAAACATCTTTAATAACGGAATGGTGCCTGAATGCTTCTCTTTTGTGAATATCTGATAAATGCACCTCAATGGTGGGTAGATTTACACTATCTATAGCGTCTCGTATAGCATAGCTGTAATGGGCATAAGCACCCGGGTTTATAATAATGCCGTCCTCATTTTCACGCGCAGCATGAATTCGGTCTATCAATGCACCTTCGGAATTGCTCTGGAAATTATTTATAGTAATGCCAAGCTCTTTGGCAATTTTAAGTGATTTGTCTTCAATTTCTTTAAGCGTAGTTGTGCCGTAGGTTTTAGGGTCGCGTATGCCCAATAGGTTTAAATTGGGACCGTTAATAAGTAAAATAGCAGTCATCTTAAAGCCTCCTGATTTATTATTTAATTTATTATTTAATGGTAAAAACTTTTACCCAATAAGTAGGATATATGTTTGGGTTTATGGTTTTTTATGGTTAAGCTGAACAGCTTGATATATTTTAAGTATATCACCTTTTCATTTTCCGGTAAAACAAAAAATTATAGGATAATTATAGGATAGTAGAGAAGTGATTAGAAAGTAAATAAAATAATTTTTAACGCAAATCTAATATTTGTGTTAAAATATGTAAAAAGGATAAATATTTTTTACCATTTTTATGAATTATATGGACAGGCTTTTTGTTTTTACACCAAACATATTTAAAATTACTTTAGATGTGCCAAAAAGTTGTTTTTAACATAAATAGATATTGTTCTTGGAGGTGACCATACTTGCAAAACCTGGATTATATGGCTTTGGAAGCCAAAAGTGATGAAGGTTTGTTTGATAGATTAATTAAAGAGCAGGAAATTTTTATATTAAAATGTGCAGGGAAAACAGCGCATCGTTATATAACCAAAAATGATGATGAGTGGTCGGTATCCCTGTTAGCTTTTACACAAGCAATTAAAAGCTATAATGCTGAAAGGGGCGGATTTTTAAATTTTGCTGAATTGATCATTCGTCGCCGATTGTTTGATTATTACAGAAGCCAAAATAAATATAAGGGTGAGGTTCCCGTTAACCCATCTGTATTTTGTGGAGATTTGGATGAAGAAGCAGATGATATGTATTTGCAAATAAATATTATTTCTCAAATAAAGCAAACTGAATCAAATAATCTGAAACTGGAAATAAAGGAACTAAGCTTAATATTACATAACTATGGTTTTTGTTTTTTTGATTTAGCAGAAGTTTCTCCAAAAGCTGAAAAAACCAAAAAAGCCTGTGCCAAAGCAATAGCTTATTTGTTGGAAAATCCCTTATTATTGAATGAATTAAAAATTTCCAAAAAACTTCCCTTAAAAGTTATTGAAAGAGATACTAAGGTACCCCGAAAAATATTAGAACGTTGCCGAAGATATATAATAGCGGTAACAGAGATATTATCCGGAGAATATCCCTGTCTTGCAGAATATATGCGTTTTATTGGAAAGGAGCCGAGCAGATGAAAGCGGTTGTTTTGGAAATAAAAGAAAATTTTGCGGCACTTCTGTTCGATGATGGGCGCATATTAAAAGTGAAAAACAATAATTATGCGATTGGACAGGTGATCGAAATGAATAAAAGGAAAGTGTGTATAACCAAAAAATTTGCAGCAATTGCAGCCTCTGTTGCAGCATTCATTATGTTATGCGGAACAGGCGCATGGGCATGTATGACTCCATATACCTATGTAAGCCTGGATGTAAACCCTTCTATTGAGTATTCTCTGAATCGTTTTGATACGGTTATAGATGTGAATGCAGTAAATGATGAGGGCAAAACCATTATAGATGAAATAGCTACCGAAAATTTATTGGGAGAAAAAATTGATGTTGCAGTAACTGAAACCGTAAACCAGCTTTCTGAAAGCGGTTATTTTGATGGTGATATAGAAGGCGGTATTATCATTGCTACTTCGGGTGAAAATGAACAAAAAGCAGATGACCTTGCTGCCGAACTTGAAGAAACCGTTGAAAACGCCAATGAAGAAAACGGTGATACAGTAGAAGTTGAAGTAATAAGAATTGGCCTTGCAAGAGTTCAGGAGGCTAAAGCCTTGGGTGTAACACCGGGTAAATTGAATTTGGTAGAAAAATTACAGGCAAGCGCGTCTGACCCTGAAAGTATCAATATTGATGAATGGCTTACTAAGCCTGTAAAAGAAATAATGAAGGCGACCAAAGAAAACAAAAAAGCAGCAAAAACTGTAACATGTATAGAAAACGAGGCTGAACAATTACAGCTGCAAGAGCAAGAGCAAGAACAAGAGCAAGAACAAATACAGGATAAACAACAAACCAAACAGAAAGATAAGGAAAAGCTAAAAACTGAAAAACAATCAGATAATAAAGGTAAGTCTCAAACTAAAAAAAAGAATGATGCTGCTATAACTGTTGTAAATACAGAGGCTGAGGTAACAGAAACTACTGATATAATTGTTGAGAATAAAAATTCTAACAATAATAATAGCAATAATATCAATAAAGCGGCCAAAGAAAATAATGCCTCCGAAAATGCTAAAGTTAAAGAATCAAAATCACAGGGTAAGAAGTCTGCAAATTCTTCTGCCAATAATAAAAAGTAAAGGATAATATCATTTATAATATAAACACTATTTATAGTTTAAGTTTTTATTATGTTATATCATAATCTCTCTTATATTTTATTTGCTTACTAAAAAAACAAGGTATAAGTGTTAGCCACACTCCCATAGGGAAACATTAAAATAGTGGCTAATGGCGGGTGTAAATCGGCAGACAGTGAGTTTTCGCTGTCCGCCGATTGCCTTTTTATGTGACTTCTTTTGGTGTAGACTCTTGCTCTTTGCTAGTTTCTTTTTCCACGATGTTGTCCAGCACACCGATGTCACGGTAGTAAATATCGATGGACTGTGGTGCTGTGCGAGAATATCGTTCTTCACGTTTGTAGTGGTATAACAAGGTGTTACAACTTTGTTATACCACTACAAATAAGCAAGAGCAAATATCAGCACACAGATAAAGCAAGGGTGGAAACCGATGTCGGTTCCCACCCTTGCTTTTCCGTATTCAGTTTGCTTTTCTTAAATTGGCCCTATGACAGCGTGGACTTGTGATGGAGCTGCTTTGCTTTCAGTCGAAGAGCGCAAAGCTGATTTTAGGATGGGGAATATTCACCAGGGGCTCATATTTATTGCGAATTATTTCGAAAGCCTCGTTTCGATCTGAAGCCTCAATATTTTCAACGGGGGTTGTGAGAAGAAATCCCATTGCGTTTAGCTGCTCGTCCGTGTAACTGCCATTAACCGTACGGCCATTTACAATTTGGGGACGAAATACCGCTTGAACCTTGAAAAGCACAGTACCAACTCCTTAACTTTTAACTATTCCACTATTTTACCTTTGAGAGTGATGAAAGGCAAGTTAAATCACAGAAAAAGAAAGTTATGGTAGTAATCGGGATAAAGTATGCATACCTTTTTAGCAATATTTGCTTCAAAGATGATGGAATGGGTATTTATCATCGACTATGATCACCGCATTGCAGCTGCCTCCCTGCTAGGTGTGGTGCTAGGCGCCGCCACCAAGGGGCTGGGGAATAGCGCCAGGGCGCTGGGGTACCAGAAGCCGAATTAATGGACCGCAAGGTAGAAACAGACAGTGCAAAGGGGGCGGTCGAAATGCCGCCCCCTTTGCGCATTCGGCGATCGATGCCGCGCAGAAATCTTTCCCTTTGCTTATTTTTCGTATGCATAAAGATACATATCCGTAAACAAGCCTGACCGCCATGGCGCTCTAGCTAAGCAGCCGGATATAATGGTTGGCCTCCCGCAAAACGTGATCCGCCAACAGGGGCAGGATGATGGAGCGTATCTTACATTCCTCGATGCCCGTTACACCGGCTGTCTTAAAATCGCGGAATTTTCGGGTCTCAGCTAGGGAGGACGTGGCCAGGGCGCGATCCTGGGCGGCCCGGCTGGCTTCCAGTAAGCGGGCGTAATCCTTGGCAAAGGAATCAGCCGTTTGCACCAAATCATCCTCCGATGGATCAAGCAGTCCGCGGATGAACAGGGCATGCTCCATCATAATTTGGTTCCAGAATTGCTCGACCTGCCCCATGGTCTGCGGATCTAGGTCGCCCTCTAGTTCTAGCTGCTGCACATATTGCCGATACAGCTTAGCCTCGCGCAGGATATGTTCCAGTAAAAGGGGATAGTTCGTGGTAAACATGCGGCAGCTTAGAACATGGGCCAAAATTCGCTCTTTGAGGGCGATCAACCCATCCAGCAGCCGTAGCGCCATACGGTTAAGGGCCTGCACCTGCCGGGCTAGGCTGGGGTTCGAAACGACGCGGGACCCGGGGCGCAAGCGCTCCTGCAGGGCGGTAATGCTTTGGGCGATACTGATGCCGGTAAAATGCTGGGTCTGTTGCTCTGCTAGGGCGGTGAATGGGGTAACGACCTCGCCGGAGGCCAGCACCTCCCGCCGTACCACGCCATCGGCCAGGATGGTGGCCTGATGGAGCAGCTCTTCAAAACGTTGTTTAAAATGCTCCGCCTCCCGGATAAAAGAGGTGCTCACAGGTGTAAAGCTCGCCATGAGGAACAGTGAATGCTCCTTCATGATGCGGGCGAAAAATAAGTGCAATTCCAATGAAAAAAGGACATATCGTTCGCTCACTTCCATAGTTCTCTCCCCCTAGGCCAGTTTTGGGCGTTGATACACC
>DGYV01000007.1:3613-6948 GCA_002398485.1 Peptococcaceae bacterium UBA4997 | reverse complement strand
AGTTCTCTCCCCCTAGGTCAGTTTTGGGCGTTGATACACCCTACCCTATGTAGCATTATATGCGGCCCCAAAGGTTTGCGACTGTGTTTTATATTTAAATGAGTAACTGTTGAAGTGAATTAGCCTACTAATGAAAACGTACTGGAGGACGGGGGATCCTCCATCCGCTTAGGGATCTATGATGGGTACCGCCCTTGAAGCGCAATCCATACGAGTATCTGGCTTGGGTGCTCAAGTCCTTCGCCTGAGCTGGATTTAGAGAGTCGGCGGTAAAGTTTTACTCTACATTAAAGAGGCCAGCCAAATAAAATCAAGCGTTTTTTCAAAACGGACGAAAATGAAAATTGGACATGATTCGATATTTAGGGATAAAATGGTCGCTTATCAATTAATTTGGGCCAGTCGGATAGACCGGTTGAGCAAAAGGCTGACCGACAAGCTGAATAATTGACGTCGTCCCTTGGCAAAGGCTTGGGATGCATGAAGCCATCCTGCCTATTTATTGTATTTCTCTCTTCTTTCGACAGAACTAAACAATAAATGGTACCATCCAGGGCCTTTGGTTTCCGTCTAAAGGGGGGGTCCGTCCCCTTTATCAAAAAAGCAAATGACATAATACTTGCAATTAAAATAAGTAATTGGTATAATCGATAGTACCAGATTGAAGATAGTTCTGTCCCTGGTCAATATACCGGCAGGAGGTACATGTGAATACGTATTCGGATTTCTTTGTAAATAAGAAGATCAGCCTGCCCATCCATGAGCAGATTTACATGCAGCTAAAAAACCAGATATTGACTGGCGAATTTGCAGCCGGGGAAAAACTGCCCAGCGTGCGGCAAATGTCCGATCTCATTGACGTTAATCGGCATACGATCTCCCGCGCTTATGACAGGCTCGAGGAAGAAGGGCTGGTAGAAACACATGCATCCTCCGGTACCTTTGTTAAAGCCATTCAGGGCAATGAAAAACAGGAGCAAACGGAAAAACTGATCGAGGTTATCGAAAACGTTTTTCGGCAGGCTAAAGAAATGGGATTCACAAGCAGCGAGGTCGCTTTCTTGACCTATGCAACCATGGTTAAGGAAACGAATTCCAAACGGAAGGGGCTTTTTATTGAGTGTAACCCCTATGCATTGGGCCAGTACATTATAGATATAAAAAATCAAGTAAACTTGGATGTTGAGGGCTGCCTTTTGGATGACCTTCGAACTGACGACAATGCGTCCGGATATCTAGACCAGTTTGATGTCATTATGACCACCATGGGCCACTACGCCGAGGTCAAAAGCAAGCTGAAGAGGGATAATATTTATGCTTTGAACTTTGGCCCCTACCTTTCGGTGGTAAATCAGGTACGGGAACTTGATGACAATTCTGATATTGCCATCGCCTGCGTTACAAAACGGGGCGCACAGGGGCTGTGTGATGTGTTGATAGACCTGGGTATCACAAACCACAAGTTTCATTCCACCTATATCGGGGATGCAGAAGGGTTTGACGAGATCCTGGAAAAGGCGGACACTCTTATTGTTTCCAAGTACGCTTTGCTCAAAAACCGAGAGATTTTCGAAAAAACCGGCAAGCGCATTATTGAGTATAAAAACGTTCTCCAAAAAACATCGGCCGAAATGCTCAAACAAATTCTGACCATGAACGAAGGCGGAAATTGTGGGGATAGTGGGAATGAATGATCCTTGGCCGAAAAAACAACAAGGGGGTAGCTTCCGTGTTTAATCATCCAATTGTCATCGGGATCAATCTTGGATCTACCTCTAGTGAGATTGGTGTTCGTACCGGCGATGGCGTTATTACTAAGCAAAAGCTTATGCATAGTGACGAAATTCTTGCCCTTCCGGTCACGCAGCAGTTGTCTGCAAGGACAGAAGGGATAAGGGAGTGGCTTGCCAAAGGCGCGGGCATTTCCCTGGGCGGAATAAGCGCCATAGCATGCCGCGGCGGCCGTCTCAAACCGATTGCTTCGGGCGTTTACGCCGTTAACGAAGCTCTATTGGAGGATTCACGCTCTACCGCAGAAGGGGATCATGCTTCCAGAATGTCGGTATTCATAGGCAGGGAATTGGCCAAAGAGACCAAATGCCCTATCTTCGTAGTGGATCCTATTTCGGTAGACGAATTTTGGCCTGTTTCACGGATATCGGGGCTTAAGGGCGTAAGCAGGAAGTCCCTTGGGCATGCCTTAAATTCTAAGTATATTGCCAGAAAGCTGGCTGAAGATATAGGCCGTGATTATGACAAATCCCGCTTTATTATTGCCCATATGGGTGGGGGGGCCACGATCTCTCTACATATCAATGGGCAAATGGTGGATTTGATCAACGATTTCGAAGGGGCCTTTACCCCGGAACGCTCGGGTATGTTGCCCATGACGGAAATGCTCAGGCTCTGCACCCAGAATGATATCCAGACAGTGACGAAATGGGTCGAGGGCGCGGGCGGCATTTACTCTTACCTTGGAACCAAGCGTTTTGACGTTCTCGAAGAAAAAGCGTCGCAAAAGGACAATGAGGCTCAATTGTTGCTGGAAGCTTATGTATATCAGCAGAAGAAAAGCCTGGGCGCTCTATATGCCGCAGCCGGGTTTGCGTTAGATGGCCTGGCACTTACGGGCGGGATCGCAAACTCCGGCTATGTGGTGGAATCACTCAGCCACATGTTTAAAGGAAAGGCCGCGGTGCGTGTTTATCCGGGCAGTTTTGAAATAGAAGCATTGATCGAAGGCGCCCTCGGGGCACTCGAAGGGAAAGTAACCGTCAGACAGTATCCGGATGGGAGGCCGTTGTGCAAATGAATTTAAAAGAAGCCCTCGGCAAAATCATGCACTCCAAGGCCGGATATAGGGTTGCGGTTGCCGCGCCCAATGAAGATTCCATAATGGAGATGTTGGAGGAAGCGGTAAACGCCGGCCTCATAAAGGTTTGGCTGGTAGGAGATACGGCGTCCATTACACATAGTCTTGAAGGCAGAAACCTGCCCGAGGGATCTTTTACGATCGTCCATGCCGAGCATCATGAGATAGCAGAGAGCGCCTGTAAGCTCGTGGCGGATGGCGTATGCGATATTCTAATGAAGGGGAATATCCATACGGATGAGCTGTTGCGCGCAGTTATCCGGGGCAAGCTCATAGACAAGGGGCGTCGGATTTCCCATGTCTACGCAATCCTGCGCCCGGATGCAAGCCCCATATTTATATCGGACCCCAGCATTTCCATCTATCCTGCCCTGAACGAAAAAGAGCAGATCATTGAAAATGCAGTGGAACTCTTACATCGTATCGGGTATAAAAAACCCCGCGTTGCCATTTTGTCCAGCGT
>DGYV01000007.1:2909-3449 GCA_002398485.1 Peptococcaceae bacterium UBA4997 | reverse complement strand
AAGTCTTCCCAAGATGCTGCAGAGCTTACCAGGCTGTTTTCCCACCGGGAGGATTGCGTTGTGAGCGGCCCCTTAGGGCTCGATAACGCGGTCTCGCCCCTGGCGGCCGCTAAAAAGAAGATCACTGGCGAGCTTGCGGGCAATGCGGATGTGTTGATCGTGCCGGATCTTGATTCGGGCAATATGCTCAGCAAAGGTCTTATATATATTGCAGGCATGTCTGCAGCGGGCGTGCTTTGTGGAACAAAGTGCCCGGTGGTGTTTACCTCGCGTTCAGCCGGAAAAGAAGAGAGAATGAACACCCTTTGTTTTGCATGCCTGATAGCGCAAGTATGAATTGAATTGATTTAACGAGGAGGAAGTTATGTTGAAAGAATTCGACGATTTCAAGCTGATTGGTCAGCCGTGGTATGACGAGAGCAAATGGGTGTCGCCCATGAATTATGGTAAGGGCGTAATGACCGACACCTTGTCCCCGAGCATATATATTCACGATGTAACGCTGCGCGACGGCGAGCAGACCACCGGCCTGAATTGGAC
>DGYV01000007.1:0-2721 GCA_002398485.1 Peptococcaceae bacterium UBA4997 | reverse complement strand
AGCGGATTGAGATCGCTCTCCTGCTCAATGACTTAGGCGTAAAAAGTATAGAAGTAGGCATGCCTATCATCTCTTCCGATATTGTACACGCATGCCAAAGGCTCAGCGAAATGGATCTAAAGTCCGAGCTTGTAGCCTTCTGCCGGGCCAGAAACGATGATATCGACTATGCCGTAGAGGCCCAGGTTAAGAAAATTATCGTTGAGCATGCCGTCAATCCTTATACCAATCTTTACGGCTATAAGGTGGACGAAACCAAGGTAATTGACAGACTCCTAAAGGCTCTAGATTACGCCTGTGGAAAGGGCCTAAAAGTCACTTTTATGGGCTGGGACGTTACCCGTGGCAACCTGGAAAGCGCGCTTAGGGTTTACAAGGCTGTTGTGGATCGGATGCCTGTAGATTCGGTCGTGTTTACCGATAGCTTTGGCGTCGGCACCCCGAGGGCCATCGGGCATGCGATAAGAACTTTGAAAAAGGAACTGAAGGTCCCTGTCGAGTTCCATGTCCATAATGAGTTCGGTATGGCCATGGGCGCGGTGGCCGAAGCTGTTTATGCCGGCGTAGACGGCATCCATTCTTCCATAAATGGGCTGGGCGAGCGTACAGGCAATGTTGCGACCGAGGAGGTCGTGGCGGCGATGGAGCTTTTACTGAACGTGAAAACGGGAACCAACCTCAAGCTCATCGACAAGGTCACAAAGCGGGTCGAGGAGATCACGGGTATAACGATCCCGCCTAACAAGCCGGTAACGGGCAAGAAACTATTCTGGTTGGAATCCGGGGTCGTGGTACAGGCAAAGAGCAGGATAGAAAATGCCGGCATCCCGGCTGCCATGACGCCTTACCTGCCGAGTGTTACGGGCAGAGAGCCCATTAAAGTCGTATTGGGTGGCTCCAGCGGGAAAGAGAACATTCAGTATTATCTCGATAAGCACAACATCCCTTATGACGACACATTCGATTTTGATGGGGTGTTGGCTAAGGTAAAAACGCTCTCACGTGAGAAGCGCCGTGTCTTGGAAGATGCGGAGTTCCTTGAGATCGTAAACGGCAAACGATAAGGGCTATTACCATGAATCCGTTTATTATTCTAGATAAAAAGGACAATGTGGCCACCGCACTGATGGAACTGCCGGTCGGTTTTGTGATGGAATCTTCCCAACTACCCGTTAAGGTGGTGTGCACGCAGGCCATCCCCAAAGGGCATAAGGTAGCCCTTGTGTCCCTGCAGGCGGGAGACAAGGCCATAAAGTACGGCACGCCAATCGGCAGGATGACCCGCGACGCAGAGGCTGGCAGTCTTGTACATGTTCATAACTTGACAAGCTGCCGGGGCAAAGAAAAGGCAGGAGGCTGATATGCAAAAAATCACAGGGTACAAACGGAAAGACGGCAGGTTCGGCATTCGAAACCATCTTCTGGTCCTGCCTGTTGTTGTGTGTGCCAACACAGTGGTAGATGCCTTGGCGCGCCTTTATGGCGATAAAATCATTACCGTAACCCACCCCTACGGCTGTACCTTTGACAACATCAGCAACAAAGAATTCGAAGATACCATGGCAGGTTTCGCTTCCAATCCTAATGTTGGCGCGGTGCTGTTGGTCGGGCTTGGCTGTGAGACCGTTGATATAAAGCGGATCTTTGCAACCATAAAGGAAAGAAACGACCTCGTTGCATACGTTTCCATTCAAGACGAGGGCGGAACCCGCAAGACGATTGAAGCTGCCAAGCCGATCATCGATAGCTTCCTGGATAAGCTCGGCAGCAGGCAGCGCGAACCTATGCAGGTATCAGACCTGCTCATTGGCACAGAATGCGGCGCATCGGACAGCTATTCCGGATTGAGTGCAAATCCAGTTCTTGGCCTGTTGGTTGATAGGACCGTCGATGAAGGCGGCAGCGCTTTCCTCACGGAAGTCACCGAATTTATTGGCGCCGAGCAGAATCTTCTGGATCGCTGTGTAAACCAGACGGAGCGAGACAAGCTTCAGGCCTATCTGAATGAGACGGAGCGGAACTTGGCGAGGGTAGGGAGCAACGAGCTTCGGGATATAGCGCCCGGAAACATTGCGGGCGGCCTTACCACGCTGGAAGAAAAGTCCCTCGGTTGCATCAAAAAGGGCGGTTCACGGCCCATCGTAGAAGTGGTGGGCCATGGCGAGATACCCAGAAAAAAGGGGCTGGTTGTGATGGATGGCCCGGGTCAGGATGTGGAGTCCCTCGTAGCCCTGGCAACAGGCGGCGCCCAGCTGAGCTTTTTTACAACAGGCAGAGGCACCCCGGCGGGGAACCCCATCATGCCGGTCGTCAAGGTATCCAGCAATACGACAATAGCGCAAAGATATCCCGATGATATCGACATAAACACCGGAACCGTAATCGATGGTACGGAAACGCTTAGACAAGCAGCCGACAGAATGTATGACTTTATGTTGGAAATCGTCAATGGTGAAGAGACCAAGTGTGAGAAGAACCATTGCAGGGAATTTGCGATCCGCCGCCGTGGCAAGGATGTCTGCATCTTATAGATTATGGGGGGAACAAAGCTTTGGTCGACACTGTTATTAAGCTAACCGGCCTGAAAAAGGAATTTGTACGCAAAAAAGAAAAGCAGCTTGTTTTGGACGGCATTACTTTTTCAGCGAAGAAAAATGAGATCATTGGGATTATGGGCCCAAGCGGCAGCGGCAAAACTACCCTGTTAAAAACCATTGGGGG
>DGYV01000016.1:52064-54980 GCA_002398485.1 Peptococcaceae bacterium UBA4997 | reverse complement strand
TTTGAAAAGCGTTCATTGCATCACCTCACATCACTTTGAAAAGCGTTCATTGCATCACCTCACATCACTTTGAAAAGCTACCGCTTTCCCTAATATTCTTATTTGGTCGAGTGTGTCATTGTTATATGTTAAGGTTTCGTATTTTGGGTTTTCAGCTTTTAACAATAATAAGTTTTGGTTACGAAAATACTCAACCCGCTTTAAAGTTGCTTCATTATCAATAATAACTGCTGTATTATAATATTTATTGTTTTTCTTTTCGGCAATTGAACCACCGAAAATAAACAGATGATGTTTTTTTGCCAGCTTCTGTAAAAGCCTAATGCTGCTACCACGCATATTTTGGGCAAGGTTAGGCAGATTAGGCAAATCATAACCGCAATTCCAAAGCTCAGGCAAAACTACTGTTTCAGCACCTTCTAAAGCAGCTTTTTCAATATAATAAGCAGCTTTTTTTTCATTTGTGGCAATATCACCCGCTATAATATCAAATTGTATAATGCTTGCTTTCATTTTTACCCTCCTTTTGTGATAATATATTTGCATTCTGCTAAATTTTTTGCCACAAAACAATCGGCCTTAAGTATATCCTTATCAAAATCCCAGCTTGCAGTAGCGTTAAGTAAAATACAATTTATGCCGCAGGCATTAGCCGGGTTAATATCACTTTTAATACTGTTCCCAATCATCCACGTATCCTTGGGAATAAGCTCAAAATCTTTAATCAAACCCTGATAGGTTTGAATATTTTTTTGCTGCACAACCTTGATTTGCTCAAAATAAACTGCCAAACCGCTTGTAGCTATTTTTTTTAATTGCGTTTCTTTGTGCCCTTGAGTAAGCAAAAAAAGCGCATGACTTCGTTTGAGCTCCTCAAGTAATGATTCTGCATCGGGTAAAAGCTCATGCTCTTTTTCAAAAACTCCCCAACCTATTTTTTGCAGGCTTTCTTCTACTATTACATCCGGTCTGTGTTTATATTTATTACAATAATATCTGTAAGTTTGGCGCATGGCATCAGGAAAATTTTCAGGCAAAAAACCACCGTTTTTTTCTATATTTTTTATATCAAAGTCATCCAGTACCTTAAAAAGTTCATCGTCATATAAGCCCATTTTTTTCATGGCATCCATAAATTCATAGGTTGCTTCCAAAAAAAGCTTATAGGTATATACCAAGGTATCGTCAAAATCAAAAATAACGGTTTGCAGCCTGCGCATTTACACATCCACTCATTTCTTACTTTTTGGTTTACCTTTTATATAACGAATGTCTTCTTCTGTTTTTAACATATAAATATCGCTTGCTCCTATAATGCGTGATACTATTCTTATGCCCACAGCTTCCCTTAAATCCTCAATACTGAAATTTGTGGTAAAAACAGTGGGCAACTCCTCATTAAGCCTATAGTTTATAAGGCTGAACAATTTGCTTTGTGTCCATTCCGTATAAGTATGGTTTCCTAAATCATCAAGAATTAATACATTTGTTTTTTTGGCACGATCCATTAATTGATCTTCACTGAATTCACCATTTTGATTATATGTGGCCTTAAGGCTATCCAAAAAATCGGGAACGACCAAAAACAAAACATCCACATTTTTTTGTACAAGCTCATTAGCTATACCTGCAGCCAAATGAGTTTTTCCGGAGCCAACATCACCAAAAAAGGCTAAACCTTTGTTTGGCAAATATTGTGAATTGCAAGCCATAGCAAACAAAACAGCGGCTTCATGTGCATCATTTGCCAATTTAAAATAATTAACACCGTTTTCATATTTACGTTTTACCGAATAATAGGAATTATCAAAATTTGTTAGCTTCATTTTTAATAATGCGGGTGCTAAATTAGCCTTTTGCTGCTTTTCTTTTAACCGGCGGCTAATCCTGCATTTACAAGGCATTGCTTCATTCTTATCATTAAGCAAGATGCCCGTATCATGACAAAGAGGGCAATCATATTCCGCATCTATTATATTTTTATTAACTTGAGCAGGGATATTGAACTTAAAATTATTGATATTTTCCATGATCCACCTTCTTTAATTCCTGTTAAAAACATTTTCATAGTTGGTATCACTGCACATTACTTTAGGAGTTTTTTTTGTTTTCTTAGCACCTTGTTTGGCTGGTTTTGCTGTTTCGGCGCTCAATTGGCTCAATTCCCTAATACCTTCTTTGCGCCATCTTTCCAATATCCTATCTATGTAAACTAAATTGGAGGTACCATGGATAACTGCCCTTGTTAATGCTTCCTTTACCATTAAAGGATCCCATCCCTCACTTACAAGCCAAAACGTTATTTTTTCTCCTTCAGTTGGAGATAAGGGCCTGCCAAGTTCACCTTCAAATAAAGTATAAATTTGGCCCAACTCCTTTTTAGTAGCTTTTTTGGAAGCTGTTTGAGGCTTTGTTGTTTTGGTTGGACAAGCCTGAACATATACCCATACCTCAAAAAGCTTGTCATAAAGCCCTTCTATACTGTAAGCATCAATAACAAGCTGATTTTTCACCTTGCTTATAAAACCTTTTTCAGACAAGCTTTTAATAATATCCGCTAATTTATTCTGTTCCGTGTTGATAAATATTGCTAATTCATTTAGTGTAAAATATTCTTTACCTTTAGGTATAACAGAAATAGCGCTTAACAAAGTAATAAATTCCTCTTTAGATAGTCCTATTTCCTGATAATGGCGCAATAACAGGCTGGGAACCATAACCATATCTTGAGTAAGACTGCGGTAGAAGAATTTTTCCAATTGTAATTTTTTTCCCGAAGTAGTTTTAGTCATATAAACACCTGCTGATTATTTTTTCCATACTGCCGGCACAAGCAGAACCAATACGGTATAAAGCTCAAGCCTGCCCAAAAGCATATAAATGCTTAAAAAAACCTTACCAAAAGGAGCCACAGCG
>DGYV01000016.1:45351-51907 GCA_002398485.1 Peptococcaceae bacterium UBA4997 | reverse complement strand
AAGGAGCCACAGCGGAATAATTAGACATAGGCCCCACAGTATCCAAACCGGGACCAACATTACCCAAACAACTTGCTACAGAAGTTAGGGCGGAAGTAAAGCTCATACCAAAGGCTGCCATTACCAAACTGCCTATAAAAAACAGAAATATATATATGGTAAAAAACTGCAAAACATTACTAACCAATGTGGGCGGTAAAGAACGCCTATTGAATTTAACACTGCGAACAACTTTAGGATGCACCAGGCGAGCAAGTTCTACAAAGGTATTTTTAAGCAATACTACTATTCTGCTCATTTTTATGGCCCCACTTGTAGAACCTGAGCATCCACCAAAAAACAACAAAATAAATAAAGCAAGTTGGGAAAAGGATGGCCACAAATTGAAATCAGTAGTAGCATAACCTGTGGTGGTAATAATAGAAGCAACCTGAAAAGCGCTGTAACGAATCACATCTGCCAACGATTTATCAGGATAAAAATTATTAGTAAGCAAGTTTGCTGTTATCAATAAGGTTGCGGTGATGATAACTAAAATATAAAACTTAAATTCATCACTTTTCCAAAAAGAAATCTGTTTTTTGGTGAAAAGCACATAAAAAGCAGCTAGATTACTACCTGCCAAAATCATAAAAACAGTTGTTACCCAATCTATATAAGCACTGTCATAGTAACCTATACTTATATTTTTGGTGGAAAATCCTCCTGTAGCCATTGTAGCAAAAGCATGACAAAGTGAATCATATAAACTCATGCCTCCGCCAAAAAGTAGCAAAACTAAAATAAAAGACATTACAACATAAGTTATCCATAAAATTTTGGAGGTATCGCTTATTTTTGGTGTAATTTTTTCGGATAAAGAATTCCCGGGTGCTTCAGCTTTATACATCTGAAAACCACTGCTGTTGGCTCCGCCTGATAAAATTGCTACAAATAAAACAACAATCCCCATACCACCTAACCAATGTGTTAAACTGCGCCAAAACAATATGCCCCTTGGCACAGCTTCAACATTTGTAAATATACTTGCTCCCGTAGTAGTAAAGCCAGACATACTCTCAAAAAAAGCTGAAGAAATATCAGGGCATACCCCACTTAAATAGTAAGGCAAGCTGCCTAGGATTGCAGCCAAAAGCCAGCTTACCGTAACAAACATAAAACCTTCCCTTTGGCGCAGGTAAAATTCACCTTTGATCTTAAAAATCAAAAGTAAAGCAATACCTACAGCTAAAGCTGCCAGCATTGAATATAAAAGTGATAATGAATCCCCGTCTTTAAAATATAAAGAAATCCCCAAAGGTACCAGCATAGATAAACCCAAAAGCAAGCTTACTTTTCCCGCAAGCCACATCACTAATCTAATACGCATTATTCATTACTCCCACAATTATTCTTTGGTTAAATAATCCGCTGCTTGTTTTACTGCATCCGCAGAAGCGAACAATATTATTCTGTCATTTGCTAATAGTTTATCATCACCACAAGGAACTATTACTTCTCCATTACGCACAATTACACCAATGATAGCATCTTCAGGAACTTTAAGCTGTTTTAAGGTTTTACCTATAATCTTTGCTTTGGCCGGAATTATCAACTCACGCATTTGAGCTCTGCTGTCATCCAATAAAGTAAGTGATAACAGTCTGCCGTGGCTGATAAATTTTAAAATAGCGGCTGCAGTAAGGCTCCTGGGGCTTACTGCTCTATCAATACCAACTCTTTCAACCATGCTTATATAATCCGAACGACGTATTTGGGCTATGGTTTTTTTAGTTCCCATATGCTTAGCTAAAATAGATACCAATACATTTTCCTTATCATCATCCGTTACTGCAATACATACATCTATATCTTCAACATTTTCATCTTCCAAAAGCCCTAAATCGGTACCTGTACCGTTAATAACCAAGGTTTGATCAAGGGTTTCGGCCAATTCCTCGGCTAAAACTGCATCCTGTTCCACTAGTTTTATATTCATATGGCGTTTACTGTTTTCAAGCTTTTGAGCTAAATAATAGCCTAAAAGACCACCGCCGAATATAATAACAGAATTGGTTTTACCATGATGCATACCAAGGTATTGTTCATTATATATCATATTTTTTGTAGCTGAAAGCATAACAATTATATCCCCCTCTATTAGCCTATCCTGGCCTCTAGGGATAATGGTTTTGTTCCTGCGTATAATAGCCACAATAATACAGGGCTTTGGAAAACAAATTTGGATCAAGGATTTGTTTAAAACAGGGCAATGCCCGTCAAGCTCCAGTTCAAGCAACTGAACTTGTCCGTTAGCAAAGTACTCTACATTATGTGCTTCAGGATGATTGATCAGCTTAAGTATTTCTTCAGCTGCTACTTTTTCAGGGTTAATAATCAAATCTATACCTAAATTATGCTGACGATGGCTGTTGTCCAAAGATTCATACCCCGGCTCCCTTACTCTTGCCACCGTACTTTTAACACCATAGGATTTAGCTAAAAAGCAGGATACCATATTTAATTCATCGCCTTCGGTAACAGCAATCAATAGGTCGGTATTGGCAATGCCTGCTTCTTCCAAAATACTCATTTGGGCGCCGCTTCCCTCAATTACCTGAACATCCAAATATTCTTCTACAGTACTCAAACGTTCACGGTCGATATCTATTACAATAACATCATGCCCTTCTTTGGACAAAGTACTGGCAATAGTATAGCCTACTTTGCCAGCACCAACAATAATAGATTTCATTTTTACCTCCAAAAATAAACATATCTTTTGTTTATTATTTTAGACTATATTCTAACACATAAATCTAAATACCGCTACATAAAAAATCGTGGTCAAAAACCACGATTTTTTCTATAAATCTTAATGTTTAGCTTATTTTATGCAAAAACTCTTTAATATCAAATAATTTCTGCCATTCTTTTGCTCGCATCATTTGGGATATTTGTTGGTTTATATCCAAATATAATTCCATCATATCACCACTTTCATCAATAGCAAGTTTTTGTTTTTCTACAAAATGTGCAAGATCATTAAGCTTATAGGATTCACCCATTTCAGGTATTAATGTGGCTATGCCTGTTTTTTGGCTGATGATTTCAGCAAATTGCCCCATAGCGCTTTCTTCTCCATGAACTAAAAAAATGTTTTGCGGTTTTTCTTTTATATTGCTTAACCATTTCAGCATTTCAGTTTGATCACCATGAGCCGAATAACCATCCAAAGCAACTATTTGAGCTTTTACATCAATTTCCTCGCCATGTATCCTTACTATTTTTTCACCATTGACCAGGCGTCTGCCTAAAGTTCCTTCGGCCTGGTAACCTACAAATAAAACAGTAGATTCCGGACGCCACAAGTTATGCCTTAAGTGGTGTTTTATCCGCCCGGCATCTGCCATACCGCTTGCTGAAATAATAATTGCACCACTTTTTACTTTATTTAATGCTATTGAGTCTTCAGTGGTTTCCGAAAAGATTATATTTTTAGTTTTCAAAGGACAAGTACCATACTTTTCTGCTAAAGCTTTGGTATCCTCATCGAAATATTCGGGATGATCGCAAAATATATCAGTAGCCTTAACCGATAACGGGCTGTCTACATAAATACTGCCCTGCTTCATCAAACCGGCTTCAACCAGTGAATTAAGGTGCATAATAATATCCTGACAGCGGTCTACGGCAAAAGCGGGAATTATCACATTGCCACCGCGCTTAAAGGTATCGTTAATGATTTTAGCAAGATCTTCTTTGCTTTTTTCCTCCTCATGAAAACGAATGCCATATGTACTTTCCATTACCAAATAATCGGCTTTTTCAATGTTATCCGGATCATGTAAAATATAATGTTCATAGCGCCCCAAATCACCGCTGAAAACAACAATTTGTTCATGCCCTGCTTCAGTATATTTTATTTGTATAACGGATGAGCCTAAAATATGGCCGGCATCATAAAAAACCACTTCAATATTTTCAGCAGGTTTAACAAGTTGGTGATATTTAATACCCTTAAAAAGAGTAAGTGTTTTTGCTGCATCTTCCATAGTATAAATAGGTTCGATAGTAGGTTGGCCGGCTCTAAGCAATCTACGGTTTTTCTGTTCTACTTCAGATTCCTGTATATGAGCTGAATCGGGGAGCATTACACTGCATAAATCAACGGTTCCTTCGGTAGCCCAAATATTTCCTTTAAAACCATGCTTGCAAAGCTTAGGTAATAAACCGCTATGGTCAATGTGAGCGTGTGTAAGCAAAACAAAATCTATTTCTGCCGGATTAAAAGGAAAATCCGAATAGTTCCTTTGTTTTAAGGCTTTATTACCTTGAAACATACCACAATCTACTAGAAATTTATGGCCTTCGTGTTCTAATAAAAAACAGGAACCCGTAACTGTACGGGCAGCACCCCAAAAAGTTATTTGCATCAAGATTCCCCCAATCAGATTTTTATCTAAAAAATAAGGTATCAATTTATTTATATTATAAACTTTTTATGAGATATATGCAAATACATCCCCTAAAAAGGGGATGTATTAATATTTAAGATTTATTTAAGATTTTGCAGGAAGGCTTCCATTTTATCACAAGCCTTGGTTATGTTTTCCATAGAAGCCGCATAGGAACAACGGATAAATCCTTGGCCGCTTTCACCGAAAGCACTTCCCGGTACAACAGCAACCTTTTGTTCGTATAATAAGCGTTCACAAAATTCCTCAGAATTAAGCCCTGTACTTTTTATTGAGGGAAAAGCATAAAAAGCCCCCATTGGTTCATGTATATCCAAACCCATATTACGGAAACGTTCTACAATATATTTACGGCGTTTCCCATATTCAGCAACCATTTTTTTAACTTCGGGCATAGCTACATCAAAAGCAGCAACTGCTGCTTTTTGCCCCATAGTAGGAGCACACATTAAAGCAAACTGATGTACTTTGGCAATACCTTGTATTAACTCCTTCGGTGCCGTAAGATAACCAATACGCCAACCTGTCATGGCAAAAGTTTTAGAAACACCGCTTACTATAACAGTACGTTCTTTCATACCATCCAAAGCAGCAATTGATGAGTGTTGCCCCTCATAAGTCAATTCAGCGTAAATTTCATCGGAAATAGCTAAAAGATTATGTTTTATGCAAATATCCGCAATGCCCTGTAATTCTTCACATGTCATGATTGCTCCTGTAGGGTTACAGGGGAAATTCAAAAGTATTGCTTTGGTTTTAGGTGTTATGTGTTTTTCCAAAAGCTCAGGTGTAACCTTGAAACCATCTTCAAAAGAAGTAGGAGCTGCAACAGGTACACCACCTGCTATATCTACACAAGGATTATAAGAAACAAATGCCGGTTCAGGTATAATAACTTCATCACCCGGTTCAATAATAGCACGCAAAGTAATATCCACAGCTTCACTGCCGCCAACGGTAACCATTATTTCAGTAGCAGGGTCATATTCAACATCTATCTTTTCAGCTAAATATTTACTTATAGCTCTTCTTAACTCAATCAAACCATAGTTTGCCGTATAAGCAGTTTCACCTGCGTTAATCGAAGTGATGGCGGCATCCCTTATTACTTTAGGTGTTACAAAATCAGGTTCACCTACACCAAGCGAAATCACATCTTTCATATCAGCAGCCAAATCAAAAAATTTTCTAATACCTGAAGGTGGGATTTCTCTTATTTTCTTAGTTAAAAAATCAGCGGGATTAACAGACATATAAAAACAACCTCCTATAAATCATTGAACTTTAATATAATCTTAATAACATACTAGCTATTATAACAATAGAAAAGCTGATTTCGCAAGTATAATTATAAAATATTATCAACAAATTTAGTTTCTATAATATTTAGTGTTATATAAATAATATATAAATAACCTGGTATAAGTATCATTTCTTAAATAAAATCTATTAATTATTAGGTATAATTATGTAAATAGGTCTTGACTTAATAACATATTTTTATTATAATAGCAACGTTGTAAAAAGGATTTTAGAAAATCGGGACGTAGCGCAGCTTGGTAGCGCACTTGATTTGGGATCAAGGGGTCGCAGGTTCGAATCCTGTCGTCCCGACCATTATCCATTGCTTTACCTTATTTGCATCAGTATTCCCAATTTTTGGGAAAGCTGTTTTTGATAAACGCTTATATTACTTTATTGGGGTGTGGCCAAGTGGTAAGGCACCGGTCTCTGGAACCGGGATTCATTGGTTCGAATCCAATCTCCCCAGCCAAAACCACTGCCGAACATTAATAATGTTCGGCAGTGGTTTTCTTTTAAATATATATTTTTAATCTCCTATAACTATATTTTGCTTTTTATATTCTTGGTTTTCTAAATATTCCCAATTTTATATTTATGCCGGATTTTACTTTCAGTATTTGACCCATAAAAAAAGAGCAGAAAAAATGAAGTGCACCCCAAAAGTTGAACAGTATGATATACTGTAAATAACTAAGGTAGTACACTTCAAAAGATTGCTCTTTAAAACAAAAAACTGATATTTCTTGAATATCGATATACAACTTAATAACTTTATCCAAAAAATTTTTGGTTTT
>DGYV01000016.1:44749-45068 GCA_002398485.1 Peptococcaceae bacterium UBA4997 | reverse complement strand
TATAAATAAAACTTTAGCATTTTTGTGGTTCAGGATACTCAACACCAAAGGTTTCCACGGTAACCTTAGTCATAACCTCATCTACTAAAGGCTTATCCATGGCATTCCTTTTTACATTCACTATCCTTTGAACTTCCTCCATGCCTGAAATCACTCTGCCAAAACCCGCATATTCCCTATCTAAAAAAGGTGTAGGTGCTACAGTTATAAAAAATTGGCTGCCTGCGGAATTTGGAAACTGGCTGCGTGCCATTGAAAGTACACCATTATCATGCTTCAAGGTGTTTTGCTTAAAACCATTGTTGATAAATTCTCCGTG
>DGYV01000016.1:44062-44583 GCA_002398485.1 Peptococcaceae bacterium UBA4997 | reverse complement strand
ATAGAATAACCGGGGCCACCCATACCTGTACCGTTAGGGTCTCCGCCCTGAATCACAAAACCAGGTATCACCCTATGAAAAATCAAACCATCATAAAAACCTTTTTTGATCAAAGAAATAAAATTAGCTACCGTATTGGGAGCAAATTCAGGTAAAAGCTCCGCTTTGATTTCCTTACCGCTTGCCATAGCAAGAGTTACTATGGGTTTTTTGTTTTCAGCCATTATTGAGCCTCCAATTTTTTATTTTATTTTACCGATTTTGGGGTCTATATGTACATAATCAGGCAAACCGTCTTTTATAGGCAAATTTACTTCTCCCATAATCAATGGGCGAGCATATTTAATAAAATCTTTTGTTACATTATTGCCTTCTTTTACTATCCAATCCAAAGGTACTTTCTTTTCAATATTAGCCACCTTGCCCAAAGGTACTGTGCCTGTACGGCAAACATATTCGGGTTCCCTTTTACATTCCAGGCTTACCATTACACCGCTTACACCCGCTAAAGCTAAATCAAC
>DGYV01000016.1:23050-43830 GCA_002398485.1 Peptococcaceae bacterium UBA4997 | reverse complement strand
ACATCGGTCAAAGAAGCAAAATGCATGGCTGAACGCTGGGCAGTACCCAAAGTATTACAGCGTGCTTTTATGCCAAGCTCACGCTCAACTATGTTTTTTAAAGCCTCACCCGCACCGCTCAACTGAGCATGGCCAAAGGCATCTATAGTACCCCCTGCGGCAATATAATTACCTTTATCATCTACTATACCTTCGGAAGCAACTACATAAGCATAGCCCAATTCATTATATAGCTTTTCCACATCAGCCAAAAACTTATCAATATAAAAAGGAACTTCTGGTAAATATACTAAATGAGGAGCATCTTCAGGGCGACGTTTTGCTAAAGCGCCTGCCGCGGTCAGCCAACCTGCATTACGCCCCATGGCTTCCAAAATAGTAACCTTATTTTTGGTCGAAACACTTTGTAAATCTATTCCTGTTTCCATAACGGTAGCAGCCAAATATTTTGCTGCACTGCCAAAGCCTGGGCAATGGTCGGTAAAAGGCAAATCGTTATCTACAGTTTTGGGAACCCCTATAACGTACATTTCATAACCTGCAGCTTCGGCTGCCAGCATCATTTTGTGGGCAGTATCCATAGAATCATTACCACCGTTATAAAAGAAATAGCGAATATCGTATTTTTTGCATATTTCTACCAGCTTTTCTTGGTCAGAATCGGTAACCTTATAGCGGCAAGAAAATATACCTGCACCGGGAGTATAACGCAAACCATGTATAATAGCCTTATCCTGCTTGGACATATCTATAATATTTTCATCTAAAATACCTTTTATACCATGCAATCCGGCATAAATTTTGCCGGGAGCATCAACCGAAAGCCATCGTTCCACCACACCACAAACACTGTTATTTATAACTGCGGTGGGACCACCGGATTGCGCAATAATGGCATTGCCTTTCAACAAAACAAATCAGCTCCTTTTTATAATAATTACTAATGTATATATGATACCAGCGGCATTAATTTTTGTCAAAATAAGCTTGATATTTTAAATAGGTATTTTTTTTGATATAATAAGATTGATAAAATTTTCAAACATACTCCTGATTCTATTATTATGCATTTTTTATACTTTTTTAATTATTTTTTTATACTCCCACAGGCTTATGGGATATGCATGAAAAAATGAACACCTTTTATTAATCAGAGTTCATGGCCTGCTAAACCAAGAACTACCTTATGATTTTGATTATGTTTTTTGTATTATTATACATTAAGGCATTAAAAAATTTAAATAGTGCATATTTGCATTAATTGTCTGAATTTGTTATTGGTATTTGCTTTTCTATTTTCCAATGATATAATTACAAAAAATGTCTATAAAGTGCTTAGTTTGTATAAATAAAAAGGAGGTAAACCATGACACCTAACATGACCAACGAAGAAAAATATGCTCTTTTGGAAGATTTTATCAACCAACAAGAAAACAAAAGCACTTCCTTAATTGCTATATTGCATTATGCGCAGGAACTTTTTGATTACCTGCCCAATGATGTACAAACCTTCGTAGCACAAAAAATTGGTATCCCTACTGCCCGTGTTTACGGAGTAGTAAGTTTTTATTCTTTCTTTACCACAAAACCAAGAGGCAAATATAAAATAAATATTTGCTTAGGTACAGCCTGCTTTGTTAAAGGATCCGACAAAATCTATAATGAATTCAAAAAACAGTTAAGTGTTGAAGATGGTGAAGTAACTCAGGATGGCTTATTTTCAATACATCCTGTACGTTGTATAGGTGCCTGCGGATTGGCTCCTGTTGTTATGATAAATGAGGATGTTCACGGTATGCTAAATGCCAAAGAAGTTGCTCCCATTATCAAGTCTTACCGAGATAAGGAGGGAATGTAAATGAAAATAAGGTCTTTTGATGATTTGAAACAATATAAAAAATCCCTCTATGGCAACAAAAAAACAGCTAAATATACCGTATTGGTAGGCATGGCTACCTGTGGCGTGGCATCGGGTGCCAATACAACCATGACTGCCTTTGAGGAAACAGTTAATGAGCTTGGCTTAAAAAATGTTACACTTAAACGTACAGGCTGCATAGGTTATTGTTTTTTGGAGCCGATTGCCGAAGTTATTGATGAACAGGGAAATTCTACTATATACACCAAAGTAGATAAAGCAAAGGTTGCAGAAATAGTTTCCTCACACCTGCAAAACGGTAAACCGCTTACTGAAGGTGTCATCAAACCTGATATGCAGCGCATCAATTTGGCTGAAGTAAAACCTATTCAAAAGCGTCAATTGCGTGTTGCTTTAAGAAACTGCGGTGTAATAGATCCTGAATCACTTGATGATTATATCAAGTATGATGGCTATATGGCTTTAGCCAAATGCTTGTTTGAATTGACTCCCAACGGTGTTATAGAAATAATCAAAAGAAGCGGCTTGCGCGGTCGTGGCGGTGGTGGTTTCTCCACAGGCTTAAAATGGAGCTTTGTTGCTAAAGAGAATGCGCCCGTAAAAAACATCATCTGTAATGCGGATGAAGGCGACCCCGGTGCTTTTATGGATAGGAGCATTTTGGAAGGTGATCCTAACTCTATCCTTGAAGCAATGGCTATAGCGGGTTATGCCACAGGAGCCGCTCATGGTTATATTTATATCCGTGCGGAATATCCCATGGCAGTAAAACGCTTAAAAATAGCTATTGCTCAAGCAACTGAAATGGGCCTTTTGGGCGATAATATCATGGGTACGGATTTTTCCTTTGATATTCAGATAAAACTTGGTGCGGGTGCTTTTGTTTGCGGTGAAGAAACAGCTTTGATCCACTCCATCGAAGGTAAACGCGGTGAACCCAAAATGAAACCGCCCTACCCTGCCAAACGCGGCTTATGGGGTGAGCCTACCTGTGTAAATAACGTAGAAACCTATGCAAATATCTGCCCTATCATAATAAAAGGGGATCAATGGTTCAACTCTATGGGTACAACTAAAAGCCCCGGCACCAAAGTGTTTGCCTTAGCCGGTAAAATCAACAATGTTGGCCTTGTTGAAGTACCTATGGGCATAACCTTAAGAGAAATGATATATGATGTGGGCGGTGGCATTGTAGACGGCAAAGCCTTTAAGGCCATTCAAACAGGCGGCCCGTCGGGCGGCGTTATACCCTATACCATGCTTGATACTCCTATAGAATACGATTCCCTGGTAGCTATGGGCTCTATGATGGGTTCCGGCGGCATGATCGTTATGGATGAAGATGACTGCATGGTGAATATAGCTAAATTCTACCTTGAATTCAGTGTTGAAGAATCCTGTGGACGCTGTACACCTTGCCGTATCGGTAATAAACGCCTTTTTGAAATACTTGAAAAAATTACTAATGGTAATGGTACCATGGATGATATACGCAAGCTTAAAGAATTGGGCAGAGTTATTAAAGATACCGCTCTTTGCGGTTTAGGACAAACTTCACCCAACCCTGTATTAAGTACACTCCACTTTTTTGAAGATGAATATATAGCCCACGTAGTAGACAGAACTTGCCCCGCTAAAACCTGCTCGAGCTTGATTCGCTACTTTATCATGCCGGATAAATGTATCGGTTGCACTCTTTGTGCCCGTGTTTGTCCTGTAAGCTGTATAGATGGTGAACGTAAAGCTCTGCACTCTATACGTCAACACGAATGTATCAAATGCGGCGCCTGCATGGATGCCTGCAAATCAAATGCTATAGTTAAGAGATAAATATGATATATAGGAGGTGTTAAAGTGATAGACGTTACTATAAATAATATTACCGTATCTGTTCCTGAAGGTACAACAATTTTAGAAGCGGCGGAAAAAGCACAAGTGCACATTCCTACGCTTTGCCACTTAAATATGCCAAATGTGCGTTATGTTAACAAATGTTCTTCCTGCCGTATCTGTATGGTTGAAGTTGAAGGACGTGCTAATTTGGTACCTGCCTGCGCCACTGAAGTAACACAGGCAATGGTAGTAAAAACCTCTACACCAAGAGCCATGTCTGCCAGAAAAATTGTTTTGGAGCTTTTGCTTTCCGACCACCCGGCAGATTGCCTTTGCTGTCCTAAAAACACTCGTTGCGAACTACAGTCGCTGGCTTATGAATTGGGTGTAAGGGAAATTGCTTATAAGGGTGAACAATCCATCTATCCCCCCGATGTTACAAGCTGCTCCTTTATTCGTGATCTTAATAAATGTATCATGTGCCGCCGTTGTGAAACAGTATGCAACAATGTGCAAACAGTTGGCGTATATTCAGCTGTAGACCGTGGTTTTGATGCAGTTGTAAACTCTGCCTTCGGCAGACCTATAATCGAAAGTCCCTGCACATTCTGTGGCCAGTGCGTAAGCGTATGCCCAACCGCAGCTTTAACGGAAGTAAACCACACCCGTAAAGTTTTGGAAGCCTTAAATGATCCCGATAAATATGTAGTAGTACAAACTGCTCCCGCTATCCGCGTAGCCTTGGGAGAAGAATTCGGCCTGGATGCAGGCACTATTGTAACAGGTAAAATGGTAGCAGCCTTAAAACAAATGGGTTTTGATAAAGTGCTGGATACTGATTTCGCTGCAGACTTGACAGTAATGGAAGAAGCTGCGGAATTCATAGATCGTGTTAAAAATGGTGGTCGCTTGCCTATTCTTACCAGTTGCTGTCCTGCCTGGGTAAAATTCTTTGAACATCAATTCCCTGATTTGCTGGATATTCCTTCTACCTGCAAATCTCCTCACGAAATGATGGGTGCTATCATCAAAACCTATGTTGCTGAAAAAATAGGTATTCCCGCCGAAAAAATCTATGTAGTATCGGTAATGCCTTGCTTAGCTAAAAAATATGAAGCCGCTCGTCCCGAACTTGTAAATGATGAAATGGATAATGTGGATGCTGTTATAACCACACGCGAATTGGCTGAAATGATCAGGGAATCAGGCATAAACTTTTTAGAACTGCAGGATGAAGAATTCGATCATCCCATCGGTCAATCTTCTGGTGCATCCGTAATTTTCGGCACTACAGGCGGTGTTATCGAAGCAACCTTGCGTACTGCCTGTGAATGGCTTACAGGTAAACCTTTGAATAAAATTGAATTCCATGAACTGCGCGGACTTTCCGGTATTCGTGAAGCCGAATTGGAAATTGCCGGTATGGAATTTCGTATTGGTATTGCAAACGGTTTGGGCAATACCCGTACATTGTTGGAAAAAATCCGTAATGGTGAAGTACATTATGATGCTATTGAAATCATGGCTTGCCCCGGAGGCTGTATTAACGGCGGCGGACAGCCAGCGCATCATAATAACTGGGGTATCCTTGAAAAACGCTCACGTGCACTTTATGCAGAAGACCAAAGAAAACCTTTGCGTAAATCCCATGAAAACCCCTCGATTATTCAACTTTATAAAGAATACCTTGGGGAACCCAACAGTGAAAAAGCGCATGCCCTACTTCACACCTATTATCAAAAAAGAGAGCTTGTATAAAAACACATCTGATCAAGAGCAGGTTAAAACCTGCTCTTGTTTTTTTAACCATACCTTTTTAGAAATATATAGTTGATTTTTATAAAAGCCAAAAGCCTAACCGTTCATAGCGGTTAGGCTTAATTATTAAGCTGAAACTCAATATAGATTAACGTAAAAGGCCACCTGCAAAAATACGGTTTTGTTTATTAACGGAACACCTAAAAAAAATAGCACAAATAATTTCCAATACAGCCAAAACCAAAAAGGTGACGGATAAAGGATTAAAAGACAGATAATAGATTTCCACTATTGTCCAAATCATTAATATGGCCCCGCAAAAAATACCTAAAAATGGCGTAAGTGAAAGTTTTTTTATGGCCATAAAAGCTAAAACAAATTGTGTTAAAGCTATAGCAACAAGCAATATAATAGCCGGTACCAAAAAACTATCAAACGGTATATCAGGTAAAATTTCTGATAATCTAATAAGTTTACCTGAAGTATCAATAAGCATTGTAATGCCTCCGCCTAAAGCATTCAGGCCAATAAAAAACCCTAATATTATTAAAATAATCCGCCAAATTTTCATTATCAAAATCCTTTTAGTTTTTAGCTGTCTGAGCTATTTTTAACCCCAAGGCAAATGCTTTAAGATTACTTTCCAAAATATTCTTTTTAAAAGTTTCCGTTAAAGCTGCAATCATACTTTGCTCAGAAACTATCTCAGTTAAACCGGTAACAATGCCAAGCGATAAAACATTGGCACTTAATTCATTTTGGATCTCTTCCCTAGCTGTCTCAATTATAGGAAACTCATATACCTTAACATTTTCAGGTACTTTATTGTCATCTTTACAAATTGAGCTGTCAACAATCAAAATACCATTTTCACGAATGTCAGCACCATATTTTTTGTAGGCCTCCTGAGAAAGGCATACAACCAAATTCGGTAAATTTACCTTAGGATAATATATGATTTCGTCATCGATGACCACTTCTCCTTTTGTGGAACCCCCGCGAGATTCAGGACCATAGGATTGTGATTGTACAGCATCAAAACCATCATAAAGAGCGGCCTGTGCCAAAATTACGGCAGAACGAATAATACCCTGGCCGCCTGTGCCGCTAAAACGCACTTCCCATTTACGTTGCATTATTTGGCACCCCCTTTAAGTTTTTCCAAATAGTCTTTTTTTACTTCTGCCACCAACTTATTGTGTTCTTCGGTGTATTCAGGCACATTTTCGATTTTAAAATGTTCACCAATGATTATTTTATCCTTAAGCTCATCAGCTGTCATTGTAGCGGCCTTTTGTACAGAAACCGTATTGTCTTTAATATATTGCATCATATCGGTAGGTTTGGGCATTTTATTGTACCTGCCGTATGAAATCGGGCAAGTTGATACTACTTCCAACACGGAAAAACCTTTATGATTTGCAGCGTCTACTATCTGATTAGTAAGCTGAGCGGCATGATAAATATCACCACGTGCCACATAAGTAGCACCCGCACCTCTGGAAAGCTCAACAATATCAAAAGCTCTGTCTATATTACCGTAAGGAGCTGTAGTAGCTTTTTTACCCGTGGGTGTAAGAGGAGAATACTGGCCACCTGTCATACCGTAGATAGCATTATTGATGATAATCGCAGTAATATCTATATTACGGCGGCAGCTATGAATAAAATGATTACCGCCAATAGCAGCTGCATCACCATCCCCCATGATGACGAACATCTTCAGCCTTGGTTCACTTAATTTTGCCCCTGTGGCAAAAGCCAAAGCCCTGCCATGAGCTGTATGCAAAGTATTGAAATCTATATATGTGGTCATACGGGAAGAACAGCCAATCCCGGATACCACCATAACATCATCTTGATCATAACCAAGCTTTTCTATAGCACGGGCAAAAGCTGACATAACAATACCATTGCCGCAGCCTGCGCACCAAATGTGAGGGATATTATCCCTAAAATATTTTTCATATACAGGACGCATTATAATACCTCCTTTACTTTTGCAATAATTTCATCGGGTGTCATCAAATCCCCGTCTACACGACACATGGGCAATACAGGTACACCTTTAGCCACACGCTGTACTTCTCTTGCCATTTGCCCCAAATTCATTTCAGGTACTATAACAGCTTTTTTACCTTCACATAAGGCAGCTATTTTAGCATCATGGAAAGGCCATAATGTAATCAAGCGTACCATACCTACTTTATGCCCCTGTTCACGCAAGGTTTTAACAGCCTCATGAGCGGAACGGGCAGAACTGCCATAGGATAATACCAAAACTTCCGCATCGTCTGTGTAATTTTCTTCTATTTTAGCAATCTTATCAACATTCAATTCTATTTTATCGCTTAAACGACCAACAAATTTACTTACAGCCTTGGGCTGCGCTGTATAAAAACCTGTTTCACCGTGAGTCAAACCTGTTATGTGATACCTTTCGCCTTTACCTAAAGGTAAAATATGCGGTACACCGCATTCAACATTGGCATAAGGCACAAATTTTTCTCCTTCTTTAGGCGCGGGGCGGTACATTATCACAGGTTCATTGGCTTCATCTTCTTCAAAACGCTCACGCAAATGCCCTACTTTTTCATCCATCATTAAAAGTACGGGGGTTCTGTATTGTTCAGCTAAATTAAAAGCATTTATAGTTTCATAATAAGTTTCCATAACAGAATTGGGAGATATGGCAATAATGGAATGGTCGCCATGCGTTCCCCAACGAGCTTGCTGAACATCACCCGCAGCAGGCATGGTAGGCAAACCTGTACTGGGGCCTGCACGCATAACATTGATAATGACCACGGGAATTTCGGCAATAGCCGCATAACCTATAAGCTCCTGCATTAAGGAAAAACCGGGGCCTGAAGTAGCCGTAAAGGCTTTATGGCCAACTGTGGATGCACCTATAGCGGCACCAATACTGGCAATTTCATCCTCCATTTGAATAAAATGCCTGCCGATTCTGGGGAATTTATTGGCAATATGTTCAGCCACTTCCGTAGAAGGCGTAATTGGATACCCTGAATAAAAAGTAGCGCCTGCTTTAATAGCTCCCAGGGCGCAGGCTTCATTACCCTGAACAAGACGTATTTTGTTAATAGTATTATTTGTCATTTTCACCCTTCTCCTTTACATAAAAGCAAAAATCAGGGCAATGAAGTTCACAGGCCAAGCAGCCTATGCACTTATCCTCTGCCACGACCATTGCTTTGCTATCTATGTTAGCTGCTAAAACTCCCGCAGGGCACATCATGATACAAATACCACAGGCCTTGCACCATTCTTCCTTAAATTGAACATTAAAAGACTTCTTAGACACGACATTGCCTCCTTACGCATAAATAAACAAGATTTACGAATTATTATAACACAACAACTTCAGTTTGTGTAGTCTTTTCTGTAGTTTTTAAAATTTTTTATATATTTTGTATAATTCTCCGTTAATACAAAATATATTCTTTGGCGGTAGCTACTTCATAAGCTTCCGCTATATCTAAAATAAATCTGTCATTATAGGGCCTGCCCATTATCTGCATTGCAGCAGGCAAACCATTTATAATACCACATGGTAGGGAGACCGCAGGCAAGCCGGCAATTGAAGCCGCAGCCAACAACATATCATTTTTATACATTTCCTTACCTTCTTTAGGCATTTTACTATAGCTAAAGGCCGTATTACAGGTAGTAGGAGTAACAATACAAGCATATTTTTCTAAAGCCGAATTCAATTCATCTTGGAGCAAACGCCTTATCTTGCAGGCATGAATATAATGCTTATTATGATCCATAAAAGAGTTGAAATAATGCCCCATCAGAATACGTCGCTGCTCCTCTATACCGAATAAAGAACTATCATAAGCTTTAACAGCTTCCACAAAGCCGGGGCAGTTTTTATAATCATCTCCGCTTAACAAAGCGGCAAAATCGGTAGGTGCTATTACATGGTAGGCAGGTAATGCATATTTGGTAAGGGGCAGTGATATTTCTGTTATAACTGCTCCCTCTTTTTCATAAACAGCCAAAGCTTTATATACGGCATCTGACATTTCAGGAAGGGCAAGCTCCATATATTCTTTGGCAACAGCTATTTTAAGACCCTTTACAGAAAGAGGTACTTCTTGCATAAAACCTAAATCCTTTTTACTTATCAAACTCATTACAGCAGCACAATCACGTACATTACGAGTTATAGGCCCAACTTGGTCTAAGGTAGGTGCCAAAGGCACTACCCCAAAAGCAGGTACTAAACCAAAAGTAGGCTTCATACCTACCAATCCGCAAAAAGCTGCAGGCTGGCGTATAGAACCGCCCGTATCCGACCCCAAAGCAAACCAGGCTTCTTTAGCAGCTACCGCAGCTGCAGAGCCGCCGCTGGAACCGCCCGGGCTTAAATTTTCCGCCCATGGATTGTAGCTTGGGCCAAAACATGAGGTAACAGTTGAAGAACCCATAGCAAGTGCATCCATATTAGTTTTACCTAATAAAATAGCATCGGCTTCCGTTAGTTTAGCAGCTACCGCAGCATTATAGCCCGGTTTAAATTCCCGTAAGATTTCGGAACAGGCATGGGTGGGCTCATTTATGGTAGCCATATTAGCCTTTAGGACAAAAGGCACACCGGCAAGGCAAGAAATTTCTTCCCCTCGTCTAATTCTTTCATCTAAGCATACTGAGGCTGTTTTTGCTTTAGCAAGGTCTAAATACACGAAAGCCTTTACAGAAGGCTCTGTAGCCATTATATGAGCCTCTAAAGCTGTAATAAGCTCCTGCACACTTAAAATTTGTTTTTGCAGCAGTTTATTCAATTCAAGCGCTGAATAATTTAATATGCTCATGATTCCCTCCCCATTTCGGTAAGAGGTTCTACATCAGTTACATCAACTTCCTTAATTTGGCTAACATAAACCAAATTACTGTTTAAGGCTGCCCTCAATTCCTCAATATCACAGTTTGAAATATCCAAACTTGCTATTTCCGCTAATTCCATTATCTGTTTGATGCTAAACATTATCCACCGCCTTAAAATAATAAGCCTGTTTTAGTTTTGCTTAAATACCTGCTTATTATTATAACAAAAGACCTCCCTTTTGGGGAGGTCTTGAAAACCAAAACTTAACAATGGGTTTTGGCATATTGTTTGATGGCTTCAATCAACTCAAAACCTGCTGCCTCAACTTCGGCACACATGGGTTCGGCAAGCTCTGTGGAAAAGGGCTGAATACCAATAATGGATATGGAACAACCCACTTCATGCTCCAAATATTTTACCATTACATTAAATGGAAGCATATGGGTACTGAAAGAAATACCTTTTATACAGTCAGGGTCTATTATTCCTATTGTACCTACATCCTCTTCCAAATAAGCTGCATCAACCAAAATAATATGGTCAGGAGCAAAGGCCTTGATTAAACCCGTAAAGTTTTCGGGTGCGGTACTGCCGGGCACTATCAAAATATTTTCATAAGATGAAAGGGTTTTTTTAAGTTCATTTGCTACCAGCATTCCCACTGCATCATCGGCTTTAAGCTCGGAACCTGCGCCAAGTACTACCCAACGCTTACAATTCTTAAGGGTTTCTGCCAAAAAATTGCCTATATCCATAACTAAACTTCCTTAAGATTAATGTTTAATGTAGATTTATCTGTAGTAGCCAATTCAAATTCATTGGTTACTTTCAGGCATTTTTTAGGACATACATCAGCACATTGTCCGCAGAAAATACAATGGCCCAAATCCAAATGGCATTCAAAAATCTTTTCGCCATCCGCACCTACATTAACTATTTCAATTGCTTTAGCAGGGCAATCCCTTACACAAAGCTTACAACCCGTACAAGCTTTAGAATTATAATTAAGTTTGCCTCTGTAGCCTTTGGTAACTATTGAAGGTGCGGCAGGATATAAATTGGTAGCGGCCTTACTATTTAAATTACCCATAGCTTCTTTGATTATTTTACCGGGATAACGCCTCATAAAGGAAGCACCCCCTTAATCAATATGTTGATGATGATTTGTGCCAAGGCAAGGGGAGCCAAATATCTCCAGCAAAATTTCACCATCTGTTCCATACGTATACGCGCCATAACAGAACGGAATATAGCCAAAATAAATATTATAACAAATACTTTAGCTAAATAGATGAGAAAACTAATAAACGGATTGGCAACAAATACAGGAATAAAAACAGCAGCCAACAAGGTTGCAGCAACTACCAATTCCGTATCAAGAGCCATTCTGAAAATAGCAAAGTAACGGCCGCTGTATTCGGTAAAACTACCTGCAACGATTTCAGTTTCAGCATCGGGAATATCAAAGGGAACACGTTCCAATTTACCTTGTACAGCAATTATGCATACAATAAAAGCAGGGATGTTCAATAAAATAAGTAAAGGATGAGTGGTATAAAATTGAGATATTTCACTTAAGCTCCAGCTGCTTGCTAAAAAGGCAGGTGCCAATAACCCCATATAAAGAGGTACTTCATAGGAGAATAACTGGGTAAGGTTACGCACAGCGCCAATGCCTGCAAACAAAGAGTTCGAATTCCAACCTGCAAGGAAAAAGGTAAGGGTAGGAATAGTTAAAAGGTAAAGCACTACTATAATATCCCCCGTAAATGAAAACAACGCATGGCTGCTCCAAATGGGAATATAAAAAATAGCCGTTGTAGCCGCTGCCAAAGCAATTACAGGCAAAGCTGCAAACATTTTTTTGTTGGTATCATAAGGTATAATGGTTTCCTTGCTTACCAGCTTTATAATGTCAGCAAGCGGCTGGTACCAGGGAGGACCAACACGGTTTTGCATGCGAGCATAAACTTTACGGTCAAAATATTCCATGAATAAGCCTAAAGCACTCAAAAAGAGGAACCCTGGGAAAACCAAAAGATAAAAAATACTCATCAGACAAATTATCCTCCCTTCTATTTAATTTTTAATTTAGCAAAATCAATGCCGTTATTTTCTCTGTGCCAGTTGATGCTGTACTGTTTCAATTGCTGCCAGTTCAAAATATCCTGCTTGCCGGTATTTAAATCATTTATTTGGATCGCTCTATCCGTGCAGGAATAGCAAGGATCGATCGCAGCAATAATTATGGGGCTGTCCGCCAGGTAATCGCCTTCAAGCATATGGGCAATAGCGTGCCAGTTTGCCTCTGTTGGCGCACGCATCCTGATGCGTTCAGGTTTTTCAGTACCGTTAGAAGCCAGGAAATAAGCGTCCTCTCCGCGGGGAGCTTCTACCCTGTGCGCAACTTCACCTGCGGGGATTTTCCGTGGAACTTTTACAGAAATAGTACCGTCGGGAATGTTGTCCATCATAAAACGCAGCATCCTTACTGAATCTACCATTTCCAAAACACGTACCAATACCCTGCCGAACACATCACAATTATCATCGACAACGATGTTGGCTTTTACTTCATCATAGGCAGCAAAAGGATCATTTACCCGCACATCTATAGCAACACCTGAAGCACGCGCCACAGGACCTACGGCACCATATTGAATGGCTGTTTCTTTGGAAAGCCTGCCAACTTTAGCCAAACGGGCTGCTAAGGTAGCATCTCCCATAGCAAGATCTGTATAGATTTTTAATCTTTCATCCATAAGTTTACAAAGATTTTTTATATCTTCAATAATTTCAGGTGTTAGATCCCTGCGGACACCGCCTAAAGTATTGATACCGTAATTTACACGGTTACCGCAAAAGTTTTCTAAAATATCCATTACTTTTTCTCTGTCACGCCATACATACATAAAGAAGGTATCAAAACCTATTTCGTGAGCCGCTACCCCCAACCATAAAAGGTGGCTGTGCAAACGCTCCAATTCGCAAACTACCGTACGTAAATATTTGGCACGCTTGGGGATTTCAATACCCGCCAATTCTTCAACCGCTTCACAATATACAGTAGAATGGGCATGTGAACAAATGCCGCAAACCCTTTCCACAATATATAAGGATTGAATATAACTGCGATTTTCACAAGCCTTTTCAATACCACGGTGATTATAACCCAATTTAGCTTTGGCAGATACCACTTTTTCGCCTTCCAAAGTTAAAATAAAGCTTGCGGGTTCTTTTAAGGCCGGGTGCTGAGTACCTATAGGAACTACTACTCTACCCATTATTGGCACCTCCTTTTGCATCATCTTGCTGAACAGCCTCCGCTTTAACAACACTCCAATCCATTTTTGAGGGATCCCAATCCTTCCTTAACGGGTGCTGATCAGCGGGCCAGCCATCAGGCAAGGGATAATGGGGCAAACCAGGCGGCATATTGTTTACTTGAATCCCAAACAGATCCACTAGTTCTCTTTCATAAAAAGTTACACCTTCGAATTTATCAACAATAGATTCAATCACCGCATCATCTTTCGGCATACGAACTTTTACGTTGAACATAGAACCGTTTTTATTGTTGCTTAAATGATAAATAACCTGAAAATCATCACCCACATCAACGCCACTGATGGTACTTACAAAATCAAAACCTAATTCATCTGCCACATATTCATATAAAGGACGAAACTGTTCACGTTCAATGGCATCAGTATAAAGCCTGTGCTCTCTGGGTATCCTGATCCTTTCTTTTAAGAAAGGAAACTTAGCAATAATTTTATTGGCAATAGCAAGCTCTATTTCGGGCACAGGTTTACTGGCCTCAGCAGCTTTTGCTGCCGCTTCTCTTTCTGCTTTAGCAGCTAAAGCTGCAGCAATACGCGCCTGTTTTTCTGCATCTGTCAAAGGTTTTTTTGCAGCAGGAGCTTTAGCTTTATTATCTTCCATTTATATACACCTCCCAATCTTCAATCTAGCTTTAGTATTATTTAATGGTACTAAGAAGCTTAACCACAGCATCTATAATAGCTTCGGGTCTGGCTGCACAGCCCGGTATATAAGCGTCTACAGGAATTATCTCATTGACCCCGCCACAAACGCAATAACAACCATCAAATACACCACCTGTGCAAGCACAGGCTCCTATAGCAACTACAAATTTTGGCTCGGGCATTTGTTCATAGGTACGGATCAAGCGGTCACGGGTTTGCATAGTTACCGCACCTGTTACAACCAAAATATCACCATGACGTGGTGTACCTTTTTGCATAATACCAAAACGTTCCAAGTCAAAACGAGGTGTAAGAGCGTCAATAACCTCTATATCGCAGCCATTGCAGGCTCCTGCATTAAAATGGACAATCCAGGGTGATTTACGTCTTGCCCAATTAATAATTTTTTGATCTAGGCTCATTCATATCACCTCCGGAATAAAATTAACAGGGCAAGTACGGCCGCCAAAACATATATCATAGGTAAAATTATGGTTTCGGCAGGTACTGTAGCCAGTATCAAAGCTACAACGTGCATTACCGTAAAGAAAAAAGCATACGGAAAAAACTCACTGTAATCAGGTTGTACATGGTGGCTGGTTACTTCCTCACCACCTGCATAAGGTTTGAATTTCCAGGGAGCATCATTACCTTGTGGTGCCAGCTTGCTGGAAACTTTGGAAATAGCCGCCGATACTATAATAAAGAATAAGAAAGCAATCGGCGGGAAAAGCATGATTTGATTAAAGCTCACCTCAAGCCCCCCTTTTAATCTTGTTTGTAACCTAAATGACGCGCATCCAGGCTGTTGTTTTTATTCTGCAGGTTTATGATCAAGCCTACAGCTACTACCGCAACTACTGCTTCTATTACAATCATGGTAATCACAAAAGCTTGTGTCAAAGCTACATTATTGGCAAGATAGCCCGCAAATACCAAAAGCAAAGTAACAGCCTTCATCAATACTTCAACCGCAATAATTATCCTAATCAAATTACGGCTGCGCAACAAACAGTAGATAGCAGTTATAGCAATTAAAAGAGCAGCCAATAGAATAACACCGCTTAATACACTCATCTGTTGTCACGCTCCTTTTTCTTTTTGAATAATACCGCCACACCAAAAGCACCGGCTAAAATGACGATGATTTGGCCAATAATATCAACAGTACGTTCCTGCCAAAGCATTTCACCAAATTCTTTGAAGCCTGCGGCAGTTACAGATGTTTCCGGCATTAAAGGCAAACCTGCTAAGTAAATCAATGTTCCACCAATTACCGTAACTGCAGCTAAAATAATAGGCAATTGTAAAAAACGGTTCCTATGCTCTTTATTCCTAGCCTGATTTTCATCATTATCCACTACCCTGGTCATCATAATGGCACTGATGAAAACAACTGTAATCAAACCTGCACATACGGAAAGCTCAAATACAGCGGCCCAAGCAGAATTCAGCATAAAAAGGATAATGGTAAGAAATAAACTGCCCGCTGCAAGACCAATGGCGGAATAGAGAAGCGGCCTAACCATAATAGCATATACCAAAGCCAAAACAGTCAACGCCAGTAAAATTATCATCCAGGTTAAACTTGCTGTCATTATGCCACCCCCCTACAATAAGCCTTGTGCATTATACACAATAAGCAATATCGGGAACAGAACGCCAATAGCAACGCTTACAGCAGAAAGAACAATTGCTGCCACAGCTAAGAGGCCTTTTGCTTCCGTAACGTGTTCCAAACCTTCTTTTAACTTGCCAAAGAAGATGCTTCTTTGCAGATACAAGAAATAACCTATGGTTAAAATACTTGCCAATACGGCAATAACGGCAAATATTTTCAAATCCGCCTGCCATAAGGCAATAATGATTAAAACCTTACTCCAGAAACCACCTAAAGGAGGGATCCCGGCGGCAGATAATAAAGATAATATGGAGGTAACAGCCGTAACAGGCATTTTTTCCTGCAAACCGCCCATTTCCCTAATATCCCTGGTACCTACCTGTTTTTCTAAAGCAGCTGCATTAACAAATAAATTGGACTTGAAAGTACTGTGGTTAAAGAAATGCAAAAGTGCACCTGCTAAACCAATAGGGCTTGCCGTAGCAACACCTACAGCTATATAACCCAGTTGGCTGATACTCGAATAAGCCAATACTCTTTTCAAATCCGTTTGGCTCATAGCAACTAAAGCACCTACCACAATAGAAATGGTACCCAAAACCAATATAGACATGGTCATAGGTTTTACCATAGAAAATACTTCCATGCATAAACGCATTACTGCATACATACCTGCCATTTTAGTAACAATACCGCCTACTAATACGGATATTGCAGCAGGAGCTGAACTATAAGCATCAGCTACCCAACCATGGAAAGGAACCATCCCCGCTTTAATAGCAATACCGGCTGTTATCAAAAGCACAGCGGTAAGGGTCAGTACGGAAAGCTGGGAACCATCGCCCATGGCAGCAGCAACTGAGATGAAATCAACACTGCCAAACTGCATAAACAACATGGCAATACCGGATAAAATAAAGGCACTTGCCAAAGCAGACATCAACAAATACTTAAAACTGCCTGAAAGAGCAGACACATCCTTATCATAAGCAATCAAAATAAAGGTGCTAATACCTGTTATTTCTAAGAAAACATACAAAGAAAACAAATCTCTTACCATTGCTATACCGTTCATACCAAGCATCAGTACGAATAAAAGGCTGGTAAAGCTGATAGAGGGATGTTCTCTGGTAGCTTTTTCAGTAAGCAAGGTCATCAATACAACCATGCCGATTGCCAAGGTAACAACCATTGTAATAATATCAAGCTGGAATGTGGCGCCCAAAATTTCAACATCCATAGATACGGCATGATTATGCCATAAGCTTATCCAAGACGCCAATACAGCCACAATTTGTGCTAATGCCACTATTAAACCTATTGGTCTAGCAATTTTTTCTCCTGTTTTATTGTTAAGAATATTAAGGATCAAAATACCTAAAAGCGGCACTATGATTAATATTGCAGGCACTTATTTCCCCTCCTTATCAGTTTATTTTACAAAATAATTCATACCGATGAATACAACTAACAGCATAACAACACCCAATAAGGACCAGGAAACATAACGGCTGCCTGTACCATTATTAGAATTTTTCAACCCCATTGAAGCAAAAGCTGTAATGCGAACCAAAAATACATCATAGAACCAATTAATAGCCCTATCTATAGTAAAGGCGATCCAACCGTAAGCTTTTAATAAGATGGTCAAAATTTCATAGGTGTCAAAATAACGGGCTTCCGCCAAATCATACATTTTGCTGAAAAATGGTGCTTTATGAATAGTTTCAACAGCACCAAAAGCATCGGCGGATTTTCTATAGCCATAAACATGAATCAATAAAGCCAGCGCTATTACCAAAATGGAAGCTAACGCCAAAAGACTGTTATAAGGAAGGATACCCGCAAAATCTTCTCCTTTAAGCAGGGCTTCACCAACCACAGGCTGGATTACACCTTCAATGATTATAACATTAAGGATACCCAAAATAAAGGTAAACGCTGCTAAAACTGCTATAGATAACCACATAGCAGGAGCAACTTCTTTTGCCTTAATACCTTCTTTAGCTTTGCCGAAGAATACTGCATGACCCAATTTAAGCAAAGCAAGTGCAGTAAAAAAGTTGCCAAGAAGAGCAATCAAATAAAATACCAAATTTGCCTGCATGGCACCATCAAAAACCAATACCTGAGAATAAAAACCGGTAAATAAAGGTACACCTGCCATTGAAAAAGCAGCTAAAAGAAAACATAACGAAGTAATGGGCATAGCTTTACCCAAGCCACCCAGCTTTGTTATATCTGTAGTACCTGTTTGTTTTTCCACAGAACCGGCAATCATGAACAAACAAGAAATAACTATAACAAGATTAAACATCTGGAACAAACCGCCAACTATTCCTGAAGGCATGGCACTGCCAAGACCAAGCAGAACATAACCAACCTGGCTTATCGCCAAATAGCTTACCATACGTTTGAAGTCCTTTTGAACCAAAGCCATCATTACACCAATGATAATAGTAACACTGGCAATTACCAATAAAGCAATACTTAAACCGCTGTGCGCATCGAAGCTGAAGAAATCAACACATACACGGTAAAGTAAATAAACAGCGATTAGTTTTTGTAAGGCCGCCGGAACTAAAGCCATAAAAGGTAAAGGAGCTTTTTCGGAAGCATCGGGTATCCAAGTATGGAAAGGAACGGCACCGGCTTTGCCTATAGCGCCTATCATTAAGCAAATAAAAGCAAAGTTTGCCGAGAAATCCATGGGAACGCTGAAAACAGCATCCATAGCCAAAGTCCCTGCTGCGTGCTCTGTAAAAGCAACACCAAGCATTACGCTTAAATCGGCAATACCATTCAGAATCAAGGCTTTTACGGTAACAGCATAATTATCTTTGCCGCCTGCCATAATCATCCCATATAAAGGAATGGAAAGGCCTTCCCAGAAGAAAAGCAATACAATCAGGTTATTGGCCAATGCCGCACCTATAACAAAGCATAAGGTAAGCATCATAAACCCGTAAAAATTGCCTGCATTCTTTTTGTCCCACATAAAGGTAACGGAATACAAAGCAACTAAAAAAGTAATAACTGCAGCAGCTAAAACAATAAAACCGCTTAAGTTATATACCCTAAGGCTGAAATCCATTCCAAAGCCGCCCCAGGGAAAAGAAAGTACAGCTTCTTGCCTGAATAAAATAATTGCAAATACCAGGCTTATTGTTACACCTATCAACATAACGGCGGCTTTTAACAAAACAGCCTTTTGGGGTAAACCCCAAATAACCAAGGCGGCAATAAGCGGTACCAAGATAGATAAAAATAATAATGTACTCATATTGCTCACCATCCCATCATATGCATAATAGATTGTACAATACCGGAAGGTACATTAATAAATATACCTGCCAGTAAGGATATAAACGCTAATGCAACCACACTTGATGTCATGTGCCAGGTGCCTTCTTTGGCATCAGGATAATTACATTCACCCATAAATACCAGAACAAAGGCTCTAAGCAAATAAATAACCGTAAGCACTGCACCTAAAATAAAAGTAAAAGCTATCCAAGGCTGGTCTGCCATTACAGCACCGGAAATAACCATATGTTTGGAGAAGAAACCGCCAAATGGAGGTATACCCATTACTGAAAAGCTGCAAAGCAAAAAGGCCATGGCCGTAAGCGGCATATTTTTTGCCAAACCACCAAGTTTGCGCACATCCTTGGTATGGGTAGCATGTTCAACTACACCGGCACACAAGAAAAGCCCACCCTTTGCCAAACCATGCATTAGGATATACAACAAAGCACCCGCTATACCAACCTCAGTACCGCAGGATAAGCCAAGCAGAATAAAACCTAACTGGCTGACAGTAGAATAGGCAATTATCCTTTTCAAATCGGTTTCCACCAAAGCAACGCCTGCCGAAACCAAAGCACTTACAGCGGCTATAATAGGTATTATAGTATACCAAATAGGATCATAGCTTATAGTTACCAAGAATATCCTGGCAAATACATAAACCCCTATTTTAACCAAAACAGCTGCGTGCAATAAAGATGTAACAGGAGATGGCGCAACACCTGCATCAGCTAACCAGCTATGAAAAGGTAAAGTAGCAGATTTAGATAAAATACCAAATAAAATAAACAGCATTGCAATGTTACTTATTACAGGTGAATCCATTTCCGTTAAATCAAAAGTACCGGTCTGATTATAAATCATTATAAAGCCTATAAGCATTACCAATGCACCGCCCACTGTGATCAGGAATGCTTTGTCTGCACGACGGATTATGTACTTTTCCCGGAAGAACCCAATTAAACGCCAGCATGCAATAGCTGAAATTTCCCAAAATAAGTAAATAAACAAAAGATTGGTCGAGTATACCAAACCCATCATTGCACCAAGGAACATTACAACTATCATATAATATTCATTTTGATTTTCATAATGAGCAATATACCCAATTGAATAAAAAACGATGATTGTCCCTAACAGTGAAGATGCCATTGCCATAAATACAGCCAAGCTATCAGCTAAAAAGCCAAAGCTAAAACCAAGCGGCAAGGAAACTTTTACTGAAACGGGTGCATTTGCCATAGCGCCCGGCAGCATTGCAACAGAAGCAATAAACGCAATAGCTACAAATGCCAAAGCCAAAAGGTTTCTTAGCTTAACAGACCTTTTGCCTATAAAAGGCAAAAGAAATGCACCCAGCAGCGGGACAAAAACTGCACATAGAACTAAACCTTGTCCTCTCATCCTTGTTTCTTCCCTCCTTAAATATTTAATTCAAAATAAATAATACAAATAATATCAATACCATATTGTATTGTATAATAAAAACAATCCATAATCAAGAATAGAAGCCGATTTTATTTTAATAATTATTAA
>DGYV01000016.1:22504-22863 GCA_002398485.1 Peptococcaceae bacterium UBA4997 | reverse complement strand
GATTTTATTTTAATAATTATTAATAAAATTTTATAAAAATGTAAAATATCAGCTATATAAAAAGCTTATCAACAAATTCTTGGTAATTGAGCGCCCGAAAGCATTTGTAATATTCTTTGGCTACCATAAGCAGTATTAAGGTAAACCTGAGCTTGGTTATTTTTGGTAACCCTGCCGATAACTGCGGCATCTTTACCCAAGGGATGGCTTTTTAAAGCTTTCAGAGCCGCTTCAGCAAACTCTTGCGGCAAACCTACTAAAAACTTACCCTCATTTGCTACATATAAAGGTTCCAAACCTAAAATATCGCAAAAACTTTGCACTTCCGGTTTTATGGGCAAAGCTGCTTCTTCTAACTC
>DGYV01000016.1:2606-22350 GCA_002398485.1 Peptococcaceae bacterium UBA4997 | reverse complement strand
CAAAGCTGCTTCTTCTAACTCTATTGTTACATTCGCCTCCTCACACCATTCATTTAAAGTGGTGGCAACACCGCCCCTTGTAGGATCGCGCAAAACCTTGGTATTTGGTACTGCCTTTAGCAAAACTTCTATCAAACCGTTCAAGGGCACCGCATCACTTTGCAGGTTTTCAGAAAAAGCAAATGCTTCCCTGGCTGCCATTACCGTAGCACCATGATCACCCATGGTACCACTTAAAATAATCACATCTCCTTCCCCAAGCAACCGAGAATCAAGTTTTCTGCCCTTTGGCATAAAGCCTATACCTGCTGTATTAATATAAATACCATCTGCTTGCCCTGCTTTTACAACTTTAGTATCACCTGTAACTATAGCTACCCCCGCTTCCTTGGCTGTTTTAGCCATGGAAGCACAAATATCTTTAAGCTCGGTTATGCTAAGGCCTTCTTCAATAATAAAGCCTGCACTTAAATACTTAGGTACGGCTCCGCTTACGGCCAAATCATTAACCGTTCCGCAAACTGCTAAATGTCCTATATCGCCTCCCGAAAACTTGCGTGGCTGTACCACAAAGGAATCGGTAGTAAAAGCCAAATCACCTGCTTGATTATTCAAAACAGCGGAATCGGCCAAAACATCAGCCTTATCATAAAAAGCCGGTACAAACAATTCATTTACTAACTGGTGATAAAGCCCTCCGCCACTGCCATGAGCCAACAAAACCACATCGTTTTTCATAGTTATCTCCTATTTAAATAAATATATAATTACTTTTATTTATTGCTTGGCTCTTGCCATATATAAAGTTACTACTGTTATCTCCCATAACGATAATGCGCAGCACAACTGCCTTCAGAAGATACCATACAGGCACCAATAGGATGTTCTGGTGTACACATATCCCCAAAAAGCTTGCAATCGGCAGGCCTTGCCAATCCTTTAAGGATTTGACCACATAAGCAATTCTCATCTTCTTGAACAGATCCCGTAAAAACAGTAAATTTTTCTTTGGCATCATAAGCTTTGAATTTAGCTCGAATTACCAAAGAACCGTTCTTAATATTGCCTAAACCCCGCCAAAGACCATCAGATGGTTCAAATACCTCATTCATTAAAGACATAGCTTTAGTATTTCCCTCAGCCGTAACCATACGGCTGTATTGATTTTCCAGTTTAGTTATGCCCGCCTTACATTGTTTTACCAACATTAAAATACTTTGCATTATATCATGCGCTTCGAAACCTGCTATAACTGCTGCCAAACCAAGTTCCTTCGACACAAAGTGGAAATAGTCGCTTCCCGTTACCACTGCTACATGGCCGGGGCACAAAAGACCGTTTATAGTTTTGTTATCCCGCAAAAGTGTTGTTAAAGCACTGGGCATAGTTTTGTGTGCAGTTAAAACAAAAAAGTTCTTAAGCGCTTTCTGTTTTGCTTTAACTATTGCAACAGCAACTAAAGGCGCAGTAGTTTCAAAACCTATACCGGCAAAAACAACTGCTTTATCGGCATAGACTTCCGCTATTTCCAAGGCCTCCAAAGGCGAATAGACAATACGCACATCCACACCTTGGGCGGCAGCCTGCTGCAGGCTTATCCTGGAACCGGGTACCCTAAGCATATCCCCAAAGGTAGTTATTATAGCACCCGTTTTGCCTATGGCAACCAGCTCATCTATATAATTCATGGGGGTAACACAAACCGGGCAGCCGGGGCCTGAAATAAGCTTTATATTATTAGGTAAAAGCTGTTGTAAAGCATTTTTATAAATTGCCATGGTATGGGTACCGCAAACTTCCATAAAAACCATTTTTGGCAAGCCTTTAGCTTCCTCGGCTATAGCTTTTTGCAGATATTTAACCAATTCCACATCATTTTTCGGCATCCATGTTCATCTCCTTACGCAGATTTTGAATTTCCATGGCAGCATCAACACTGATTTTTTGAATGGCAAAACCTGCATGAACCAAAACAGCATCGCCCACCTTCAAATCAGGCATAAGCATCAAACTTATATCACGCACAATACCACCGAAATCGGCCTTGGCGTTTTCTCCGTTGAGCTCGATTATCTTAGCGGCTATCGCTAAACACATAATTATCCCTCCCCTTTCAACTTATACATGGCCATGGCCGCTTGTCCATACGCTATACCACTGTCATTAGTTGGCACTTTATGATGTATAAGCACCTTGAAACCTGCCTCTTCCAAAATTTTTTTGGTTTTTTCTAACAAATATATATTTTGCCAAACCCCACCGCTTAAAGCTACTGTACGAATACCGCTCAAAGCACTTAAAGCTACTGCCGTATCCATTACCAAAGCGGCTATAGTGTTATGAAAGCGAGCCGCAATAATACCAGTGCTTTCACCTCTTGCTTTATCCGAAACCAACTCTCGCCAAGTATCGGCCAGGCTTATTTGCCATACATCGCTATCTGTATCTATATAATAATTGTAATATTCCTCAATATTTTCCTGAATGGCATTTTCCAATAAAACTGCTCCCTGCCCTTCATAGGAAGCAAACAAACATAACCCTAAATACGCACTTACCGCATCAAAAAGCCTGCCCATGCTGGAAGTTAAAGGGCTGTTCAGTCCAGAGTCCAAAGCCTGTTGTACCATTTGCCATTCTTCAGGCATTTTACTTACGAAATCCTGTATGGCGGGCAAACCATGCCATTTTTCTGTCCAATAATACGAAAGATAGGATAAAGCCATGCGCCAAGGTTCTTTAATGGCTTTTTCACCTGTAGCCATCGGTATATATTCAAAATGCGCCATACGGTAAAACTTTTGGTAGCCGCCAATAAAAAATTCACCACCCCAAATTTTACCATCCTCACCGTAACCAGTACCATCAAAAGCAACCCCTATAACTTCACCGTTATATTCATTCTCAGCCATACAGGAAGCTATGTGAGCATGGTGATGCTGTATACTCAACAGTTTATCTTCTGCAATAGTATTTTTTGCATATAAAGTTGAAACATAATCCGGGTGGCTGTCGCAAACAAAAAATTGTGGTTCTGCCTGAAATAATTTTTGCCATTCAGCTATTTCCCATTTATAACTTGCAAAAGCGGCTGGGTTATCCAAGTCCCCTATATATTGGCTCAAATAGGCCTTATTGCCTTTAGTATAACAAAAAGTGTTTTTTTGCTGGGCCCCAAAAGCCAAAACATCCAAACCTGTTTTGGAAAGCGGCAATAAAAGCGGTGTATATCCCCTTGCCCTGCGTATCAATATCGTTTCACCATTCACAACAACTGCCACACTGTCATCGCAGCGGCGGTAAATATCCCTGTTATGCATAAGAAAAAAATCTGCTATTTTAGATAAGCGTTTTAGGGCTTCTTTATTATTATATACAATAGGCTCATCGGAAACATTGGCACTAGTCATCACCAATGCTTTTTCTTTTTGCATAAGCAGATGATGTATTGGAGTATAAGGCAGCATTATGCCCAAACGCTTGTTATCAGGGGCAACGGATGGGGCCAAAGTATTATTTGCTTTTATTTTAAGCAATACTATAGGGTGAGCGGAAGAAGTCAAAAGCTCCTGCTCTTTTTTATCTATATAGCAGTACTCGTTCGCCGTTTGTAAATCAGGCACCATGATGGCAAAGGGTTTTTCCCAACGGCATTTCCTTTGCCGCAAGCGATAAACTGCTTCTTCATTCAGCGCATCACAAGCTAGGTGAAAGCCGCCCAAACCTTTTAAAGCCAGGATTTCCCCCTTGTTTAATCTTGTATGGATATTTTCCCAAACCTTGCCTTCAATACCGTTGTTTTCCCTATCTGTAAGCCAAATTTTAGGTCCGCATACCGAACAAGCATTGGGCTGGGCGTGAAAACGCCTATTTTCATTATTGATGTATTCAGCCTTACAGTTTTCACACATCATAAAATCAGTCATGGTAGTATTCAGCCTGTCATATGGAACATTTTTTATAATAGTGAATCTGGGCCCACAATTCGTGCAATTAATAAAGGGGTATTCGTAACGACGGTCGTCAGGATTTTTCAGCTCCTGCAAACAATCCTCACATAAGGCCAAATCAGGCGTTACCCAGGCATTTATTTCACCACCTTCACTGGCCATAATACAAAAATTTTCATAGCCCTTTAACGGCAAATCACTAATTATGATTTCATCATAAAAAGCAGGCTGTGGCTTATCACGTTTCAGGCTTTGCAAAAAAAGAGCCAGCCTTTCCTCGCTGCCTTCAACTTCTATGGTTACACCACTACCGTCATTTCTGACAAAGCCTTTTAAGCCAAAGCGGTCAGCCAAATTATACACGAATGGCCGAAAACCAATACCTTGCACTATACCTTTTATAGAAATACTTATACATTTCATTCAACTTCATACCTTTACAAAATGCTTTTTTGCTTTTTAAGCATAATTTGGCTTAAAAACCATTCCGCAACTTCATCTATATTCTTCTCCTCACGGCAGGAAATTTCCATTTGCCGTATTTTAGGGTTGATTTCGGAAATATCCTTACGCAAAGCATACATATCTACATCACAATAAGGCAGTAGATCTATTTTATTTATTATAGCCAAGCTGGATTTTAGAAAAACTATCGGGTATTTTATAGGTTTGTCTCCGCCTTCTGTTACACTTAAAAGCACTATTTTAATATCCTCGCCCAAATCAAAATCTGCAGGGCAAACTAAATTGCCTACGTTTTCTATAATCAGCAAATCCAGTTTAGCCAAATCAAAACCGGGTAAAACATTGGCAATCATTTTGGCATCCAAATGGCAGCCGCCATTGGTATTTATTTGAATAGCAGGAATACCACAGGCTTGAACACGCAGGGCATCACGCGCTGTGGCCAAATCCCCTTCTATTACGGCAATATTCACTTTGTCTGCCAATTTTTTTACCAGTTTTTCCAAAAGCGTGGTTTTCCCTGCACCGGGTGAACTTATAATATTGACGGTAAAAATATTTTTCAATTTTTCTCTGTTGGCTTCCGCATAAGCCGCATTTACCGCCTTAACATCCTGCATAACATCTATTTTCATGCTCATCTACTCACTTTCATCTATATCTATGTTTGCCACATAAACTTCGGTACCGCCTATTATTTCAATAGCATTACTGCCGCAGGTACAAGTCCAGGGGAACTCCCCCGCCTCAAACACTTGAGAGCATTCGGCACATTTCAGCAATACAGGCTCTTTCTCAATAACAAGCTTAGCATCCTTATAAGGCCCTTCTCTGGTCAATGCCTCAAAAGCAAACTCCAAGGCTCCGGGTATGCAATTGGCCAAACGGCCAACCTTGAGCACTATTTCATTAACTTTGGCACCATTATAATTTACCATCAGGTCATCTACAACCTGAAGCGCATTTTCCATCAAGCTCATTTCATGCATGCTATTCACCTATAAGTTCTTTTAATTTTGCTTCATCTATTATTTCAATAGCCAACTCAACGGCTTTATCATACTTCGAACCGGGGTCTTCCCCCAAAAGCAGGTAGGAGGTTTTTTTGCTTACACTGCCAGAAACCTTACCGCCACGAGCTTCTATAATAGCTTTAGCTTCATCACGGCTTAAAGTAGGTAAGGTACCCGTAAGCACAAAGGTCAAACCGCTAAAGATTTGCTCGGTTTGGTTGATTTCATGCGAACCTTCCATATTTACGCCTGCTTCAGCAAGCTTTTGAATAAGCTCAATATTATGCGGTTCATTAAAATAAGCAACTATACTTGCAGCTATTTTTTCACCAATTTCCGGAATGACTACCAATTTTTCCAAGGAAGCCTTTTGCAAATCCGTTATACTGCCAAACCGCTGGGCCAGTATTTTACCCGCTTTTTCACCCACAAATCTTATACCTAACGCGTTCAGCAAATTAGACAACGGCTTCTTTTTACTTTCGGCAATCGCCCCAACTAAATTTTGGGCAGATTTTTTACCCATACGTTCAAGCTTTTCCAATTCCGCCTGTTCCAAATAATAAATATCAGCTACATTTTTTATGAGCCCGTTTTCAATAAGCTGGTTTATAATAGCGGGTCCCATGCCATCAATATCCATAGCGGTGCGCGAAACAAAATGAAATATGCCTTCACGTATTTGTGCAGGGCAGCTGCTGTTGGTACAGCGCCAAGCCGCTTCCTCAGGCAAGCGTACCGCCTTACTGCCGCATTCCGGACAATGGGAAGGCATTTGGAAAGGTTCTGCTGTTTGGGGCCTTAATTGGGGAATATATTTGATGATCTCGGGGATAACATCACCTGCTTTATGGATGACCACAGTATCCCCTATGCGAATATCTTTTTCTTTTACTATATCTTCATTATGCAAAGTAGCTTTACTTATAGTGGAACCGCTTACCCAAACAGGCTCCAGTACGGCAAGCGGAGTTAAAACACCCGTACGCCCCACACCTACAGAAATAGCTTTTACTTTAGTTTGCGCCTGCTCGGCAGGGAATTTGTAAGCCAGTGCCCAGCGGGGGGCTTTGGCAGTATTGCTAAGCTCTCGGCGGGCTGCCAAATCGTTTACTTTAATGACCAACCCGTCTATATCATAATCTATTTGATGACGCAGATCCTGCCAATCATCTATACCTTGAATGATTTCCTCTATATTGCCTGTTTTATAAAGAGGATTAACCGGAAAACCCATTTCGGAAAGAAAACTTAAAGCTGCCAAATGCGTTTTTAAATTAACGCCATCTACAACCAAAATATCATAAATAAATGCGTCTAACTTACGGCTGGCTGTAATTGTGGCATCCAACTGCCTTAGGGAACCTGCCGCGGCATTTCTGGGGTTGGCAAAGGGAGCTTCACCTGCTTCCTCCCTAGCCGCATTTAATTCGGCGAAAGCCGCCTTGGGCATATATACCTCGCCCCTTACTTGCAAATAAGGTATCGGTTTAGGCAATTTTTGGGGAATTGATTTCACTTTCATTACATTTGCGGTAACATTCTCGCCCACTATGCCATCACCACGGGTAGCGGCAATATCAAGCAAGCCATTTATATAAGTTATGGCTATGGTCAAACCATCTATTTTGGGTTCCAAAACATATTGTAAGCTATTGCCTACTATTTTAGCGGCTCTGTTATGAAACTCTCTTATTTCATTATCATTAAAACCATTAGCCAAAGAAAGCAGCTGTATTTTATGCTTAACTTCGGCAAAGCGGTTGTCTGCCCTGCCCCCTACCTTTTCTGTAGGCGAACTTTTGCTTTTAAACTGAGGAAACTCTTTTTCCAAAGCAATCAGTTCGCGCACTAAAATATCATATTCACTATCAGGCAGTAAGGGCTTATCTTCATTATAATACGCATCGTTAAGAACAGCAATCTGTTCTCTTAAAGCTTGTATCCTGCTTTTGGCTTGTTTTGGCTCCATAGTTGATCCCCTTCAACTCAAACTTTTTTAAGCGGTGCATACTTTTGCATAAGTACCTTTATGCCCTGTCCGGGAAAAGCAATGTTTAACTGTATATCATCGCCTTTGCCTTGAACTTGTACCACAACACCAACCCCAAATTTAGCGTGCTGAACCTTATCCCCTATATTTATAAGCTGAACATTCGTATTGCCCTGATAATTGGGCTTTGCCCTGCCCGTAAAAAGATGGTTGGTTTTATCCAAGTTCTTATATTCATATCTTGAGCGTATGGGTGCAAAATCTATGCAGTGGGCATCCAAATAAGTTTCGGGTATTTCCTTAATAAAGCGAGATTCCTGCATACTTTGATAATTACCGTAAATGTTACGGCTTTTGGCACGCGTCATATATAAAAGCTTTTCCGCTCTGGTCATGGCTACATAACATAAACGGCGTTCTTCTTCCATTTCCGTTTCATCCAACAAGGAACGGCTATGAGGGAAGATCTTTTCTTCCAACCCTGTCATGAAAACCACGGGAAATTCCAAACCCTTGGTAGCATGCATGGTAAGCAAGGAAACAAAATTTTGGTTATCCTCCCAGTTATCCATATCAGTAGCTAAAGAAATCTGTGCCAAAAAATTTTCCAAAGTCGCTTCATTTGCTAAAGCATCTTCTTCATCGGAAACTTCTGCAAGTTTAGCGGTATTTTCAAAATCCACAGCTGCCGCCACAAATTCCATTAAATTTTCCAGCCTTGCCTCACCTGCTATAGGATCATTTTTTTCCAAGGCTTTTTTATAGCCCGTAACCTGCCAAAGCTCATTTAACAGTTCAGCCATAGAAATCTTGTTAACTTTATTTTTCAATTCCTCCATCATATTATAAAAGCCAAGCACATTTTTACGTGCCGAAGGCGTTAAAGTATCAAGCGTTGCCTCATCATCAAGCGCATTATAAACAGAAATATCCTTAGCACGCGCGGAAGTCTCCAGCTTTTGCCACGTGGAAGCACCTATACTGCGTTTAGGTTCATTGATAATACGGGCAAGGGCTATTTCATCGGTAGGATTTATCAAAAGCCTTAAATAAGCTAATGTATCCTTAATTTCTTTTCTTTCATAAAAACGTTGTCCGCCAAAAATTTTATAAGGCAATTTATATTTTACCAGCGCATCCTCCAATACCCTAGATTGGGTATGTGTTCGGTAGATAATGGCAAAATTCTTATATTCGTAACCATGCATACGGCGCAAAAGCTCAATGGTTTCAACCACAAAAGCGGCTTCGCTGCGGTCATCGGGAAGTTCATGATAATGGATAAGTTCGCCATCTTCCGCTTCCGTCCACAAATCTTTTTCCTTCCTTTGAATATTGTTGGCAATAACGCTATTGGAAGCAGACAGAATATTCTTGGTGGAACGGTAGTTTTGCTCCAGTTTGATTACACGACAATTCTCATAATCCTTTTCAAAAGAAAGGATATTTTTAATATCGGCTCCCCGCCAGCCATAAATAGATTGGTCAGGATCACCTACCGCACAAATATTTTTTTTAGATGCAGCTAAAAGATTTATAAAGGTATATTGGCTGGTATTCGTATCCTGATATTCGTCTACCAAAATATATTGAAAACGATTTTGGTAGATTTGTAAAACTTGGGGATTCTGTTCAAAAAGCTTAACTGTACACATAATCAAATCATCAAAATCAACAGCATTATTATTTGCTAAACGCTTTTGATATAATTCATAAATTTTACCTATATTTTCTTCCCATTCATTGGAAGCTTCTGTAAGGTACATATAAGGTGTAAGAAGTAAGTTTTTGGCTTTGCTTATATTTGCAGAAACAGCCCTGGCATTATATTTTTTATCGTCAAAACCAAGTTCCTGCAGGCATTTTTTAATAAGAACCTGCTGGTCGTGGTCATCATAAATTACAAAGTTGCTGTCAAAAGCACAGTGTTCACTTTCCCTGCGTAAAATCCGCACACAAATACTGTGGAAGGTACCTATCCACATATTGCGGGAAGATATCCCCGTCATTTTTTCCATACGTTCACGCATTTCATTAGCTGCCTTATTTGTAAAAGTAATGGCAAGTATATTACCTGGTTTAACAATTTTTTCCTGTAATAAATAGGCTGCTTTGCTTACCAAAACCTTGGTTTTACCGCTGCCTGCTCCTGCCAATATCAATAAAGGTCCTTCTATGGTCTCTACAGCCATTTTCTGGGCCTTATTGAGATTCCTTAATATATCCATTTATACCACCTTTATAAGTTTTATAAAAATATTCAACTCATATGATTTCGGCAAACAAGCCTTATTTCCTTTAATTTAAGGTAATTAAGCAATAAGGTAAAAAGACAGCTAATCCAAGGATTAGCTGTCTTAAAGCGCTAAAATCAAATTTTCAAATCATATACTTTTTATTATATAATAATCTTATTCATTATTCTTTAATCTTTCCAAAATCAGCTTATAACCATCTGCACCATAATTCAAACAACGTTTTACTCTGCTTATAGTTGCAGTAGAAGCACCTGTTGATTCCGAGATCACCGTATAGGTTTCCTCTTGTGTAAGCATTTTAGCTACAGCTAAACGCTGGGATAAGGATTTAAGCTCACCAACTGTTGCTATATCCTCAAAAAATCTATAGCAATCCTCCTGATTTTTCAATAATAAAACAGCCTCAAAAAATTCATCCAAAAAAGGATCCTTTAATTTACTCTTATAAGCCATATAATCCCTCCTCACAATTGAACAGGTTTATTCAATAATACTTTACTGCGTTACTATTATAAATACACACAACAATATTCGACAAATTATTAACGTAATCCTGCTTTAAATTGCAGCTATTTTTAAAAATTTTAAAATTAAAATTTTTTACCTGTTTAAGGCACGGTAAGCAATATCCTTACGGTAAAAAGCATTTTGAAAATTTATTTGCGTTACCGCCTTGTAAGCATTATCCACAGCCGCTTTTATAGTTTCTCCTTTTGCTGTTATACCCAGCACTCTGCCACCTGCGGTAACTACTTTACCATCATTTAAAGCCGTACCCGCATGAAAAACTATAGCTGTTTTGGAAGCTTCTGCCAAACCTGTTATGTTATCACCTTTTACATATTTTTCAGGATATCCCCCTGCTGCCATAACCACACAAACAGCTGGCTCGGAAGACCATTTTACCTGCATATCCGCCAACTTATGGTCTATGGTTGCTTTTATGATTTCCACCAAATCAGTTTCCAATCTTACTAGTACCGCTTGAGTTTCAGGGTCGCCGAAACGGGCATTATACTCCAAAACTTTAATTCCTTTAGTAGTAAGCATAAGGCCCGCATAAAGTATACCTTCATATAGCCTTCCCTCCGCCGCCATGGCATTTACTGTGGCTTGCAATATATTTTCGTTTACCCATACAGCCATTTCTTCTGTATAAACAGGAGCAGGCGAATAAGCACCCATACCACCCGTGTTGGGACCCCTATCACCATCGAAAATCCTTTTATGGTCCTGAGAGGATACCATAGGTATAACAGTTTTACCGTCTGTAAAGGCAAGCACGCTTACTTCTTCGCCTTCCAAATACTCTTCAATTATCACACGGCTGCCCGCATTACCAAACTTTTTATCACCCAGAATATCTTTAACGGCAGCCAAAGCCGTTTCCATATCCATTGCCACTATTACACCCTTGCCTGCCGCCAAGCCATCCGCTTTTACCACAATAGGAGCGCCCACTTTGCGTACATAATCAAGAGCCTCATTCAAATCCGTAAAATCACCATATGCGGCTGTGGGAATATTATATTTTACCATAATTTCTTTAGCCAAGGCTTTAGAACCTTCTATATAAGCGGCTTTTTGAGTTGGACCAAATATGCTCAAGCCATGAGCACGGAATTTATCTACAATACCTGCCGCCAAAGGAGCTTCCGGGCCTACTACAGTCAAATCTATACTATTCTTTTCAGCAAAAGCCAAAAGCCCATCAACATTTTCAGCAGCTATATTTACACATTCGGCTATTTCAGCCATGCCCGCATTACCGGGCGCACAATATATTTTATTAACTTTGGGACTTTTAGCTATTTTCCAAGTCAAAGCATGTTCGCGGCCACCACCGCCAACTATAAGAATTTTCATAAGTGCACCTCTTTCTAGTGTTTGAAATGGCGAATGCCTGTAAATACCATAGCTATACCTGCTTCATTGGCCGCATTTATAGATTCCTGATCACGAACCGAACCACCGGGCTGAATGACCGCGGCGATACCGCGTTTGGAGGCCTCATCTATGGTATCACGGAAAGGGAAGAAAGCATCGGAAGCCAGCACTGCTCCTTCAGTAGCATCTCCTGCCTGTTCAAAAGCTATGGAAGCTGAACCTACTCTGTTCATTTGTCCTGCGCCAACACCAATTATCTGCCTACCCTTGCTTACAACTATAGCATTGGATTTCACGTGTTTTACCACATTCATGGCAAACAAAAGCTCATCTATTTGGGCTTGGGTAGGACGTTTTTCCGTTACAAATTGTAATTCCTCACGTTTTACCTGAGCATTATCACTTGTTTGCAAAAGAATACCACCGTTAACACGCTTAACATCCACAGCATCTTCGGCTTTAGTAAATTCACCTACTGTTAATAAGCGTAAATTTGCTTTTGTGCTTAAAATCTCCAAAGCAGCACTGCTAAAGGAAGGCGCTATGATAGCTTCCAAAAAAGTTTTTGCCATTTTGGCCGCTGTTTTTTCATCAACTTCTTTATTCAAGGCCACAATACCACCATAAGCAGATTTGGAATCAGCATCATAGGCCCTGGTATAAGCTTCATAAATATTTTGTCCCAAAGCCGTACCGCAGGGATTGGTATGCTTAACGATAACAGCCGCGGGATCGCTGAATTCCCGAACCAGTTCCAAAGCCGCATTCAAGTCTACTATATTGTTGAAGGAAAGTTCCTTGCCCTGTAATTGTGCAGCAGTACCCACAGAAGGTTCCTTCGCACCGAAAGCACGGTAAAAAGCTGCTTTTTGATGAGGGTTTTCACCATAACGTAGGTTTTGTACTTTTTCACCTAATAAAACCACTGTTTCAGGAAAAAGTTTTTTAGTGCCAACAACGTTTTTCAGATAAGCGGAAATATAGCTGTCATATTCTGCCGTATGGTTGAACGCTTCCAAAGCCAAGGATAGGCGGGTAGATTCATCCAAAGTGCCCGCTTTAAGTTTTTCCACTACTTCACTGTAACGTTCGGGGTTTACCACGATGGTAACATATTTATAGTTTTTGGCCGCTGCCCTAACCATGGTGGGGCCGCCAATATCAATATTTTCAATAGCTTCTGCCAAAGTTACGTTTGGTTTGGCAATAGTAGCTCTGAAGGGATACAAATTAACCACAACCAAATCAATTGGAGCTATACCCAGTTTATCCAGCTGTGCCAAATGTTCAGGAGTACGCATAGCCAAAATACCACCATGAACAAAAGGATGCAGGGTTTTTACTCTGCCACCTAAAATTTCAGGGAAATCGGTTATTTCAGTAACATAGGTAGCGGGGATTCCTGCATCCACTATTGTTTTATAGGTGCCGCCCGTGGAAACTATTTCAAAATCTAAATCCGCAAGTTGCCGTGCCAGCTCTACAACACCTCTTTTATCGGATACGCTAACCAATGCTCTTTTTTTCATTTTCTTGCTACCTCCTAGGCTTCATTTATTTTTACTTTATTGTTTATAAGCCAAACTTTGCCCTCAGCAATCATCTGAATAATATAAGGGTATATTTTATGTTCTTCAACCAAAATACGCTTGGCCAAATCATCCGCCGTGTCGGTATCAAGCACGGGCACAGCTCTTTGGGCAATAATAGGCCCTGTATCTGTACCGCAATCTACAAAATGTACCGTACAACCCGAAACCTTAACCCCATAGGCCCAAGCCTGATCTTGAGCGTGCAAACCGGGAAAACTGGGTAAAAGTGCAGGGTGGATATTTATGACCCTGTTATTGAATTCTTCTAAAAAAACCTTATTTAATATACGCATAAAACCTGCCAAAACCACAAGCTCAGCTCCGCTGGCTTTAACTTCTTCAGCCAGTGCTTTATCATAACTTACTCTATCATCATAATCCTTAGGGTTCATATAACAAGTTTTAATACCTGCTGAGGCAGCTCTTTTAAGGGCATAAGCATTACTTTTATCACTTAATACCAATTGAATTTGAGCATCCAGCTTGCCTGCTTGTATATTATCTATAATAGATTGCAAATTTGAACCGCTGCCGGATGCTAATACAGCAATTTTAAGCATAATTGCCTCCTAGTATATTTTTACTGTTTTATCATCAGTGGCTTTTACAAATTTACCCATCACAAAAGCATCGGGGCAAGCCTGTAATACCGTATCGGCATCACTTGGCTTAACCATGATAACAAAACCTACACCCATATTGAAAACGCGGTACATTTCATCATCCTGAACCTCGCCAATTTTTTGCATAAAATCAAAAATCGGCGGCTTTTGCCAAGTTTTAGTATCTATTTTTACAGCTATACCTTTGGGGAATACCCTGGGTAAGTTTTCTATTAAACCACCGCCTGTAATATGGCACATCCCCTTGATATCAACTTTCTCAAAAAGCGGCATAACATCCTTAACATAAATACGGGTAGGCACCAGCATGGCCTCTCCTACAGTCATGCCCAACTCCTCCACATAGGTTTGGGCATTTTTCTCATTTTCCAAAAGAATACGGCGAGCCAAAGAATAGCCGTTGGAATGCAAACCTGTAGAAGGCAGGCCAATTAAAACATCCCCTTCTGTTAAACCTGAACCGTTGATTATTTTGGATTTTTCCGCAACCCCTACCGCAAAACCCGCTATATCATATTCATCTTCACCATAAAAACCGGGCATTTCCGCGGTTTCTCCGCCTATCAATGAACAATTAGATTGCAAACAGCCTTCGGCAACGCCTTTTACTATTGTTGCAACTTTATCGGGCTTAAGTTTACCCACGGCAACATAATCCAAAAAAAATAACGGCTCTGCACCCTGAACCAAAATATCATTAACACACATAGCAACAGCATCTATACCTATAGTATCATGCTTATCCAAAAGCATAGCTACCCTAAGCTTGGTGCCCACACCATCCGTGCCTGCTATAAGTACAGGCTCCTTGTATTTTTTGGTGTCAAGCGCAAAAAGCCCGGCAAAACTGCCTAAATCCGTAAGAACTTCCGGCCTGAAGGTTTTTTTAACATAGCTCTTCATTTTTTCCACTGCCATATTACCTGCATCAATATCCACACCTGCATCTTTATAAGTAATAGCCATGATAAGCCTCCTGAATAATAATTATTTGATACTGGTCCCACCTTCGGTGATGCTCCAATAATCCTTATCTATATCATCTATTTCAGGTATTTCAATAGGATACAAACCAGTAAAACAACCTGTGCAATAATCACAGCTTATACCTGAAGCTATTTTTTTCACTTCCTCAACGGATATATAACCCAGCGTATCTACACCTATGGTTTCCCTGATTTCTTCTATGGTTTTATGATTAGCAATCAATTTATCCTGACTATCCACATCTGTACCAAAATAGCAAGGATGCGTAAAGGGAGGTGAAGAAACACGCATATGAACTTCTTTGGCGCCCGCTTCCCTTAAAATCTTAACAATACGTGCGCTGGTAGTACCACGAACTATAGAGTCATCAACTAATACCACTCTTTTACCTTCCACCGTTGATTTAAGCACATTTAGCTTTATCCTTACCGAGTTTTCCCTTTGCTTTTGAGTAGGTTGAATAAAGGTACGCCCAATATAACGGTTTTTTATAAAACCTATACCATAGGGAATACCTGAAGCTTCAGCATAACCCAATGCTGCGTCCAAACCGGAATCAGGCACACCGATAACAACATCTGCCTCGACAGGATGTGATTCGGCCAAAAACCGCCCTGCCCTTTTTCTAGCCAAGTGCACACTGTTGCCGTCGATAACAGAATCTGGACGGGCAAAATATACAAATTCAAAAACACATAAGCTGGGCTTTCTGCCACAATGTGTTTCAATACTGCGCAATCCATCTTCATCTACTACCATTATTTCACCCGGTTTCAAATCGCGGATGAATTTTGCACCTATACTATCCAAGGCACAGCTTTCAGACGCAAAAACATAATCCTCGCCTTTTTTACCTACGCAAAGCGGCCTAAAACCATAAGGATCACGCACAGCCACCAGTTTTTTTCTGGACATTATCACCAATGAATAGGCGCCTTTCAAGGTATACATGGCCTCTTCAACAGCCGTTTCCACAGAAGGCTGATGCAGCCTTGCTTCAGTAATTACATAAGAAATAACTTCCGTATCACTGGTGGTATGGAAAATAGCTCCCTTAAGTTCCAAATTTTCTTTTATTTCTCTGGCATTAGCTATATTGCCGTTATGCGCTACCGCCATAAAACCCCTGGTATGTTTAACTATTAAAGGCTGAGCATTAGCGCGCACTGCCATGCCTGAAGTAGAATAACGTACATGGCCTACCGCGCTTCTGGCAAATCCCAAGTGTTCAATAACATTTTTATTAAAAACATCCGGTACCAGTCCTACATCTTTATGGATACGAATATTTCCATAATCGTTTACGGCTATACCGCAGCTTTCCTGGCCGCGGTGCTGTAAAGCAAAAAGAGCCACATAAGTATCAAAAGCTACATTTGCTCTCTCTTTGGCATAAATACCGAATAAACCGCATTCCTCATGAAGCTTGTCCTCATTTTCTTTTAAAACAGGTTTTTTGCAATCCAACACTTTTCCCATTTACCTCTACCTTTCCCCTCTTAACCATAAAAATAATGATTTATTCAATACCTGCCCTGGTAAATATATAATCCACATTTTTTATACAATAATCATAATCGAATAATGTATCCAATTCCTCGGATGACATTATACGCATAATATCCTTATCCTGGAGTATATAATATTCAAAATCCATTTTATTTTCAAAGGCACCAAGAGCATTACGTTTTACCCATTCATAAGCAGTCTCTCTGGCAACACCATGATCCATAAGTGCCAAGAATACACGCTGAGAAGATAAAAGCCCCAAGGTTTTTTCCATATTAGCCAACATGTTATCCGCATGTACTATTAAATCACGCATTACATTAGCCATATGATCCAGCATATAATCAAGCAACATACAGCTATCCGGTATAATTATCCTTTCAACGGAGGAATGCGTCATATCCCGCTCATGCCAAAGGGAAATATCTTCCATGGCAGCCAAAGCATTGCCCCTCAAAATTCTGGAAAGCCCTGTTAAACGCTCGGTAACCACAGGATTGCGCTTATGCGGCATACCCATAGAATCACGCTGTCCTTTTGTATAAGGCTCATCCACTTCAGAAATATCCGTACGGGAAAGGTTGCGGATCTCGGTAGCAAATTTTTCAATGGTTGAACCAACCAAAGCCAGCATATTAATAAAATAGGCGTGGCGGTCGCGCTGGATTATCTGGGTGGAAACCTCTTCAGGCTTAAGCCCTAAACGGCGGCAAACATGTTCTTCAATAAAAGGGTCTATATTCGCAAAATTACCTACAGCACCCGACATTTTACCTACGGCTATGGTATTTTTGGCAGAAGTTATGCGCTCGATACAGCGGTCGGTTTCTTTAATCCATAAAGCCATTTTTAAGCCAAAGGTGGTAGGTTCGGCATGCATACCGTGAGTTCTGCCAACCATAAGAGTATATTTATATTTTTTAGCCTTTTCAACCAAAATATCCCTTAAAACATAAAGTTTGCCTAAAAGAAGCTCGGCAGATTGTTTCATTTGTACCGAAAGCGCCGTATCCAAAATATCCGAAGCGGTCAGGCCTTTATGCACATATTTTGCCAAATCACCCAAATTTTCACCAACCGCTGCCAAAAATGCCACCACATCGTGTCTGGTAACTTCTTCTATTTCCACGATACGCTGTAAATCAAAGTGTGCATTTGCTTTGATTTCATCATAAATTTCGGCGGTGATATCGCCTTTATCTCTTGCTGCTTCACAAGCATAAAGCTCTATTTGAAGCATAAGCTCAAAACGATTTTTTACCGCCCAAACCTTTTTCATTTCCGGCATGGTATAGCGCTCAATCATATTTTTCCTCCCCTTATGACATTATATAACACAATATTCTATATTTATTTTATTTTTGTGCCAAATACTCAGCCACACCAAGAGACTGTAATTTTGTATCCTTTTTTTCAATATCTTCAGCCATTTTATTTTTTAAAGCAGCAATTTTTTCACTTATTTGCCGGTCAGTAATACCAAGTATTTGAGCAGCCAATATTGCCGCATTCCTAGCTCCGTCTATTGCTACCGTAGCTACGGGAATACCAGGAGGCATTTGCACTGTTGCGTATAAGGCATCCATACCCTGCAAAGCACCTGATTTTACAGGAATGCCAATGACGGGCAAAGTAGTTTGTGCGGCTATAACTCCCGCTAAATGAGCGGCTCCCCCAGCAGCAGCTATAATAACGGCAAAACCGTTAGCTACGGCATTTTTAGCTAGAGTCTCAGTTTTGGCAGCGGCTCTGTGAGCGGAAGATACATGAACTTCAAAAGGAATAGCCATCTCCTCTAAAAAATCAACTGCAGCTTTAACTACGGGCAAATCCGAATCACTGCCCATAACCACCATAACTTTATTGGAGTTTAGTAGACTGGAATTATCCACACCCATTTTTTGCCTCCTTAATTTTAATAAATAATTTTAAGATTAAGCATGAAAATACAAGATTCTACTTTTTTACCCATAAATCCTCTTTTAATTGCTGATTTCTTAATAAAAATCCACATAAAAAAGATGGCTTTTTAAGCCATCTTTTTTATTAAGAATAAATAAAACCATTAATTGCTCCTCAATGCTTCCACAGGCGGAACCATAGAAGCATTTATGGCAGGGTAAACACCGAAAACCACACCACAGCCCAAAGCCACGCTTACCGCCACACGAATTGCTGTAAAACTAACTATGGCATCAAATCCATAACGGGCAAACAGGTCCATTCCCGCTACACCCAAAACTACCCCAACTATAGCACCAATACCGCTTAAATAAAGGGATTCCAGCATAAACTGCACTATCAAATCACCTTGTCTGGCACCAAGGGCACGGCGCACACCTATTTCACCTGTACGCTCGGTAACCGCAACCAGCATGATATTCATAATGCCAAGCCCGCCAACCAACAAGGAAACAGCAGCTATACCACCTAATAAAAGCGACATAATACGGTTAGCCTGATCAGCTTCTTCCACCATTTGATCCAAGCTGGTAACGGTAACCGTAACATCCTCATTCTGATAAATATTTCCGGAATTGCCCAGATTACCCAAAAGAGTTGAAGTATTGCCTGAACCGCTTAAATTTGCACCGTTTTCCAGGCCGAGCTTTTGCCTAAAAATACGGCTGAGCTGTACTACTGCCAATTCCGAATCCCTTGAAGACTCTGTTTTACCCCATAATTCGGTTACAGTATTTTTTTTCGTGATTTTTTTGGCAGTCGTATAAGGTACAACTATCTTATCATCAATACCCTCCCCTTTGCCATCACCCTTTTGGGAAAGTACACCTATAATACGATATTCATAACCATTCAGGGTCAAGGTTTGACCAACAGGGGATCTGCCGCCCTGAAGTTTAGCAGCAAGGTTATAGCCCAAAACTGCTACTTTGGAATTATTTCCAACCTGTACCTCATTAAAAAAATTGCCTGCTATCATAGTATGATCACGAATATAAGGAAATTCCGAATTAACACCTATCACACTTATAGTACCCCTGGAACGCCGCCATTTCATATCAGCACTGCCATAGGCCACAGGGGTCATAGCAGTAAGAGTATTTACTCTTTCCTTAAGCTCATAAGCTAAATCAGGTTTAAAGTCGGTAGCCCTATCTGTAGATTTTACCATAACCACATTAGAACCCAGGCTTTCAAACTGAGCAACAACTGCGGAACGGGCGCCTTCCCCTATACCCATTAGGCTTACTACGGCCGCAACACCTATAGTAACACCCAATATGGTCAAAATCGAACGCAAAGGATTCGACATTACCCCATGAAATGCCATTTGCATACTGAAGCGAAGGCGAACGCCAAAGCTTTTAAATTTTCCCAATCTTTTCACTCCCCGCTATGCAAAGTCAGGCAATATTTTTTTTATAACCATGCCCAAGCCTTGGATTATTGTATTCTCCCAAAGGCACTGCCTCAACATTAGAATCAGGCTCGGCAGGCATATCCAT
>DGYV01000016.1:0-2429 GCA_002398485.1 Peptococcaceae bacterium UBA4997 | reverse complement strand
GTACCTCTGTTTCACCACCGCCATCAATATTTTCCCCGCCTGCATCGGTAGCGGTACCATCATCACCCGTATCGGCTCCCGGGGTTACAACACCTTCACTTGGCAGCATATCCGCAGTGGATCCCGTAATAACCAATTGTCCTTCTTCCAAGCCTGATCTAACTTCTGCCTGTCTACTATTAGAAAGACCAACTTCAATTGCTACAACACTTACCGTGCCGTCATCATTCAATACTTCTACTTTATCAATATCATCTTCAGTAAAAATAGCTTCTTGAGGAATCAAAAGTACATCTGTAGCACTGCCTGCATTTATGTAAGCCCTGGCCTGCATACCCTGGCGAATTTCAGCAGAACCCTTAACGCTTATATATACCTCAAACTTAGAAACTCCGTTTTCATCACTGCCCATACCTGATACATACTCAACCACACCCTCAAAAGGAGTGTCGGGAAGGGCATCTACCGTAACAGTTACGGGAGCTCCCTGAGACACCATCAAAACTTCCGTATCATCAACATTTACATACATACTCATATTTTCCGCGCTGAAAACGCTGCCCAAATACTCACCCGGGCCTATACTATCACCCTTTTTCTTTTTCAGTTCGGATATCATGCCGTTAGAGGGAGCAGTAATTAAAAGATTGCCCGCCTGCATTTGGTAAGTAGCCAATTGCGCCTTTTTATCACGAATACCGGTTTGACGCTTTTCAATGTCTTCTTTAATATCTGTTCCCGCCATAGCAAATATAGGGTCTCCCTTTTTTACCATAGAACTGTTTTTTGCTATTACTTTGGTTACCTTACCTGTTAAACCCGAAGAAACATCTTCCTCATCAGCATAGCTTTCCACAATCGCTGAATAGCGGCACCATCTGGTACCATCGGGAGTATCACCGTTTTTAAATGTATAACCTTTTTTAGGTTCAAAAAAACCTATATTGGCAAGAGATGTGCTGCTTGGCGTGATCAAACCGGGGTTAGGTAATTCCAAGGTTATGTTATACACAAACTCATTACCGCTTTCAGTACTTTGAATACCGCTGTTATAATACAAACTGTTGCTGGCTACAGGTGTTGGATTACGATTGATGTCCACTATTTTAGCTTCCCTAGTATCACCCAAAAACTGTCCCAAACTTATTATAGCCTTGGTTTTTTTATCCGTTACCTTGGCTGCTTCATAAGCTGTAAGGTTAGCCGTTATTTTTACCACGGAATCATCGACCACACGGATGGAATCGGTCATATCCTCAATTTTCTGCCCTGCTCTTATAGTCAACCCCACCACTCTGCCGTTAAAGGGTGCAGTAACCACAATACCATTACTGGGATCAGCATTATCAACTTCATCTATTGGTAGATTCAGTAAATCAGCTAAAGATTTACGTTCATTGGCTATTTGTTTTTCCAAATCTTCTATTTGGCTGGATAAACTGGGTGCGGATAATTGCAAAATAGGTTGGCCTGATTTTACCATATCCCCTGATTTAACATAAACATCCAGCACTTTATATGACATACTGCTGGTATCTTCTGTCCAGGGCACGGAAATACCGCCACCATAAGAAGCATTTAAATTGCCAACCGCCTCAACACCAACTTTAATATCACCCCGCACAACCTCTGCGGTTGAATATTTTACTTCACCCTCATCTGTATCCTTAGGCAATAATGCTTTAACCGAAAAAATACTCCCAATAACAACTACTGCAATAACACCTGCAATGATCAACCATTTTTTTTGCTTGTCAGTGAAAGTCATACCTGCACCCCTTCCAGATCATCTTCTTCTTTATGATTATGCCTGCGGTTTTTGCTTCTATTCACAAGAGTTTTTAAAGCCTGCTCACGTCTTTCTGAAGTTACTGTTTCCTCAGCATCCACCTCTCCGTCAAAAATATGGATGACTCTGGAACCGTAATAGGCAACCTCTGTATCGTGGGTAACCTGAACAATAGTTAAACCCATATCCGTGTTAAGTTGGTTGAATAAATCCATTATACTTACACTGGTTTTGGAATCCAATGCCCCTGTTGGTTCATCAGCCAACAAAACCCTGGGGTTACCTATAATGGAACGGGCAATGGCAACCCTTTGCTGCTCACCACCTGAAAGCTGTTTAGGATAATGATTGATGCGATGCGCAAGCCCAACTATTTCCAAAACCTCTTTAGCTGCCTTGTGCCTTTCCGGAGCGGGTACTCCCCTATAAATCAGGGGCAGCTCAACATTAGCCATAGCATTTAAATCCTTGAGCAGATGAAAGCTTTGAAATACAAAGCCAATTTCGTGGTTCCTCAAATCTGCCAAAGCATTGTCTCCCAAAGAACCCACATCTTTACCATTTATCAAATAACTACCTGAAGAAGCCCTGTCCAAACAGCCAATAATATTGAGCAGGGTAGATTTACCCGAACCGGAAG
>DGYV01000043.1:19254-19520 GCA_002398485.1 Peptococcaceae bacterium UBA4997 | reverse complement strand
CCTCATGTAAATGTGCAGCCTCATTCAGGCGCACAGGCCAATATGGCGGTATATTTTGCCCTGATCAAACCGGGCGATAAGGTTTTAGGCATGAACTTGGCACACGGCGGCCACCTTACTCATGGTTCACCCGTAAACATCAGCGGCAAGTATTTTGACTTTGCTGCTTACGGCGTGGATGAAAAAACCGAAATGATCGATTATGATAAAGTTCGCGAAATAGCTAAAGCTGAAAAGCCCAAGCTCATTGTGGCGGGTGCTTCCGC
>DGYV01000043.1:18363-19005 GCA_002398485.1 Peptococcaceae bacterium UBA4997 | reverse complement strand
CTGATGGTAGATATGGCTCACATAGCCGGTTTGGTTGCGGTTGGCCTGCATCCTACCCCCGTACCCTATGCGGATATAGTTACCACTACCACACATAAAACTTTACGCGGCCCCCGCGGCGGGATGATTTTGTGCGGTGAGGAATATGCTGCGGCTATTGACAAATCCGTATTCCCCGGCAATCAAGGCGGTCCTTTGATGCACGTTATCGCTGCTAAGGCTGTTGCTTTTGGTGAAGCCTTGAAGCCTGAATTCAAAACCTACCAACAAAAGGTATTGGATAATGCGCAGGCTTTGGCCCATGCCTTGATGGATTACGGTTTCCATTTAGTAAGCGGCGGTACAGATAACCACTTACTGCTCGTGAATTTGACTTCCAAAAACATTACAGGCAAGGAAGCGGAAAAACGTTTAGACAGTATCGGCATCACCTGCAATAAAAATGCTGTGCCTTTTGATAAAGAAAGTCCGTTTGTAACCAGCGGTATTCGTTTGGGCAGCCCTGCCATGACTACCCGCGGTTTTAATGAGGAAGCTATGCGTCAGGTGGCCAAGGCTATCGATTTGACTATTTCTTATGGCGAGGATGAAGCCAAAATGGCTCAGGCAGCTGCAATAGTTAAAGAACTTACTTCCGCTTAT